>JBIIJX010000186.1:0-5010 GCA_044233495.1 Candidatus Nanopelagicales bacterium
GTCCCCCGACTTCCTCAACGCCGATGCCTTCCCGACCCTGACATTCGTCTCGACGAATGTGCAGGCCAACGGCAACGACGTCGTCGTGACCGGCGATCTCACCATCCACGGCGTCACCCGCACTGTCGACGTGAACTACGAGTTCATCGGACTCAGCCAGGATCCCTGGGGCAACCAGCGCATCGGATTCGAGGGCACCGCGAAGATCAGCCGCAAGGACTTCGACCTGACGTGGAACACGGCGCTCGAGACCGGCGGCGTGCTCGTCGGCGACGACATCACCCTGCTCCTCGACGTGGAAGCCGTCAAGCAGTCATGAGCGGCGGGCACTGATCAGGCGGGGCTGAGCCACGCGCGAAGGCGCTCCTCGCAGGCACGGATCTGCGCGACCGACACATGCTCGTCACGCGTGTGAGCGAGGGACGGGTCACCCGGCCCGAAGTTGAGGGCCGGGATGCCCAGCTGCGCGAAGCGCGCCACATCCGTCCAGCCGAACTTCGGGCGCGGCACGGCGTTGACTGCCGCGACGAAGTCGGCCGCCGCAGCACGATCGAGGCCGGGCCGGGCACCCGGGGCAGCGTCGATCACCGCGACCTCGAACCCGTCGAACACCTCGCGCACGTGCCCGATGGCCTCGTCAACGGAGCGATCGGGCGCGAAGCGGTGATTGACGGTGACGATGCACGAGTCGGGGATGACATTGCCGGCCACGCCGCCGGTGATGCCCACCGCATTCAACCCCTCGCGGTAGGTCAGTCCGTCGATCACCGGCGTGCGCGGAACATACGCACGGAGTCGATCCAGCACCTCCCCGGCCCTGTGGACGGCATTGACCCCCATCCACGACCGGGCGCTGTGCGCACGTACCCCGTCGGTCCGGACCTCGACGCGCAGGGTGCCCTGGCACCCCGCCTCGATCCCGGCATCCGAGGGCTCCATGAGGATCGCCAGGTCCGCCTGCAGGAGCTCGGGGTGGTGCGAGGCCAGGAGGTTGAGTCCGTTGCGGTCGGCCTCGATCTCTTCGCAGTCGTAGTACACGTACGTCACGTCGCGGACGGGCGCGACGATCGAGCCCGCCAGGGTCAGGGATATCGCCACACCGCCCTTCATGTCGCAGGCACCGAGACCGAACAGCAGGTCCCCGTCGAAGCGGTGAGGCAGGTTGGCGTGCGCAGGAACGGTGTCCAGATGACCGCCGATCAGCACACGCTCCGGCCGACCGAGTTCCGTACGGGCCACGACGGTGTTGCCGTGCCGCACCACCGTGAGCCCCTGGACCTCGCGCAATGCGCACTCGACGAGATCGGCAAGCACACGCTCCTGTCCGGACTCACTGGGCACGTCGATGAGCCTCGCGGTGAGGGGTACGGACCCGATGCTGAGGTCGAGGGGAGATAGGGAGTCCACGTCGCTACGGTAGCCGCATGACGCCCGACACCTCCGACGCACTCGATCCGTCGACCGTGAGCGGCCCCGCCGCTGCCCTGGGCCTGGCCACGTACGACGGCGACACACCGCTCGAGGTCTGGTATCCCGAGCCGGTTCTCGGCTCCACCCCCGTCGACGTTCCGCACCTGGAGGCGGGTATCGACGCGGACTCGGTGCGTGGCACGAGCGTGCGCTCGGTGGCGACGGTCATCGAGGACCTGCAGGCGCCACCAGCCGATGTCGCCGACGCGTATCTGCGCCTCCACCTCCTCTCCCACCGGCTCGTGCGACCGCGGAGCATCAACCTCGACGGCATCTTCGGGATCCTGCCGCTCGTCGCCTGGACGAGCGTGGGGCCAGTTCCCGTCGATCGCGTGGTCGAGACGCGGTTGCATCTGCGTCGCAAAGGGCAGCACCTGACGGTGCACGGCGTGGACCGCTTCCCCCGCATGGTGGACTACGTCGTCCCCAGTGGGGTGCGCATCGCAGACGCCGACCGCGTGCGCCTCGGCGCCCACCTCGCATCGGGCACGGTCGTCATGCACGAGGGCTTCGTCAACTTCAATGCGGGCACACTCGGCACATCCATGGTGGAAGGACGGATCTCGGCCGGGGTGGTGGTCGGCGACGGATCCGACATCGGCGGCGGCGCATCGATCATGGGCACTCTGTCCGGCGGTGGCACCGAGGTGATCAGCATCGGAAAGGGCTGCCTCATCGGTGCGAATGCCGGCGTGGGCATCTCGCTCGGCAACAACTGCGTCGTGGAGGCCGGCCTGTACGTGACCGGGGGATCGAAGGTCAGCCTTCCTGACGGCGGCACCGCCAAGGCCCGCGAGCTGTCCGGAGCGGCCGACCTGCTCTACCGCAGGAACTCGCAGACCGGCGCCATCGAGGTCGTGCCGCGCACCGGCACCTGGGGCGGCCTCAACGCCATCCTCCACGCCCCCGACTGACCCCTGTAGCTCCTGTGCAGCTGGAGTGAGGCGGTCAGCGGGAGACGATGGGGACGTAGTCGCGCAGCGGTGCGCCGATGTACACCTGGCGAGGCCGCCCGATCTTGGTGTCCGGGTCGTTGATCATCTCGCGCCACTGAGCGATCCACCCCGGCAGTCGACCGAGGGCGAACAGAACGGTGAACATCTCGGTCGGGAAGCCCATCGCCTTGTAGATCAGGCCCGTGTAGAAGTCGACGTTCGGGTAGAGCTTGCGCTCGATGAAGAAGTCGTCGGCGAGCGCCACCTCTTCGAGTCTCAGCGCGATGTCGAGCAGGGGGTCCGACACGTTCAACTGCCCGAACACGTCGTGCGCGGTCTTCTTGACGATGGCAGCACGGGGGTCGTAGTTCTTGTAGACCCGATGTCCGAAGCCCATCAGCTTGACGCCGTCCTGGCGGTCTTTGACCTGGCGGATGAAGGTGTTGACGCCACCGCCCTGCGCGTGGATGTTCTGCAGCATCTCCATGACGGCTTGGTTCGCGCCGCCGTGGAGCGGCCCGAAGAGCGCATTGATACCCGCCGACACGGACGCGAACAGATTGGCGTGCGAGGACCCCACCAGGCGCACGGTCGACGTCGAGCAGTTCTGCTCGTGGTCCGCGTGCAGCAAGAGCAGCTGGTTCAGTGCCTTGGACAGCACGGGGTTGACCTCGTACGGCTCCGCCGGGACGCCGAAGGTCATGCGCAGGAAGTTGTCGATGAACCCAAGGGAGTTGTCCGGGTACATGAATGGCTGGCCCACGGCCTTCTTGTGCGCGTATGCGGCGATCGTCGGCACCTTGGCCAGCAGGCGAATCGTCGAGATCTCGACCTGGCGGTCATCGAAGGGGTCGAGCGAGTCCTGATAGAAGGTCGACAGCGCAGAGACAGCAGACGAGAGCACCGCCATCGGGTGGGCATCGCGCGGGAATCCGTCGAAGAAGCGGCGCAGGTCCTCGTGCAGCATCGTGTGCATCCGGATGTCGCGCTTGAAGGTGTCGAGCTGCTCCGCGGACGGAAGCGCCCCGTAGATGAGGAGGTAGGAGGTCTCGAGGAAGGTGGACTGCTGCGCAAGCTGCTCGATCGGATATCCGCGGTAACGGAGGATCCCGGCATCACCGTCGATGTAGGTGATGGCCGACGTGCAGGCCGCCGTGTTCATGAAGCCGTGGTCGAGCGTGACATGGCCGGTGGTCTTCAGCAATGGCCCGATATTGATGCCGGGCTCGCCCACCGTCGAGGGGACCTCGGCAAGCGGGAGCTGGCCGTCGGGGTAGGTGAGACTGTAGTCAGACACAAGAAACCTCCTGCCCGGCAGCCTACCGAGGCCCTGTTTCGGACCACTTTCGGGTCGGCGGATCGTCAGTGCCCATACGGATCACCCGAGGCGGCCCGGCACCTGCTCCATGGCCTCATCGGTGGCCGTGAGGGCCATCCGCACATGCCGCTCACCCGCAGAGCCGTAGAAGTCACCGGGTGTCACGACGATGCCTCGATCGGCGAACCAGCCGACGGTGTCCCAGCACTGCTCGCCTCGCGTGATCCACAGGTACAGGCCCGCCTCGCTGTCATCGATCCGGAAGCCCGCAGCCGTCACCGCCGACATGAGCAGGGAGCGCCGTGTGCGATAGCGCTCCTTCTGCTCGCGCACATGGACGTCGTCGTCGAGCGCTGCGACAGCAGCGGCCTGGATCGGTGACGGCACCATCATCCCGGAGTGCTTGCGCACGAGGAGGATCCGACGGACGAGGTCGGGGTCACCGGCCAGGAACCCGAAGCGGTACCCGGCGAGATTGGATCTCTTCGACAGCGAATGGAGCACGAGAAGGCCCTCATGTGACCCCCCGCTCACCGTGGGATGCAGCAGCGACACCGGCTCCTCTTCCCAGCCCAGTTCGATGTAGCACTCATCGCTGACGAGGACGGTCCCGGTGCTGCGCGCCCAGTCCACGATCGACGCCAGGCGACTCGCGGACAGGACTCGACCCGTGGGATTGCCCGGGGAGTTCAGCCATGCAAGGTCGACACCGGGGACGGACTCTGGTTCGTCCGTCGCGACGTACTCGGCTCCGGCGAGAACTGCACCGACGGCGTACGTGGGGTACGCGATCCGCGGGATGACGATGCGGGACGAGGCACCGAGGCCCAGCAGCCGGGGCAGCCCCGCGACCATCTCCTTGGAGCCGATCGTCGGCAGGATCGCGTCGACATCGACCTCGGTGCCCGTGGTGCGCGACAGCCAGCGAGCACAGGCGGCCCGCATCTCCGTGCGCCCGGCCGCAGTGGGGTAGCCGGGTGCGTCGGCGGCGTCGCGGAGGGCCTGCTGAACGACGCTCGGGGTCGGATCCACCGGCGTGCCGACGGAGAGGTCTATCACCCCGTGGGGATGCGCACGCGCCCGCTCCGCGAACGGGGCCAGGACGTCCCAGGGGAAGTCGGGCAGGGCCGACGGGGGCGCCGTGAGTGCGGTGCCGTCCGACGGGACCTCGCTCAGTGGTCGTGCTCCTGCGGCGGTACGGACGCGAGCAGCGGGGCGTCGAAGTCCTGCGCCCCGAGCTTGGCGGCGCCTCCCGGCGACCCGAGTTCGGCGAAGAACTCGGCGTTC
>JBIIJX010000187.1:0-4989 GCA_044233495.1 Candidatus Nanopelagicales bacterium
TCAGCAGATCCCCCTCCGCCACCCCCGACTCCGCGCCGGCCCCCGAGTCGGCGCCATCGACTGGGGCCTCCTCCTCGACCAGGAACTCCTCCAGGGCTGCGTCAGCCTCCTCCTCGGTGACGACGGCCTCCTCCATGTCCGGGTAGCCGCCCTCGGGATAGGGGACGATCAGCTTCAGCCCCTGCTCACCGCCGAGGAACGTCGGGAACCGGTTGATGATCGAGGCCGCACCCACGGCGATGCCGAGCGTGAGCCCGGCCAGGTAGGGGCCGCGCAGGCGCGCACCCAGGGCGCCGATCACCGCGCCGGCGATCACACCGCCCAGTCCGGCGAACACCATCGACCACACCGCATTCCACGGCACGCCGATGATCGGCACGGTCGACCAGTGCATCGACGTCAGCGCGAAGACGTACCCGCCCACAGCCATCAGCGCACCGTTGCCGAGCGAAACCTGGCCTGACAGCCCGACGAGGATCGTCATGCCGAACATGGCCGTGGCGTACATCGCCGCGACGGCGAGGTAGTAGCTCAACTGGGTGTCGACAGCGCCGTTGAGCAGGGACAGTCCCACCCAGATCAGGAAGGCCAGGGCCGCATGGCCGAGCAGCCGCGAGCCCGGGACTCGCAGGATCAGTGCGTTCCAGCGCTCCAGCATCAGACGGACCTCGCCTTGTGGTGCGAGAAGACTCCGTCGGGCTTGAACCACAGGTTCAGACCGAGCAGGACGAGGGCGACGATCGCCGCATTGCTGGCATCGCTGTAGCCCGTGACAAGTGACAGCACGAGCCCGGTACCGATGCCGAACGCGACGGCGCCGACGAGGGAGTCGAGTCCGCCGATGACGGCCGCCGTGAAGGCGAACACCAGGAAGATGTCGAAGCTGTTGGGTGACAGGGTCGACGTCGGTGCCACGAGAACACCCGCGACCGCCCCGACCATGCCGGCGATCACCCAGCCGACGGCGAGCATCCGCGACACCCGCACTCCGGAGAGTCGGGCCACCTCGGGGTTGAACGCCGCTGCACGCATCGACAGGCCCAGCTTGGTCTTGGTCAGCAGGATGGCGAGGGCCGCGACGAGCAGGGCGGTGACGACCAGCACCAGGATGTCGTACGGCGTGATCGGGAACACCCGCCCGAAGATCTCCAGGCCCACGTACTCCACCGGCGTTGGGTACGACCTCGGCTCCCCACCCCAGATCATCGCGGCGAGGGACTGCAGCGCGATGAGCACGCCGAAGGTCGCGATGATCGCGCCCGAGGAGTCAGCTCGTCGAACGGGGCGCATGACGAGAACGTGCACGATCAGGCCCAGGAGTGCTCCGGCGACGACCGCGACGACCAGCGCCACGAACCACGAGCCGGTGAGCTGCAGCACGCTCAGCCCGACGAAAGTCGTGAACATCGCCTGCCCCACCTGCGCGAAGTTGACGACGCGAGTGGAGCGCCATACGAGCACCAGGGCGAGGGCCATCAGGGCGATGACCGCACCGTTGGCGACACCACCAAGGAAGAAGTCGACGAAGCTGCCCATGGCTGCCCTTCAGTAGCCCAAGTACGCGTGACGCAGTTGCTCGTCCGATGCGATCTCGGCCGCAGGGCCCTGCTGGACCACGCGACCGAGATTCAGCACCATCCCTGTCCGCGCGACGCGGAGCGCGGTCACCGCGTTCTGCTCGACCAGCAGAACAGCAAGGTTGGTCTCGCGCGCACGGTCGCGCACGAGCTCGAGGATCTGGGTGACGATGAGCGGGGCGAGCCCGAGCGAGGGCTCGTCCAGCAGCAGCACTTGCGGACCGCACATGAGGGCGCGCCCGATCGCCAGCTGCTGCCGCTCGCCGCCACTCAGGGTGTCGGCCCGCAGGTGGCGGCGCTCCTGCAGGATCGGGAAGAGCGCGAACACCTTCGTCTCTGAGGCGTTCCGCTGCGCCTGCGTGCGCCACAGTCCACCGAGGCGCAGGTTCTCCTCCACCGTGAGCTCGGGGATGGTGGAGCGACCTTCGGGCACCATGGCGATCCCGGAGCGCACGACGTCCTCGGGCGCCCATCCGGTGATGTCCTCGCCGTTGAAGGTGACGCGACCGGACTCCGGCCGCACCAGGCCCGCGAGCGTGCGCAGGAGCGTCGACTTGCCGGCTCCGTTGGCCCCGATCACCGCCGTCACCTGCCCGGGAGGCACGGTGAGGGAGACATCCCGCAGCGCCTGCACGGGACCGTACGACACGCTGAGCCCCTCGATGACGAGCATCAGTGCGCCTCCTCGCCGAGGTAGGCGGCGAGGACCGCGGGATCGCTGCGCACCTGCTCGGGCGTGCCCGCGGCGATCACCGAGCCCGCGTCGAGCACCCAGATGAAGTCGCAGACGTCCATCACGAGTTCCATGTGGTGCTCGACCAAGAGCACGGTGCGATCGGGAGCCCAGCTCTTGATGAGGCCGCCGAGGTCGGCCATGTCCTCGGCGCTGATGCCGCCGGCGGGCTCGTCCAGCAGCAGGATCCGGGGGTCGCTGACCAGTGCACGTGCGAGGGCCACCCGCTTCTGGATCGGGTAGGGCAGTTCCCCCGGCCGGCGATCAGCGACGTCGAGGACGGCGAGCTCCTCCATGATGGCGCGCGCCTGGTCGCGCAGCTGACGCTGACGGGCATCGGCCCAGGGCAGGGCGAGGGCATCGGCGACGATGCCGCTGCGGACCCGGACGGTGGCCCCCAGCATGACGTTCTCCAGCGCCGTCAGGCTCGGGAAGAGTCCGACTCCCTGAAGGGTCCGCGCGATCCCCAGACGGGTCAGCCGGTGGGGGGCGATGTGCCGGAGCCTGCGGCCCTCAACGCGCACCTCCCCGGAGTCGGCGCTCAGGAAGCCGCTCATCACGTTGAAGACGGTCGTCTTGCCGGCACCGTTCGGCCCGATGAGACCGGTCACGCTGCCACGTGGGACACCGATACTGACGTCCTTGAGGATGTGCAGTCCGCTGAGCGTGACGTTGACGTCGACCGTCTCGAGCACGGGGTTGGTCAATGGCAGGTAGTAGCCCACGACTCTCCCTCTCCCCCTGCTCCGGATCCTTGAGTCTGACCTTCCCGGTCGGACTCGGCAACCGATTCGGACAAAAGGCGAGCCCCCGGCCGAAGGGACTCGACCGGGGGCTCGTCGGTGACGGCTGTGCGGGACCTAGACGTCGTCCTCCGACATGAGGTCCTTCACGCGGTTCGGATCCAGGGGAATGCCGGGGCCCATGGTCGACGACATCGTCGCCTTCTTGATGTAGCGGCCCTTGGCGGCACTCGGCTTCAGGCGCAGGATCTCGTCGAGCGCTGCCGCATAGTTCTCGACGAGGGCTTGCTCACCGAACGATGCCTTGCCGATCGGGAAGTGCAGGTTCGAGTGCTTGTCGACGCGGAACTCGATCTTGCCGCCCTTGATGTCGTTGACCGCCTTGGCCACGTCCATCGTGACGGTTCCCGTCTTCGGGTTGGGCATCAGGCCTCGCGGACCGAGCACCTTGCCGAGCGTGCCCACCTTGCCCATGAGGTCGGGGGTGGCGACGGCCGAGTCGAAGTCGGTCCATCCGCCCTTGACCTTCTCGATCATGTCATCGCCGCCGACATAGTCCGCGCCTGCGGCGCGAGCCTCCTCCGCCTTCTCGCCGTTGGCGAAGACCAGGACCCGAGCGGTCTTGCCGGTGCCGTGCGGAAGGTTGACGGTGCCACGGACCATCTGGTCCGCCTTGCGGGGATCGACGCCGAGGCGCATCGAGACCTCGATGGTCGGGTCGAACTTCGTCGAGACGGTGTCCTTGGCCAGACGCACCGCCGACAGGGGGGAGTACAGGGCCGCGGTATCGATCTTCTCCGCCGCGGCGGCATAGGCCTTGCTGCGCTTCATCTCTGCTCCTTCGCAGGTCGTGGTCCGAGCCGCGCTGGCTCTGCCACTCGGGTGAATGGTGCTCTCCGCTCACGCGGAGACGGTCTGGTGCTCTCCGCTCACGCGGAGACGGTCTGGTGCTCTCCGCTCACGCGGAGACGGTGATACCCATCTGACGAGCCGTGCCCTCGATGATCTTCATCGCGGCCTCGACATCGTTCGCATTGAGGTCGGGCATCTTGGCCTCGGCGATCTCGCGGACCTGGGCCTTGGTGATCGACCCCGCCTTGACCTTGTGCGGCTCGCCCGAGCCCTTATCCAGTCCAGCAGCCTTGAGGATCAGGCGCGACGCGGGAGGCGTCTTCAGGACGAAGTCGAACGAGCGATCCTCGAACACGGTGATCTCGACCGGGATGATGTTGCCCCGCTGGTTCTCCGTCGCGGCGTTGTACGCCTTGCAGAAGTCCATGATGTTGACGCCGTGCTGGCCCAGGGCAGGGCCGACCGGCGGCGCCGGGTTCGCTTGCCCGGCCTGGATCTGGAGCTTGATCAGGCCGGCGACCTTCTTCTTCGGTGCCATGGTGTGTCGGGTCCTTCGTTGTGGTGGCCCACCGGGCGGCAGCCCTGTGGGGTCGAACGTCGTTCTCGCGGGTCGTGCAGTTGTGGAGCGTCGTGCTAGTTCTTGATGATCTGGCTGAAGGCCAGTTCGACGGGAGTCTCCCGGCCGAAGATCTCGACCAATCCGGTGACCTTCTGAGCCTCGATGTTGATCTCGGAGACCGTCGCGTGGAGGGTGGCAAAGGGACCATCCACCACGGTGACGGAGTCCCCGATCGAGAAGTCGATCTCGATGGCCGGACCGGCAGCGGCCCCACCGCCGGACGGCGCCTCGGCGGAGCCGGCAGCGGCTGCCTTCTTCTCCGGGGCGGGCGCGAGGATCGCAACGACCTCGTCGAGCGACAGCGGAGCCGGCTGGTGTCCGTGGCCGACGAACCCCGTCACACCGGGCGTGTGGCGGATGGTGCCCCACGACTCGTCGGTGAGGTCCATGCGCACCAGCACGTAGCCGGGGAACTTGTTGCGGCGGACGAGCTTGCGCACACCGCCCTTGATCTCGGTGACCTCC
>JBIIJX010000024.1:0-18552 GCA_044233495.1 Candidatus Nanopelagicales bacterium
AAGCCGCCCCCAGCAGGTCGACCCCCTCTTGTGATCTCCGTGGCCCCCTGACTAGTGTCACCCGGACGGTCCACACCTGTGGATAACTGATGTGGACGGCTTGGGAATTGGGGTACTCGTGGAACGCACCGACGATCTCGCGGAGATCTGGGCCATGGCCATCGCCTCGCTCACCGACGGCAACCTGACCGCCCAGCAGCGAGCATTCGTCAACCTGACCCGCCCCATGGGTCTGGTCGAGGACACCGCTCTCATCGCCGCGCCCAACGAGTTCACCAAGGACGTCCTCGAGACCCGGCTGCGACCCCTCGTCGTTCAGGCCCTGTCTGAGACCCTGGGCCGGGAGATCCGCCTTGCGGTGACTGTCGACTCCTCCATCGCGCCCACCATCGAGGAGTCGACCGACGAGGTCGCGGACGCCACCTACGCCGACATGGCCGAGACGATCGCCGTCGACGACTCGCCCCGGCCGGGCACTGGTTCCCCGGGCACTCGCAATGAGGACGGACGGCTCAACGACAAGTACACCTTCGACACCTTCGTCATCGGCTCCAGTAATCGCTTCGCCCATGCCGCCGCCGTGGCCGTCGCCGAGCAGCCCGCCCGCGCCTACAACCCCCTCTTCGTCTACGGCGGGTCCGGGCTGGGCAAGACTCATCTGCTGCACGCCATCGGCCACTACGCCCGCACCCTGTACAAGGGAACGCGCGTGCGCTACGTCAGCTCAGAGGAGTTCACCAACGAATTCATCAACAGCATTCGTGACGACAAGGCAGCAAGTTTCCAGCGGCGATATCGGGACGTCGACGTACTCCTCGTCGACGACATCCAGTTCCTGAGCGGAAAAGTCCAGACGCAGGAAGAGTTTTTCCATACCTTCAACACCCTGCACAACGCCAACAAGCAGATCGTCGTGACAAGCGATCTCCCACCGAAACAGCTGCCGGACTTCGAGGATCGCATGCGCTCGCGATTCGAATGGGGACTCATCACGGACGTTCAGCCACCTGACCTCGAGACCCGAATCGCCATCCTGCGCAAGAAGTCGGTTCAGGAAAGACTCGTGGCGCCGCCGGAGGTACTCGAGTTCATCGCCTCGAAGATTTCAACGAACATCCGGGAACTTGAAGGCGCTCTCATCCGCGTCACCGCCTTCGCATCACTCAATCGCCAGCCCGTCGACCTCGCCATCACCGAGATCGTGCTCAAGGATCTGCTCCCCAGTGAGACGGGTCCGGAGATCACCGCCGCCCAGATCATGTCCGCAACAGCGTCCTACTTCGGCGTCACCGTCGACGACCTCTGTGGCTCCAGCAGGTCTCGCGTGCTGGTCACCGCTCGGCAGATCGCCATGTACCTGTGCCGTGAGCTCACCGATCTGTCACTGCCCAAGATCGGCCAGGCATTCGGGGGCCGAGACCACACCACGGTGATGCATGCCGACCGGAAGATCCGCCAGCTCATGGCCGAGCGACGCAGCCTGTTCAACCAGGTCACCGACCTCACCAGCCGGATCAAATCACAGCAACGCACCCTGTGACCCACAAGAATCACGCGTCACATCTATCCCCACAGTGTCCCCACCTTGTGGACAAACGTCATAGGACTCCAGGTCATTTATCCCTTTTTTCTGTCCCCAGCGGTAGAACAACGTGTGGAAAACCCACCCCAAATCACCACAAACTCTCAGCCGTAATGTGGATAACACTTCCCTGACCCGTGGATGTCCCACCCACCCACGTGCCCCGTCCACCGCCATCCACGCGTGGATGGCCGCAATACCCATCCCGGTCCCCAGGCCGAAATCCGCTCTGATCAGGCTCAATGGCTGTTCTCCACATCGTCCACACCCCCTACGACGATGACTACACCTAGAGATCATCACAAGACTTACGTCCTAGGAGCCCGTGCCGTGGACAACCTCGCCATCCACACACCACACCCCTACTACGCCAGAGCGCCTCTTTCCTGCCACACTGACGCCCTTGGATCAGGAGGGAAACCGTGAAACTCCGAGTTGAACGCGACGTGCTGGCCGAGTCAGTTGCCTGGGCTGCTCGCACCCTGCCCTCGCGGCCGTCCTTGCCCGTACTTGCTGGACTCGTCCTCAACGCCACAGCGGATGGTCTGACCATCAGCAGCTTCGACTACGAAGTCTCCGGTCGGGTCGAGGTGGATGCGGACATCACCGACCCTGGAATCGCACTGGTGTCAGGCAGACTCCTCGCCGACATCGCCCGCTCCCTGCCTTCCGCCCCGGTCGTGCTCGAGACCGAGGGCAGCCGGCTTCAACTCACCTGCGGCCGATCGTCCTTCACCCTGCCCACGCTTCCTGCCGAGGATTACCCCCAACTGCCCGCCATGCCCACCACTTCCGGATCCATCGGCGGCCGTGCCTTCGCCGAGGCAGTGGCCCAGGTGGCCATCGCTGCCGGTCGCGACGACACACTTCCCACCCTCACCGGTATTCGCCTCGAAATTGAGGGTCCGTCGATCACTCTCGCCGCGACCGACAGGTATCGCCTCGCTGTACGCGACTTCACCTGGCAGCCCAGCACACCTTCGCTGTCTACACATGCGCTGATTCCCGCCCGCACCCTCGCCGACACAGCGAAGTCACTCGCCGACGTCGATGACGTCCTGATCGCACTCGCGTCCGCCGGTGCAGGTGACGGCCTCATCGGCTTCGAGGGCAACGGCCGCCGAACCACCACGAGACTCCTCGACGGAGAGTTCCCGAAGTACCGCTCACTGCTTCCCTCGGAATCCTCCGCAGTGGCGAGCATCGACACGACAGTGCTGAGCGATGCCGTCAAGCGTGTCGCACTGGTCGCCGAGCGCAATACGCCCGTACGACTGGCCTTCACAGCCTCCGAGCTCACCTTGCGGGCAGGCGCAGGTGACGATGCCAGCGCTGAAGAGGCCGTCGAGTGCTCCCTCGAAGGAGATGCCATCGACATCGCGTTCAATCCGGCGTACCTCCTCGACGGCCTGGCCGCGATCAATGCCACCATGACGCAGTTCTCGTTCACGCAGTCGACACGGCCGGCCGTCCTCACCGCAGGGCAGGACGCCAGCGCAGGCGCCGACTCCTACAAGTACCTGCTGATGCCGGTTCGCCTCACCGGTTGATGTCGTGTGGGTATCAGGCCTTCGCCTGACCGACTTCAGGTCGTATACGTCGGTCGACCTCACCCTCGCCCCGGGCATCACCACCTTCATCGGCTCCAACGGGCAGGGCAAGACCAACCTCGTCGAGGCTGTCGCCTATGCGTCCATCCTTGGCAGTCACCGAGTTTCCGGCGACGCGCCACTGGTGCGATCCGGCGCCGAACGTGCAGTCCTCGCCGTGACAGTGGAACGTCCCGACCGCAGCGTCCTCATTGAACTGGAGATAAACCCCGGTCGCGCCAACCGTGCGCGCATCAACCGTGCTGCGGCCACAAGGGCTCGTGATGTGCTCGGCCTGCTCACCACTGTGGTCTTCGCACCAGAGGACCTCGCGCTGGTCAAGGGTGATCCCAGTGACCGTCGACGATTCCTCGACGAGCTCATGATCCAGCGATCGCCGCGTATGCAGGGGGTCAAAGCCGACTACGAGCGCGCCCTCAAACAGCGCAACGCACTCCTGAAGTCAGCGCACGGTGCTCGACGTGGCAACACCGAGGACGTCCACCGCACACTCGAAGTCTGGGACCAGCGGCTGGCCGACGAGGGAGCACAGATCCTCTCCGCCCGCATGGCAATCCTCGCCGACTTGGCTGAACCCCTGCCATCCGCGTACGCGCTCCTCGCAGGTGGGGATGATGCCGTCAGTTCCACGGACTTGGCGGTCGTGTATCAGACGTCGATGACCGATGACCCCGACGGCGTTGCGGACGTCGATGCCTGGCGCAGCACCATGCTCTCCGCAATCGATCGCCGGAGAGCGGACGAACTGGACCGCGGCCTCACTCTGGTGGGGCCGCATCGTGACGATGTGGGGCTTGTGCTCGGGGGTCTGCCGGCCAAGGGCTACGCATCCCACGGTGAGTCATGGTCGATAGCGCTCGCGATGAAACTCGCCGCAATGGAGGTGCTCTGCGCCCAGGGTGACGAGCCCGTCCTCATCCTCGACGACGTCTTCGCTGAGCTCGACACCACACGTCGGCGTCGACTGGCGGAGCGGGTGCGTGACTGCACTCAGGTGCTCATCACCGCAGCCGTGGAGGAGGACATCCCCGAAGCGCTCTCGGGAGCCCTCATCCGTGTCACGAAGGGTGTCGCACAGCAGGAGGTGATCACCGGTGCCGGATGAGACGCCCACTATCGAGCCGGAGGACGCCGGGCAGACCCCATCGCCTTCGGGCCCCGACGTCGATGCGGCGGCCGCTGCGGCCGCTGCCACCCTGCGCAGGGCGACGCGGTCGACCGCACCTCGCAGGAAGGCAGGTACCCGACCGGCGGGCAAGGGCGGGGCCACTCACGATCCGCAATCCGTGGGACAGGCCCTCGACGACCTGCTGGCCGAGAGGGGTTGGCAGGACGACTCCGCCATCGCCAGGCTCGTGACGCGATGGTCCACGGTCGTCGGCTCGGAGCTGGCCGACCACGTCCACCCGGTGTCCTTCCGGGACGGCGTCCTGCTGCTTCAGGCGGAGTCGACGGCGTGGGCGACCCAGGTGCGGCTCCTGCTGCCAGACCTCCGCCGGGTGGTCGACGCGGAGGTGGGGACCGGCGTGGTGGCCTCGATCTCCGTCGTCGGACCGGCCTCACCCTCCTGGGTCAAAGGACCCCGAACAGTCAAGGGACGAGGTCCCCGGGACACGTACGGCTGAGCCCGTCAAGGCCCTCAGGGGATCATGACAGGGATCATGTGTACGGCGGGTCACGCATAGGGGGGTCAGCAGCCGTGAAGTGCCCCCATGGGCCGTGGCGCGGCAGTCGATGTCCGTGGAAACCAGTAGACTGAGATCCCGATCCCACCCACCTCGTCGACTGCTCCGTCAGGGGACCGCCGCCCGATCGGGTGGGATCGCGCCGGTGTCCACCGACACCGGTCAACGACCAGACACGAAGGAGCCACGACACCCGTGTCCTACGACGCCAGCGCGATCACCGTGCTCGAAGGCCTCGACGCCGTCCGCAAGCGCCCAGGCATGTACATCGGCTCGACGGGTGAGCGGGGCCTGCACCACCTCGTGTACGAGGTCGCCGACAACTCCGTCGACGAGGCGATGGCCGGCTACGCCACCCGCATCACCGTGACCCTGCTGGCCGACGGTGGTGTGCGGGTGGTCGACGACGGTCGCGGCATCCCGGTCGATGAGCACCCGGTCGAGAAGAAGCCGGCGGTCGAGGTCGTGCTCACGGTGCTCCACGCGGGCGGGAAGTTCGGCGGAAGCGGCTACTCGGTCTCCGGCGGCCTCCACGGCGTCGGAGTGTCCGTGGTCAACGCCCTGTCCACCCGCCTGGACGTCGAGGTTCGTCGTGACGGATACGTATGGCGACAGTCCTACTTCCATGGTGTTCCGCAGGCCCCGCTGGAGAGGGGTGAGGCCACCGACGCCACCGGCACCACAGTCACGTTCTGGGCGGACGGCGACATCTTCGAGACCACGCGCTACGACTTCACGACTCTCGCACGCCGGTTCCAGGAGATGGCCTTCCTCAACAAGGGCCTGTACCTCGAGCTGATCGACGAGCGTGCGCCCGCCGTCGTCGACGACGTCGACGACGAGATCACCGCAGATGCCGTCCGACGCGTGGAGTATCACTACGAGGGCGGCATCGCCGACTTCGTCTCCCACATCAACGCGAGCAAGGGCGCGGCGAACCCGTCCGTCATCTACCTGGAGTCCGAGGCCGACGACCGCCGCATGAGTGCCGAGGTCGCCATGCAGTGGAACACGACCTACTCGGAGTCTGTCTACACCTTCGCGAACACGATCAACACCACCGAGGGCGGTACCCATGAGGAGGGTTTCCGTGCGGCGCTCACGTCCCTCATGAACAAGTTCGCACGCGAGTGGAACATCCTCAAGGAGAAGGACGCCAACCTCAGTGGCGAGGACGTCCGCGAGGGCCTCACCGCGATCATCAGCGTCAAGTTGGCAGAGCCCCAGTTCGAGGGCCAGACCAAGGCCAAGCTCGGCAACACCGAGATGAAGGCCTTCGTGCAGAAGGTCGTCAACGACCAGTTGGGCGAGTGGCTCGAGAAGAACCCGACGGAGGGCAAGGAGATCGCCCGGAAGGCCGTGCAGGCGGCAACGGCGCGCATCGCCGCCCGCAAGGCACGCGATCTCGCCCGCAACCGCAAGGGCCTGCTCGGCGGTGCGGGCATGCCCGGCAAGCTGATCGACTGCTCGAGCCGTGAGCCGGAGGAATGCGAGGTCTTCATCGTCGAGGGTGACTCAGCGGGCGGATCGGCTCGTCAGGGCCGTGACCCGCGCACTCAGGCGATCCTCCCCATCCGCGGCAAGATCATCAACGTCGAGAAGGCCCGCATCGACAAGGTGCTGGGCAACAACGAGGTGCAGGCGCTCATCTCTGCGCTCGGCACGGGCGTCCAGGACGAGTTCGACATCAACCGCCTGCGCTACCACAAGGTCGTGCTGATGGCCGACGCCGACGTCGATGGCCAGCACATCCGCACCCTGCTGCTGACGCTGCTGTTCCGCTTCATGCGGCCACTGGTCGAGGCCGGGCACGTCTTCCTCGCGCAGCCTCCCCTGTACAAGATCAAGTGGTCGCGGGAGCTCGCCGACTTCGCGTACACCGAGCGCGAGCGCGAAGCTCTGATCGAAGCGGGTACAGCAGCGGGACGTCGTCTGCCGAAGGAAGAGGCGATCCAGCGCTACAAGGGTCTCGGCGAGATGAACGCCGACGAGCTCTGGGAGACGACCATGGATCCCGCGCGCCGGATCCTGCTCCAGGTGACCATCGACGACGCGGCCCAGGCGGACGAGATGTTCAGCGTCCTGATGGGCGAGGACGTCGAGTCACGCCGCACGTTCATCCAGCAGAACGCACGAGACGTCCGCTTCCTCGACATCTAGGCGCATGCGCTCCACTTCTGTCCATCGCACCGCACTGAGAGGCAATCCACGTGGCTGACGACATCGACATGATCGATGACACCGTTCCGGGTGATCCAGGCCCCCACGGCCGGATCGACCCGGTCGATCTGCAGACGGAGATGCAGCGGTCCTATCTGGACTACTCGATGTCCGTCATCGTCTCGCGTGCACTTCCGGACGTGCGCGACGGACTGAAGCCGGTCCACCGCCGGGTGCTCTACGCGATGTACGACGGTGGCTACCGTCCTGACCGCAACTTCTCCAAGAGCGCGCGCGTCGTCGGCGACGTCATGGGCAACTACCATCCGCACGGCGACAGTGCGATCTACGACGCACTCGTGCGCCTGGCCCAGCCCTGGAGCCTGCGCTACCCGCTCGTGCAGGGCCAGGGCAACTTCGGCTCCCCGGGCAACGATCCGCCGGCAGCTCAGCGATACACCGAGTGCCGCATGGCCCCGCTGGCCATGGAGATGGTGCGCGACATCGACGAGGAGACCGTCGACTTCGGCCCCAACTACGACGGTCGCACGCAGGAGCCCCGTGTCCTGCCGAGCAGGTTCCCCAACCTGCTCGTTAATGGCAGTTCGGGCATCGCCGTAGGCATGGCCACCAACATCCCGCCGCACAACCTGCGGGAGATCGCCGAGGCGGCCCAGTGGGTGCTCGCGCACCCGGATGCCGAGCGCCAGGAGCGCCAGGACGCGCTCATGGAGATCGTCAAGGGCCCCGACTTCCCCACGGGTGCGATGATCGTCGGCCGCCGCGGGATCGAGGACGCCTATCGCACAGGGCGCGGATCCATCACGATGCGCGCTGTCGTCGAGGTCGACGAGGATGCCCGCGGGCGGCAGATTCTGGTGGTCACGGAGCTGCCGTACCAGGTGAACCCTGACAACCTGCTCCTGCGCATCGCGGAGCTCGTCGGCGACGGCAAGCTGACGGGTATCGCCGATGTCCGTGATGACTCATCGTCACGCACCGGCATGCGGCTGATCATCGAGCTCAAGCGTGATGCTGTCGCTCAGGTGGTGCTGAACCAGCTCTACAAGCACACCCAGCTGCAGGACAACTTCGGTGCGAACATGCTGGCTCTGGTCGACGGGGTTCCCCGCACGCTGACCCTCGAGCAGTTCATCCGCCACTGGATCAGTCACCAGATAGAGGTCATCCAACGGCGCACGCGCTACCGCCTGCGCAAAGCCGAGGAGCGGGCGCACATCCTGCGTGGCTACCTGAAGGCACTCGACGCACTCGATGACGTCATCGCCCTGATCCGGGCCTCGGCGACCGTCGAGGATGCCCGCGCCGGATTGATGGAGCTGCTGGAGATAGACGAGGTCCAGGCCACGGCGATCCTCGACATGCAGCTTCGTCGACTCGCCGCACTCGAGCGGCAGAAGATCATCGACGAGTACGACGAGCTCATGGCTCGCATCGCTGACTACAACGACATCCTCGCGAGCGAGGTCCGTCAGCGATCGATCGTCAGCGAGGAGCTCGCCGAGGTCACCGAGAAGTTCGGGGACGAGCGTCGGACCCAGTTCGCGCCGTGGGATGGCGACATGTCGGACGAGGACCTCATCGCCGAGGATGACGTCGTCGTGACTATCACCTCTGGCGGCTACGCCAAGCGCACCAAGCTCGACCTGTACCGCTCGCAGCGCCGGGGCGGCAAGGGCGTGCGGGGTGCTGCGCTGCGACAGGACGACGTCGTCGAGCACATGTTCGTGACGACGACACATCACTGGATCCTGTTCTTCACCAACAAGGGCCGGGTCTACCGCGCCAAGGCCTACCAGTTGCCGGACTCCGGCCGTGATGCGCGTGGTCAGCACGTGGCGAACCTGCTCGCCTTCCAGCCGGACGAGGAGATCGCACAGGTACTGGCGATGCCCGACTTCGAGTCCTCCGACTACCTCGTGATGGCCACCAGGAAGGGCTTGGTCAAGAAGACGAAGCTGTCGGAGTACGACAAGAACCGTCAGGGTGGCATCATCGCGATCAACCTGACCGACGATGACGAACTCATCGCAGCCCGCCAGGTCTCCGAGAGCGACGACCTACTGCTGGTCTCACGCAAGGGGATGTCTGCGCGGTTCACCGCTGACGACGAGACCCTGCGCCCGATGGGTCGGGCGACGAGCGGTGTCATCGGCATGCGATTCCGCGACGATGACTCTCTACTCGCCATGGATGTCGTCCAGGCGGACGCGTACGTCGTCACCATCACCGACGGGGGCTTCGCAAAGCGCACGCCGGTGGGTGAGTGGGCACCCAAGGGCCGCGGCATCCTCGGCGTCCGCGCCATGAAGCTCGTAGAGGAGCGCGGATCCCTCGTCGGCGCCATGGTGTGCCAGGAGAACGACGAACTCTTCGCCATCGCCTCCAACGGAATCGTGATCAGAACCCGGGTGGGCGAGGTCCGACCCTCTGGCCGCGACACCATGGGTGTCACGCTGATGAATCTCGCGGACGGTGACTCCATCGTGGCGGTCGCTCGTGGTGGCGAGTCAGCTGATGATGACGAAGGCGACGACGACTCGACAGAGGCTGACTTGGGCGTCGTCGTCGGCGAGGCCGATGTCGCGACGGCCACATCGGTGGATGGTGCGGAGGCTGAGCTCGCCGATCCGGGGACGACGGAATGACTGAGGTCGCGCGGTCGCCCAAGCGCGCGCGGCTC
This sequence comes from Candidatus Nanopelagicales bacterium, assembly GCA_044233495.1. Taxonomy (GTDB): domain Bacteria; phylum Actinomycetota; class Actinomycetes; order S36-B12; family S36-B12; genus UBA10649. The sequence goes on from JBIIJX010000024.1 coordinate 9,742, forward strand.
TACGTCACTCGGGTTGATCCGTGGTCGGTGACCAAGGCCGCCTTCCTGCTGTCGCTCTCCATCGGGATCATCCTGATCGTGGCAGTGGCCGGACTCTGGTGGGTGCTCGACGTCACCGGGGTGTTCGAGACGGTGTCGACCACGGTCGACGATGTCGTGGGCACAGCGGCGACCGGCTTCAACCTGATGGACTACGTCGAGATCAGTCGCGTGATGGGCGTGGCCGTGGTGGTGGCCTCGATCGAGATCGTCGTGGTGTCGATCCTGGCGACCCTGTTCGCCATCCTCTACAACCTCAGTGTGGGCCTCACCGGAGGCATTGAAGTGGTCCTGTCCGATGACGTGTGATTCGGAGGTGACGGCCATCATGAAACGACGGCGATCATGAAGGGGGTGTCCATCACCGGGCTCGTCCTCGGCGTGGTGGCCCAGCTCGTCATGTTCTCCCCGGTGATCGGGGCGCTGCTGGGTGCCGCGGGCTTCGTCGAGGGAGGCTGGGCCCTGCTGTTCTTCACCGTGCCCGTCGGCCTGGTGCTCGCCGTCGTGGCGGCCATCCTGTGCATCATCGCTGCGGGAATGAGCCTGCGGCGCGGGACAGGCTCACGAGTGCCCTCGATCCTGGGCATCGCGCTCGTGATCGTCGGGCTGCTGCTTCAGCCGGTGTGGGTCGGCTTCGTGGTGGTGGGGGCCGACCCGGTCCTCATCATCGTGTCGCTCGCCCTGGCGCTGGGCCTGACTCTGGTCGGTGTCGTGCTGTGCACGCTGAGGGGATTGCGGGGGGCTGGAAGCCGGCCTGTTGTAGTCGGATAGCATTCTGCCTCGCACGCGGGCCTATAGCTCAGTTTGGTTAGAGCGCTTCCCTGATAAGGAAGAGGTCGGTGGTTCAAGTCCACCTAGGCCCACTTCGTCACACCAGCCAGACGATGTCTGCGCCTTCCCTCGTGGTCCTCATCACCCGCAGGGCCGGGCCCCAAGGATGCTCGGCCTCCACGACCTCGACGACTCCACTGATCGCCCAGGGCACGCGAACCCCGTAGCTGTCGAGGTCGAGCCGGATGCCGTCTGCTGTGAGGGTGGCATCGATGAGGAGATCCGGCTCATCCCATGGCCGCGCGCGGGGGCCGAACGGCTGGCCCTCATCGCCGGTGAACACCCCGCATACGGCTGATGGCCTGGCCAGTACCCGGTCGAGCCACTGCTGCAGGAGTCGACGGTGGTCGGCGGTCATGCGGGGCCCTTCGTCGGGGATCGCTCCCCGGAGCCAACCACACATCGACCAGACGGTCCCGGGTACGCTGCCCCCATGAAGAAGCTTCTCCTCCTCGTCGTCCTGGCCGGTGTCGGCTATCTCGTGTACCGCCAGATCATGGCCAACAAGGCCGAGCAGGACCTGTGGTCCGAGGCCACAGCCGAGCCCGACCTGCGATAGTCGAGCGGGCACAGGCTCACTCGGGGGCTTAGCTCAGCTGGTAGAGCGCTGCCTTTGCAAGGCAGAAGTCAGGGGTTCGAGTCCCCTAGCCTCCACAACCTCAACGCGGCACCGGCCACATGATGGCCGGCATCAAGCGCTGCATCTTGCGTGGGTGTTCCGGTTGCTGTCACCCTGAGAGCCCCAGGGAATGGAGGCCCACCATGAGCAGTGGCGTTCCGGCTCCGCAGGAGCTTTCCGACTCCGACGCCAAGCTGTGGGCCATGCTGGCCCACCTGTCCGGCATCATCATCGCGGTCATCGGGCCGCTGATCATCATGCTGGTGTTCGGTCCGCGGTCGGCGTTCGTCAAGAACCAGTCCACCGAGGCCCTGAACTTCCAGATCACCCTGGTCATCGCGATGGTGATCAGCTTCATCCTCACCTTCGTGGTGATCGGAGCGTTCCTGATCCCGATCGTGGCGATCTTCGGCCTGGTGTTCATGATCATCGGCGGGATCAAGGCCTACGGCGGCGAGGAGTACCGCTACCCGATCACGCTGCGGCTGGTGAAGTAGTCGCGGCTGGTGAAGTAGTCGCGGCGAACGGGCGGCGCCAGCACACGTCTCGGCTGATTCCTGCCGGGTGAAGCCCGTCCGGGGGCTGGGTCCGGCGTGGTGGACGCGACCGTGGAGTGCGTGAGCGGGCGAGAGCCCGCGCTCGCGTAGGTGATGTCAATGCCAGCATTGACATCAATGACAGCACATGGATATCGTCCCGGACGTGGCCGTGATGACGATCCGGGATCTCGATGACGATGTCCGCGACAAGCTCCGTATCCGTGCTGCCCAGAACAAGCGGTCCATGGAGGCCGAGGTTCGAGCGATCCTGACGGCCGCCGTGGAGTCGCCGGCGGAGCGCTCCTTCGTCGATGCACTCCTTGACTTCGGCACCCAACTCCGCGAGGCAGGGGTGGACATCAACGACCTGCTCCCCGCTCGCGACCCCTATGAGCCTCGGGTGAGTTTCGACTGATGATCGTCGACACCAATGTCCTGTCAGAAGTCCTGCGACCATCCCCCAGTGCCGAGGTGACGTCGTGGCTGCGTCGTCGCGAGAGCACGGTCCACATGTCGGTTGTGACGGTTCAAGAGTTGGCGTTCGGCGTGGCTCGCATGCCTCGTGGAGCGCGACGTGCGGAGTTGCAGCGGTCCATCGACGACGCCATCCGCGCATTCCACGGGCGCATTGTCCCGATCACCATCGACGTGGCGCGGACGGCAGGTCTCCTTCTCGCCGATCGACTCATGATCGGACGCCCCCTGTCGCTGCCGGACGCCCAGATCGCTGCAACGGCGCTCGTTCTCGGTCATCCCCTCGCCACGAGGAATCTCCGTGACTTCGATGGCCTCGGGATCGACGTCGTGAACCCGTGGGACGACGACGGGTCCTGACAACGCCGGCCCGGCCGTCTGACAGGATCACCTCCATGACGACCACAGCGACCCTCCACACCAACCTCGGCGACATCAAGGTCAACCTCTTCGACCTGCAGGCGCCCAAGACAGTCCGCAACTTCACCGGCCTTGCCGAGGGAACTCAGGAGTGGACCGACCCGAAGGTGCGGGCCAAGAGCACTGCCCCCCTGTATGACGGCACGATCTTCCATCGGGTGATCTCCGGGTTCATGATCCAGGGCGGCGATCCCCTGGGCACGGGCACCGGTGGTCCGGGGTATCGATTCGATGACGAGTTCCACCCCGAGCTGACCTTCGACCGCCCCTACCTGCTGGCCATGGCGAACGCCGGCCCCAACACCAACGGCTCGCAGTTCTTCATCACCGTCGCTCCGACGACCTGGCTCAACTTCAAGCACAGCATCTTCGGAGAGGTCGCCGACCAGGCTTCGCGTGACGTCGTCGACGCGATCGCCGCAGTCGAGACCGCACCGGGTGATCGTCCGAAGAGCGACGTCGTCATCTCGTCCATCGAGATCACCCGCGACTAGCGAGTGGCATGACCGAGTCCACCCCGGAGCCGGGGTCCCTGCCGGTGTGCCCCCGGCATCCGGACCAGGCGACCGGGGTGCGGTGCACGCGTTGTCAGCGACCCGTGTGCCCGCAGTGCATGGTGCCGGCCCCTGTCGGGTTCCACTGCTCGGACTGCGTCGCCGCCGCGGCCTCCACCGCGCGCCAGGTGACCACACCGGCCGGTGGAACGCCGATCGGCCGCCCCGTGGTCACCTTCACGCTGATCGGCCTGACCGCAGCGATCTTCCTGCTGCAGTTCGTGGCGGGCATCAACGAGGTTGCCGGCGATTGGGGCATGTGGCCGGTCGGCATCGCCGTCGGAGGCGAGTGGTGGCGATTGCTGACGGCCGCGTTTCTGCACGGCTCCTTCCTGCACATCGCCTTCAACATGTATGTCCTGTTCGCCCTCGGGCCCACACTCGAGCGGATCCTCGGCCATGGTCGCTATCTGACCCTGTACGTCCTCGCGGCGCTCGGTGGCGGCGTGGCGTCGTACGTGTTCTCCGATGTTCGAACGGTGTCGGTCGGTGCCAGCGGTGCGATCTTCGGACTCATGGGCGCGCTGATCGTCGCCGGTCGTCGACTGCGCTATGACATCACGCAGGTGGTCATCCTGCTGGCGATCAATGTGGCGATCGGATTCCTCTCCGCGGGAGTCGACTGGCGTGCGCATTTCGGTGGCCTGGTGACGGGAGCGATCGTGGCGGCCATCTTCGTGCTGCCCGCTCGGCACCATCGCGCTCTGGTGCAGTCGGCGGGCTTGGTCGGTGTGGTGCTCCTGCTGGCGGCGATGGTGGCCTGGCGCACGACCCAGATCAACGACATGCTCGCGCCCCTTGGACCCATCTCCCTGTGACCGGCCCCCATCGGGGGTCACCTGCATCGAAGGAGACAACATGACCGGACGAACAGGTGCTCGCTGGGCCGGAGTGCTGGCCGTGACGGCCCTGCTGCTGGCCGGCTGCTCGGGGACGAGTGATGCCGAGAACGACCTTTCCGCAACGGTCACATCAGCGGCGCCCGTGCCGTCGGCCCAGGGCGAGATCGTGCGGATGTGGATCGGACCCGATCGCGTGGAGTGCGTCGGCGTCGCTCCGATGCAGTGCCTGCAGGTCTCCTACAGCCAGGGGGGTGCGTCGGAGTTGTTCTACGACACGATCGCCGGGTTCGAGCCGGAGGTGGGCACGGCCTACGTGATCGACGTGCAGGTGACCGAGGTGGTCGACCCCCCGGCCGATGCTTCGAGCCGTGCCTACACGCTCATGTCGGTCATCAGCGAGGAACCTCAGTAGTCACAACCGACGCACTCGTCCACCGGCGCCACGAGGGCATCCACAGGTTTGTCCACAACTGGGGACGAACCACACCGGTGTAAGACACCCGTGCCTGCGTGCCTACTTCCACTTCGTGGCGAGGACGAATCCGCCCATGATGAAGGCGAATCCGATCGCCACGTTCACCAGGGGGCTGAGGTCACGCATGACCGGGATCGACGACCCGGCAATGTAGAACACGACGATGTAGGTCAGGCCGACGACGAAGAGCGTGACCATCGTGGGGGCCAGCCAGGACGGCGAGCCGATGCGCGCCACCTTGCGCTCCCCCTTCTGCGTAGGGGGCGGGGTGTAGACGTCCTTCTTGCGGCCCTTGGACTCAGGCACGGTTGTCCTCCCGGGTGGTGGTCGCTCGGGCGACCGGTCGATGGGGTCAGCCTGCCACATGCGCCATGCCGTCGGATTACCGTGGGCACATGGCGACAGGGACGGGGCTGCGATCCCGGGTGCGTCCGGCCGTCATCGCGTCAGCGCTGGTCTTCGCCCTCGCCGGCCTGATGTTCACCGCCGCGGCGTCGGCGAGCAAGGGCACCGATCTTCGTGCCGAGCGGGTGACGCAGCTTCGCGACCTCGTCCGTCAGGAGGAGGTCCGTATCGCCCGCCTTGAGGCGTCCGTGGCCGAGCAGCAGAGTGCTGTCGACGAGCTCACCGATGGGCGCACGGGGGACCCCGCCGCGGCGAACCTACGCCAGCAGATCGAGGAGCTGCGCTCGTCCGCAGGGCTGACGGCAGTCGAAGGTCGTGGGCTGCGCGTCACCCTCGACGACGCACCGCTGCGCCAGCCTGATGATCCGCTCTGGCAGACCCTCACCCCCAACGACGTGATCGTCCATCAGGCCGATCTCGAGGCAGTCATCAATGCCCTCTGGCGCGGGGGCGCGGACGCCGTCGCGGTCATGGGGCAGCGGCTGGTGAGCACAAGTGCCGTGCAGTGCGTGGGCAACACTCTCCTGCTGAACGGTCGGGTCTACTCACCCCCGTACGTCATCGAGGCGGTCGGACCGGTGAAGCGCATGCGCTCAAGCCTGCGGAGGGATCCGTCCGTCGCCGACTACCGAGACTGGGTCGATGCCGTCGGCCTCGGCTACTCGGTCGAGAGGCTCCCGCAGGCGGTGATCCCCGCCTACGAGGGACCTGTCGGACTGCAGTCCGCCACCGTTCCACCGGGAGCAGCGGTGACCCTCGGGTGAGCCGAGCCCCTCGCACGGGCCACAATGGCGCCGTGGTGCGCATCCTCGTCGTCGACAACTACGACTCGTTCGTCTTCAACCTCGTGCAGTACCTCGCTCAGCTCGGAGCCGAAGTCACCGTGCGCCGAAATGACGACGTCACGCCTGACGAGGCACGGCAGTTCGATGGAGTCCTGCTCAGTCCGGGACCCGGTACGCCGGAAGAGGCGGGGGTCTGCATGGACATCGTGCGCGAGTGCGCCGGTGACGTCCCCATCTTCGGCGTGTGCCTGGGCCATCAGGCCATCGCGGCGGCATACGGCGCGACAGTCGAGCGCGCGCCGGAACTGCTGCACGGCAAGACCTCACCGGTCGAACACGGGGGCGTCGGCGTACTCGCTGGCCTGCCGTCGCCGTTCGTCGCGACCCGATATCACTCGCTCGCCGTCGATCCCGCCACGGTGCCGGACGAACTCGTCGTCACGGGCACCACTCCGGGCGGGGTCATCATGGCGATTCGGCACCGCGACCTGAGCGTCGAAGGCGTGCAGTTCCACCCCGAATCCGTGCTGACCGAAGGGGGGTACGCCATGCTCGCCAATTGGCTCGACGAGTGCGGCGATCCCTCGGCCCGCGAGCGAGCCCGCGGGCTGGCTCCCGTCGTCGGCTGAGGCGCGCGCCGACGCCGCACCGGGTCAGGGGGTGGGTGCGAACACGTCGGTGGGCGGCGCCTCGGGCGTGGGCTCCACCGGTGCCACAGGCTCCTCGGTCGGCAGCGGTGTCGGCTCGACGGTCGGCAGCGGTGTCGGCTCGACGGTCGGCAGCGGGGAGGTGGACACCGTGATCGTCACGATCGACCCGAGGGCAAGCAACTCACCGGCCTGGGGCGACTGCGCGAGGACGGTTCCCTCGGGAACCGAGAGATCCTCGATCTCCACCACCTGGACGTCGAAGCCCGCCTGGGCGAGGTCGCTGCGGGCCTGGGCCTCGCTCACCTCCGTCACGTTCGGCACCTTCACCAGGCCCGAGGACACCGTGATGTCGATACTCGATCCTGCGTTGACCTGCGTCCCCTCCTCGGGCTCCTGCGCGAGCACGTAGCCAGCGGGCTGCGGGGAGTTGCGCTCCTTGATCGCGCCCAGTTGCAGGTTCGCATCCTCGAGCGCGATGCGGGCCGCCTCGATCGAGGTGAGCGCGATGAGCTGCGGAACAGTGACCTGCTCGAGTCCGGCCGATACCGTGACGTTGACGGATTGACCCTGCTCGATGCTCTCACCGGCCGCGGGCTGCTGGGCGATGACGGTGTCGACGGGTCGATCGGAGACCTCAGGCGTCTGCGCACCCAGGCGCAGCTGGAACTCCTCGAGGGTCGTCGTCGCCTGCTCGATCGTCAGCCCCTCGAGGTTCGGCACCTGCACCTGGTTCACCGCTGGCCCGCCGAAGATGAACCGTCCGATGAGCAAGGCGGCGATGACTGCAGCCACCACGCCGACAAAGCTGAGGAACCAGAACGCGACTCCGCGTCGACGCGGGCGACGCCTCATGTCGTACATCGGCTCGTATCCGCCTTGGGGTGCGGCGGCCTGGGTCGGCGTCAGCATCTGCGTCTGGTCCAGCGTGACCATGGGAACGGCTGCGGTGACGGGTGTCCCTGCTACGGCTCGTTCGACGTCGGCCCTGAACTCCACGGCGGACTGGTACCGGTCATCGGTGCGCTTGGCCAGAGCCTGGAGTACGACGGCATCGATCTGCGGCGTGACTCCCGCGTCGACCTGCGAGGGTGGCACGGGCATCTCGCTCACATGCTGGTACGCGATCGCGACAGGGGAGTCGCCGGTGAAGGGCGGCCGTCCGGTCAGCAGTTCGTAGAGCAGGACACCCGCGGAGTACAGGTCGCTGCGGGCGTCGACCACCTCGCCCCGGGCCTGCTCGGGCGACAGGTACTGCGCGGTGCCCATGACGGCAGAAGTCGCGGTCATGGTGTTGCCGGTGTCGTTCATGGCACGCGCGATGCCGAAGTCCATGACCTTGACGTCGCCGGTGCGGGTCAGCATGACGTTCGCCGGCTTGATGTCGCGATGCACGATGCCGTGACGGTGGGCGTAGTCCAGGGCGGCGAGGATTCCCGCGGTGATCTCCAGGGCGCGCTCCGGCAGCAGGCGACGTCCACTGGCCAGCAACTGCCGCAGTGTCATGCCGTCGACGTACTCCATGACGATGAAGGGCACGACAACCGAGGTTCCGTCGGAAGACGTGAGGGTGTCCTCGCCGGTGTCATAGACCGCGACGATGTTGGGATGGTTCAGGGCGGCGGCTGACTGGGCCTCACGTCGGAAGCGCGCCTGGAAGGTCGGATCCTTCGCGAGGTCGGGCCGCAGGATCTTGACCGCCACGCGCCTGCCCAGGCGGAGGTCGCGGCCCTCATGCACCTCGGCCATACCACCGCGTCCGATGACCTCGCCGATCTCGTAGCGATCGCCGAGCATGCGGCGGCCGTCCTCGGAAGTCATGGCGCCATCCTCTCAGGAAGTCCGAGGCCGACCATCAGCGCAACACCGCCTCGATGACATCGCGCGCGATGGGTGCGGCCAACTGGTTGCCGCTCACCTCGGCTGCACCGGCATCCTCGACGACCACCGCGACGGCCACCTCGGGGGACTGCGCCGGGGCGAACGCGATGAACCACGCCACCGCGGGGTTGTCGTTGCCCGTCTGCGCGGTGCCGGTCTTCCCCGCGACCTTGACCCCGGGAATGCGCGCGTTGCTTCCGGTTCCGCTGTCGACGACATTGACGAGCATCTCGGTCAACTGGACGGCGTCGAGTGGGGCCATGGTCTGGGAGAACTCGGTCGGCTGGGTGGTCTTGAGTA
>JBIIJX010000239.1:0-3545 GCA_044233495.1 Candidatus Nanopelagicales bacterium
GAGAAGAACGGCTTCGGGTCCGTGATCCTCGGACTGAGCGGTGGCATCGACTCCGCTCTCGTGGCCGCCATCAGCGTCGACGCCCTCGGTCGCGAGCGCGTACACGGCGTGGCCATGCCCAGCGTCTACTCCTCGTCCCACTCTGTCGACGACGCCTACGACCTCGCCAACCGCATGGGCGTCGGCATCCGGACCATCCCCATCGCCCCGATGGTCGACGCGTACCTCGCGTCGATGGAGCTGACCGGACTCGCGGAGGAGAACCTGCAGGCCCGCGTGCGCGGCACGACCCTGATGGCACTGTCGAACGCCGAGGGACACCTCGTCCTGGCGACGGGCAACAAGAGCGAGCTCTCCGTCGGGTACTCGACCATCTACGGCGATGCCGTCGGCGGTTTCGCGCCGATCAAGGACGTCCCCAAGACCCTCGTCTGGGAACTGGCGCGCTGGCGCAACGCCGAGGCAGAGCGTCGGGGCGAAGTGCCGCCGATCCCGACGAACAGCATCACGAAGCCGCCGAGCGCCGAGCTGCGCCCCGACCAGCGAGACACCGACTCCCTGCCGGAGTACGAGGACCTCGATCGGATGCTCGACCTGTACGTGCACGGTGACCACAGCTTCGCCGATCTCGTGGCGGCGGGCTTTCCTGAGGCGACCGTGGAGCGGATCCTGCGTCTGACCGATCTCGCCGAGTACAAGCGGCGCCAGTACCCGCCGGGGACGAAGATCTCCCTGCGGGCGTTCGGCCGGGACCGCCGCCTGCCCATCACCAGTCGCTGGCGGGAGCAGGCCACCCGCTCCTGACACGAGGGCGCGTCAGACCGATGGGATGCCGCCGTCCTCGGTCGCCGGCTCGGGCGCCCGCTGGGGCGGGGTGATGGCCGGGAGCAGGAACACCACTACCAGCGCAGCGAGGGTGACGACCGCCGCCGAGAGGTAGGCCGTGACGTGGGAGGCATTCAGGAATGAGTCGTACGCAGCCGACCTGAAGGTGTCGACGAGCAGGCCCGGCAGACCCGCCTGGGCTGCCTGGTCCAGCGCAACCTCCGCGGCGACGATCGACTCCCCCGCAACGTCGACAAGGGCCGGGTCAACGGGCACCGGCGACCGTGCCGCGGCCGAGTTGATGTTCGAGTCGTAGCGCGTCGCGAGCAGCGTCCCGATGACCGCCACACCCAGGGCACCGGCCACCTGCCGGACGGTGTTCTGGACCGCCGATCCGGCCCCGGCCCGGGCAAGCGGCAGGACGTTCTGCATGACGGTGGATCCCGGAGCGATGACGCTGCCCATGCCCACGCCGAAGACGAAGAAGCAGGCCAGGGTCCACCACAGCGGAGTGTCCAGCTCCAGCTGGGCCAGTCCCACCAGGGCGATGGCCACGAGGACGAGTCCGGACGTCATCACCGCCCGGTACCCGAATCGGGCGACGGAGGCGGCACTGCGTGGTGCCGCGAGCAGCTGGCCCACCGCGAAGGGAAGGAAGCACAGGCCAGCCTCCAGCGTGCTGTAGCCGCGCAGGATCTGCAGGTAGAAGGGCAGGGAGAAGGTGATGCCGGACAGCGCGAAGAAGGCCAGGCTCACGGCCGAGAGACTCACCGCGTAGCCGCGATTACGGAATAGCGACACGTCGAAGCTGGCGTGGTCGCTGCGCGCCTCCGTCCAGATGAAGACCACGATGAGCGCTACCCCGATGGCGATGGGCACGACGACTGATGGCGTGAGCCAGGAGCGGGTCGAGGCCGCATTGATGATGCCGTAGACGACCATGACCAGGCCGGTGGCGGAGACCACCAGGCCAATGAGGTCAAGTCTGCGCGGATTCGGGTTCTGGGTCTCGGGAACGATGCGCAGGATCAGGACCAGTCCGATCGCGACGATGGGCACGTTGATCAGGAAGACCGAACCCCAGTCATTGCCCGTGAGGCTGTTGCTCCACTGCGGGTGCTCGAGCAGGAGGCCCCCGACGACAGGGCCGAGGGCCACTGCTGCACCGACCGCACCGGCCCACGTCCCGATGGCCTTGCCGCGCTCGTGTGGCGGAAAGACAACGGTGATGATCGCCAGGCTGACAGGCAGTACGGCTGCACCACCGACACCCATGACGCCGCGCAGGACGATCAGCATGGTGGGTGTCTCCGAGAAGGCGCACGCGGCCGAAGCGACGCCGAAGATGGCGAGCCCGATGATCAGGATTCGCTTTCGCCCGTACCGGTCGCCAAGCACGCCCCACGTGAAGAGCAAGGAGGCGAAGACGAGGATGTAGGAGTCGACGGCCCAGACCAGCTCGCTCTGGGACGCATCAAGATCCTGCTGGATCGTCGGCAGGGCGATGTTGAGAACGGTGTTGTCGATGACGACGACGAGCAGGCTCACCACCAGGACTGCGAGGATCTGCCAGCGCCGGGCGTGACCCTCGCCGGATGTCATCCAGCTATCACCGGCTGAGCTCACGGGGCCCTCCTCCTCTGGTCGGCCCGAGGGCCGATGCCAGGACGCTCCCCAGCCCGGCGACACGCCCGCCTAGCGTAGGACGGCGGGTCTGCGCATGACACGGACCCCAGTCCGTGCCATCATTGCGACGTCCGGGGACTCCGAGGGGAGCCTCGAGATCGGAGTCGGCTATGTCCTTCCATGCATCCACCCCTGCCCGGCGCATCACCATGCGCGATCTGCAGGAGGCCACGCGCAGCGGCGAGAAGTGGCCGATGATCACGGCCTACGACGCTCTCAGCGCCCGGGTCTTCGACGAGGCTGGCATTCCGGCCCTCCTCGTCGGTGACTCCGCCGCCATGGTGGTCTACGGCCACGACTCCACCCTCCCCGTCACCGTGGACGAGCTGCTCCCACTGGTTCGGGCGGTGGTGCGGGGTTCGTCGCGGGCGATCGTGATCGCGGACCTGCCGTTCGGCTCGTACCAGTCCTCGCCGGCCCAGGCGCTGGAGACGGCCGCGCGCTTCGTCAAGGAGGGCGGGGCCCACGGCGTCAAGCTCGAGGGTGGCCTGTCGATGGTGCCTCAGGTGGAACTGCTGGCCGGCTCGGGCATCCCCGTGATCGGGCATCTCGGGCTCACCCCCCAGTCCGTCAACATGCTGGGCGGCTACCGGGTCCAGGGTCGGGGCGAGTCCGGCGAGATGCTCATGCGTGACGCGAAGGAGCTTCAGTCCGCGGGAGCGAGCGCGATCGTCCTGGAGGCCGTGCCCGCCGATCTTGCCTCAAGGGTCACGGAGATGCTGAACATACCGACGATCGGGATCGGTGCCGGGAACGCGACCGACGCCCAGGTGATCGTCTGGCAGGACCTCGTGGGCATGACCTCAGGGCCGGCGCCGAAGTTCGTCAAGCGCTACGCGGACGTGCACAGCGTGATGCTCGAGGCCGTCTCCTCCTGGGCAGACGACGTCCGCAGCGGAGAGTTTCCGTCCGCGGAGCACTCCTACAGCTGAATCCGGCACGGGCCTGCCGACCACCTGGGAGGCCGGTGGTCACACGTCGGTGACGCGCAGCCCTGCGTGAGCCTTGTAGCGGCGGTTGATCGAGATCAGATT
>JBIIJX010000188.1:0-4866 GCA_044233495.1 Candidatus Nanopelagicales bacterium
AGGAGTTCGACGAGATGGAGCAGATCCTGCGCTCCGTGCTCTCCGAGGCCTGGGTGCGCCTGTGAGTTCCGAGTCAGGCAGGGTCGGAGCGACTGCGCGCACCCGCGTGCATCGCCTGCCGGAGAAGGCAGTCACCGACCGCGCGATCCTGCACGCCGTGCTCGACGCCGGTCGTGTCGCCCACCTCGCCGTCGTCGAGGACGGCCAGCCCTTCGTTGTCCCGGTCGCCTACGCACGCCGCGATGACGAGGTGCTCTTCCACGGGTCGACGGCGTCCCGACTGTTCCGTCGGCTGGCCGAGGGCCAGCCGACCAGCCTGACCGTGACCCTCCTCGACGGCCTCGTGCTGGCACGCAGCCTGTTCGAGTCGAGCATGACGTACCGGTCAGCCATGGTCCTCGGTCACGCGCGCCGCCTGGAGGGCGAGGACGAGCTCGATGCACTGCGGGTGATCAGCGAGCATCTGCTGCCTGGTCGATGGTCACAGGCACGTCACCCGTCACCGAAGGAGAGCAAGGCAACGATGGTGCTCGCCCTGCCTCTCGACGAGGCATCGGTGAAGGTCAGCGCCGGAGGCCCGGCCGACGATCCGGACGACCTCGTCGATCCCGTGCTCTCTCGACTGTGGGCAGGAGTGGTGCCGATCACCGAGGTTCTCGGTACACCGGTGCCCGACGAGCACTGCCCTTCGGGCACCCCTGTTCCCGAGTACATCAGGGAGTGGGGCAGAGATGGGACTTGATCTCCGTCAGGTGTCGCTGTGGTGGTCCGAGCTGCCCGCGGACCTGGCTCGCCCGCTGGGCGAGCCCCTGCCCGGCGACACCGCTGCCGATGTCGCCATCGTCGGAGCGGGCTACACCGGGCTGTGGACCGCCTACTACCTCGCGCGCCGCGACCCCTCGCTGCGCATCGCCGTGATCGAGGCCCAGCAGGCAGGCTTCGGGGCCAGCGGACGAAACGGCGGCTGGGCCTCCGCCCTGTTCCCTGCCTCCCTGGACGCGCTGGCCCGCGCGTCCTCCCGCGCCGATGCGATCCGTATGAAGCGCACGATGATCGAGTCAGTCGACGAGATCGACAGGGTGGCACGCAGCGAGGGCTGGGACATCCGATGGGCCAAGGGGGGCACCGTCGTCGCCGCCCGCACGCCGCTGCAGTGGACGTCAGCGCAGGAGGAGGTCGAGCACGCCCGATCCTGGGGATTCGGGACTGACGACCTCCGCCTGCTCGACCGCGCCGAGGCCCGCGAGCGCATCGGTGCAACCGACATGCTCGGCGCGACCTACACCCCGCACTGCGCCGCCCTCGATCCGGCGCGACTCGTGCGCCAGCTCGCCCAAGCTGTCGTGCGCTCCGGAGCCCGCCTGTACGAGGACACATCCGCCCTCTCGATCGAGCCTGGCCTCGTGCGCACGGATCGAGGCAACGTCCGGGCGGAGGTCGTGGTCCGCGCGACCGAGGGATTCACGCGCTCCCTTGCGGGGCAGCGACGAACCCTCGCGCCGGTGTACTCGATGATGCTCGCCACAGCACCGCTCCCCGAGGAGGCCTGGCAGGTGATCGGTCTGCGTCATCGCGAGACCTTCTCCGACGGCCGCAACCTGATCATCTATGGCCAGCGCACCATGGACGACCGCATCGCATTCGGCGGTCGCGGGGCGCCCTACGCGTTCGGGTCACGGATCACTCCAGAGCAGGACCGCAATCCAGCGGTCCATGCCGCTCTGTGGGACGTGCTCGTCGACCTGTTCCCGGTGGTGCATGCATCGAAGGTCACGCACACCTGGGGTGGCCCCCTCGGAGTGCCACGGGACTGGTGGGCGTCGTGCGGCTACGACCGCTCCACCGGGCTTGCATGGTCCGGGGGCTACGTCGGTGACGGTGTCACCACTTCCAACCTGGGGGGGCGTACCCTCGCCGACCTCATCACGCGCCAGGGCTCGGATCTGGAGACACTCCCCTGGGTCGGACATCGCTCGCGACCATGGGAACCGGAGCCGCTCCGATGGCTCGGCACGAACATCGGAGTTCGGGTGATGAACGCGGCCGACGCATCGGAAGCGCGCACAGGGCGACGCTCTCCTCTGGCTGCCGCGTTCGCACGCCGCCTCGGCCACTGACCAGGAACTCGGGTTTCAGGGGCGTCCCGGCGCCACGTATGACGTCTTCGACGTGGTGAAGAAATCCACCGCTGCCGTGCCCTGCTCACGAGGGCCATGGCTGCTCTCTCCGCGACCGCCGAACGGCACGTGGAAGTCCACACCCGCGGTGGGCAGGTTGACCATCACCATGCCGGCCTTGGAGTGGCGCCTGAAGTGCGACGCCTCTGCGAGATCCGTCGTGCAGATGCCCGACGACAGGTTCATGGTGCTCGAGTTCGCCGCCGCCAGTGCCTCGGCGTAGTCGGCCACCTTGATGACCGACATCACCGGACCGAAGACCTCCTCCGCGTTGATGCGATCACCGACGGCAGTGCCGACTGCCAGAGCGGGCGCGAGATAGTGCCCGTCGGTCGCACAGTCGACGCGGTCTCCCCCGATCACGTGAGCACCCTGTGCCCGGGCGACGCCGAGATACTCCTCGTCCTGAGCCAGCTGTGAGGGATCGACGACGGGGCCCATGTCGACGCCCTGCGCACGCGCATCGCCGACCGTCCAACGCGACATGCGATCGGTGAGCGCATCGACGAAGCGGTCGTGCACTCCCTCCGTGACGACGAGCACGGAAGAGGCGGTGCAGCGCTGGCCCGTCGAGCCGAACCCGCCCTGCATCGCGCACTCCACCGCCGTAGCGAGATCTGCGTGGTCGGTGACGACGAGCGGGTTCTTTCCCCCGAGCTCGAGCTGGACCTTGGCCCCTGTCGCCGCACTCTCGCGCAGGATGCCCTTGCCCGTCTCGACCGAACCGGTGAAGGTGACGGCGTCGACCTCTGGTGAGGTCGTGAGGATCGGGCCGACGACGGATCCGCGCCCCAGCACGAGGTTGAGCGCACCCGGCGGCAGGCCGGCGCGGTTGAGGATGTCGACGAGCTCCCAGGCGCTGGCCGGAACGAGGTCGGCTGGCTTGAAGACCACGGTGTTGCCGAACGCCAGTGCCGGTGCGATCTTCCACGCCGGGATGGCGATCGGAAAGTTCCACGGCGTGATGACACTCACGACTCCGACGGGTTCCCGAGTGACCGTCACCTCGATCCCGGGACGGACGGAGTCCAGTGCAAGTCCGTGTGGCTGAAGGGCGGTGCCCGCGAAGTACTTCAGGATCTGCGCGGCACGGACGACCTCGCCGCGGGCCTCCGGATAGGTCTTGCCCTCCTCGCGGGCGAGGAGATCGCCGAGCTCATCGGCGCGTGCCATGACCTCCGTTCCCGCACGGTCGAGCACGCTCGAGCGTTCCCAGGGCGTCGTGGTGGACCATGCGCCGAACGCCTGCGCTGCCGCCGCAACGGCGGAGCGCGCCACGTCCGCGTCTCCGACCTCAGCCACGGCCACCACGTCGGACACGTCGGACGGGTTCAGGTCGGGCCGCTCGTCACCGCCGCGCACCGCCTCGCCCCCGACCACCGAAGTGAGGACGCGGGACGTCATCGGTAGGCCGCCATGCCGGTCAGCGCCTCGCCCACCACGAGGGTGTGCATCTCGTTCGTGCCCTCGTAGGTGAAGACCGACTCGAGGTTGTTCATGTGCCGGATGATGGGGTACTCGAGGGTGACCCCGTTGCCGCCGAGGATGCTGCGGCACTCACGGGCGATCGCGAGCGATTCGCGGGCGTTGTTGAGCTTGCCCACGCTCACCTGCTCCGGCCTGATGAGGTGGGCATCCTTGAGACGGCCGAGATGCATCGCGAGCAGCATGCCCTTGCCCCACTCGAGGGTCATGTCGGCCAGCTTCTTCTGGGTCAGCTGGTAGCCGGCGATCGGCTTGTCGAACTGCACGCGATCCATCGAGTAGTCGATCGCGGTCTGCAGGCAGTCCCGGGCCGCGCCGAGAGTCCCGAACACGATGCCGAAGCGCGCCTCATTGAGGCAGGACAGCGGGCCGCGAAGGGATGCCACCCCCGGAAGGACGGCATCAGCCGGCAGCTTCACCCGGTCGAAGACGAGCTCGCTCGTGACGGATGCCCGCAGGGACATCTTCTTGTGGATGAGGTTGGCCTGGAAGCCAGGCGTGTCCGTCGGCACGACGAAGCCCCGGATGCCCTCGTCGGTACGCGCCCAGACGACCGCGACGTCGGCGACGTTGCCATTCGTGATCCACATCTTGGAGCCGTCGAGGATCCAGTCGTCGCCATCGCGCTTGGCGCTCGTGCGCATGCCCGAGGGGTTGGAGCCGAAGTCGGCCTCCGTGAGGCCGAAGCACCCGATGGCCTCGCCCGCAGCCATGCGCGGGAGCCACTCCTGCTTCTGCTCCTCGGAGCCGAACTCGTGAATCGCGTACATGGCCAGGGAGCCCTGCACGCTGACGAGCGAGCGGATGCCCGAGTCCCCTGCCTCGAGCTCCAGGCAGGCCAGACCGTAGGCGACAGCCGAGGTGCCCTGACAGCCGTAGCCCTCGAGGTGCATGCCCAGTACGCCGAGCTCACCGAGCTCACGGGCGAGCTCGCGAGCCGGAATCTCGCCGGCCTCGAACCAGTCGGCGACCTCGGGGCGAATGCGCCGGTCGACGTAGTCGCGGACCACATCGCGGATGGCGCGCTCCTCCTCGCTGAGGATGAAGTCGATGTTCATCAGTTCGGCGGGGGTCTGCGGGGTGGCGCTCATGCTGTCTCCAGGTGTGCGGTGGTGAGGTGGGGTGTACTCATCGGACGGATCTGAGGGTGGGACGCAGGGAGGCGGTGAGCATGGACTCGACCGCGGCGACGGAATGGGCTCGG
>JBIIJX010000025.1:0-18386 GCA_044233495.1 Candidatus Nanopelagicales bacterium
GTCTTCACGGAGGTGGTCGTGGCTCCCGCGTACGCGCCCGGTGCGCTCGAGGTGTTCGCGGCCAAGAAGAACCTGCGCGTACTGGAGGTGGAGGGCCTGCCGGCGCAGCGCCGCCCGGAGGTGCGCATCATCTCCGGTGGCGTTCTGGTCCAGGCCGTCGACACGGTCAGCGCCGAGGGTGACGATCCGTCGACGTGGAGCCTGGTCAGCGGTGATGCGGCTGATGCGGCGACCCTGCGCGATCTTGAGTTCGCCTGGCGCGCATGCCGCTCCGTGAAGTCGAACGCGATCCTGCTGGCCAAGGACGGCGCCGCGGTGGGGGTCGGCATGGGCCAGGTGAACCGGGTGGACTCCGCACGCCTGTCGGTGGAGCGGGCCGGTGATCGTGCCGCGGGCTCCGTCGCGGCCTCGGATGCCTTCTTCCCCTTCGCCGACGGCCTGGAGGTGCTGCTCGCCGCCGGCGTGCGCGCGGTCGTGCAGCCGGGAGGCTCGGTGCGGGACGAGGAGGTCATCGCTGCCGCACGCGCGGCTGGAGTGACGATGTACCTCACGGGCACCCGCCACTTCTTCCACTAGCAGGAACGGTTTTCCACCAGCGGAAACGGTCGTGCTCAGCCCACTCTGACGGGGAGGGTGCGCGTGATGCCGGGTGCGCCCGCCTGCTTGGGTACATAGGTGACGACGAGGGTGAACGCACCCGGCTGGTAGGTCTTCGCCACCCGCCAGCGCCGGACCGCCTCGCCCCTCTTCAGCTGCTTGGTGAACACGGCTCCGCGCTTGGCCTGGCCCTTCGGGTTGAAGCGCACCAGTGTCATCCGCACCAGGCCCTGGCTCGTCTTCGGCGTCACGACCGCCTTGACGGTGATGCGGCGCCCGCGGTTGACGTTCGACGATGCCGCCACCTGCATCGTCAGGCCCGCTGCCGGGCCCACTCCCTGCCCGTTGGCGTCGGCTAGGGGGGCGGTGGCGAGGTCGACTCCGGCGCCGATGGCCGCTGCTGCGTCGCTGCCGGATTCCGCCGACGCGCCACCGCCTCCCGCTGGCGGCGCAGGGCTCTGGGCATCACCACCGGACGCGGCGGGATCGGCCGCCGCACCGCCCCCGTCGGCGGAATCGGCCTGATTGGCCGGACTCGCGTCGGGGGCGACGATGCGCACGGCGGGGGTGCGATGGGTCCAGGTGAAGACCCCGGGCACGCTGTTGGCGATCCCCCGGCCGTACAGCGTGCTCTGGATCAGGACGAACTTGCCCGCATCGCCCGCGGCGAGCCGTGACTGCACGGGGGCAAGGCGCAGGGCGTCGCCCGCCCTGATGTCGTCGAGCTGGCGGCAGCCGTTCTCCTGGGCCCATGTGACACGAGTGTCGGAGGCCGCTGCTGCCCGCTCGCAGACGAACATGACGTCGGTGGACTGGAAGGGCACCGTGTACGGGGGTGCCTCACTCCATTCCGCGCGGCGTGCTCGCACCTCGCGCCCTGCGGTCGGCGGGGCGGTGAGGAGAACGGGCCGCACGGTCGGTGTGGTGTTGTAGGGCAGGACGAGAGCGGACGTGGATGAGCCGTAGGTGCGTGCGGTCACGACACCGTTGTCGAGTCCCTCGGCGACGAACTTCAGTCCCACGAAGAGCCCGGTGGCCCCGGGTGCCACGCGGTAGACGGAGCTGACGCCGAAGAGGTCGTTGTTGACCAGCGGGCGCCAGTCCGACGGGTCGACGGGTGCGATCTTGCCGTCGACGATGGCCACGCGCCCCTCAGGCGGATCACCGACGACCACGCAGTCGCTGGAGTTGAGGTTGGCGTCCGGGGTGAAGTAGGCCTGAGAGTTGCAGGCCACCCAGGCGTACGTCCCGCGCCCCGCCTGGTGCTGGAAGAGCTGGAATCGGGGGATGAACGCCTCGACATCGGTGAGCGGAAGCGTCATGGGACGGCCGGCCACCGCGGGGAAGGCGACCAGACTCGTGCCGAGGGAGCCTGCGTAGGTGGGCCATGGCTGGATCAGCTGGATCGGGGGATCGAGGGGTCCGCTCGGCCAGAGGAACGCAGGGGCCGCCGCCTGGGTCGGTGCGGCCACCATCGTGAGGGATCCGGCGGCCAGCACCGCACCCAGCCACAGCGCGAGGCGTCTCGGGCGCATGGCGGGACCATAGTCCCGCGCGCCGCGTGGTGGGATGAGAACGTGACATCGTCCGATGCGCCGCGCATTGCCCGCATGGGCCGTCGGGACGATTCCTTGGGCTCGGGGTCGGGTCCAGCCCTGACCCCTTACTTGGCCGCATTCGTGGTCGGCCTGCTCAATGCCCTGCAGTCGCGGATGAACGGCGGCCTGTCCTCTGAGTGGGACAGCCCCGTCATGGCCGGAGTATGGAGCTTCGGCACGGGGCTGATCGTGCTCACCGTGCTCGTTCTGGCCCTTCCCCCGGTGCGCCGGGGGGTGCTGCAGGTGGGTCGCGGCCTGCGCGCCTCACGGCTGCGCTGGTGGCAGCTGGCAGGCGGCCTGTGCGGTGGCCTGTTCGTGATCACGCAGAGTGCTGCGGTGCCGACCATCGGCGTGGCTGCCTTCACGATCGGGGTGGTCGCCGGACAGGCCGCCAACTCCCTGGTGGTGGATCGCTACGGGCTGGGTCCGCGTGGAGTCATCGCCGTCACGCCCCAGCGGCTGATCGCGGCCATCATCGCCGTCATCGCGGTTGCGGTGGCCGTGTCGGGACGGTGGTCCACCCCCGACGGAATTCCCGTGGTACCCATTGCCGCCGCCTTCGGCGCCGGTCTGCTCGTCGCTGTTCAGCAGGCGTTGAACGGACGCGTCACCCAGGTGTCGGGAAGCGCGATCTCGGCGACATGGGTGAACTTCCTCCTCGGGCTGCTTCTCCTCGCCGTCGTGCTGGGCTCCTCCGCGGCTCTCGGTCACGTCGACATCGCCCCTCTGAGCGGCGTCGACGCCTGGTACTACGCAAGCGGGGTCGTTGGCGTGACGTTCATCGCCCTGGCCGCCTGGGCCGTCCCGCGCATCGGCGTGCTGATCA
This sequence comes from Candidatus Nanopelagicales bacterium, assembly GCA_044233495.1. GTDB lineage: Bacteria > Actinomycetota > Actinomycetes > S36-B12 > S36-B12 > UBA10649. The sequence goes on from JBIIJX010000025.1 coordinate 3,022, forward strand.
CGGCGCTGCTCGCCGTGGCGGGGCAGCTGACATCGGCGCTCATCCTCGATCTGGTGCTCCCGACGGAGGGCTCCACCGTGTCGCCCGGCCTCGTGGCCGGACTGCTGCTCGCCTTCCTCGCGGTGTGGTTGGGAATGCGGGGGCGTCCGCGAGGCTAGGCCAGGATGCGTGCCGGCGCCTCGAGCAGGGACGTGAACGTCTGCATCCACTCGGCTGCCACGGCGCCGTCGACTGGTCGATGGTCGACGGACAGCACGACGCGCAGCACGTGGGCGGGCACGACCTGCCCCCCTGCGACCACCAGCAGTTCGAGGTCCTCCGCGATGTCCTCGAATTGCTGGTGGCCGCCGGCATTCCCATCTACAAGCTCCAGGAGGCCTCGGCATTGAACGTGCCGCTGGTCACGGATGCCATCGTCGACGACCTGCGCCGCTATGCCGACACCATCTACCTCAGCCAGACGACCCAGTTGCGGGACGGCGTGCTGACCCGATTCCTGAACCTCGAGGACGCGATTGCGGCCTACGAGGCCGATCCGGGTCCGCGCTCGTGGCGAACCCACTTCCACGTTCCCATCTTCCTCGACACGCTGGGGTCCTTCGGCACCACACGAGACGGCATAGACGCCGCCCTCGAGGTTCACGGGCGGACTCCGTTGTCGACCCACCTCGAGATCGAGACCTATACCTGGGATGTCCTCCCCGATGACCTGAAGAGCGGCGACATCGTCGACTACGTGGTGCGGGAGCTGGAGTACGTCCGGGATCGGCTGGCGGGATCCGGCTCGTCGTGAGCGAGCAGCCTGGCTGGCGCTTCTTCATCGCACTGTCGCGGTATCTGGTCGATTCCGACGTGGTGATGGATCATCTGGTCGAGCATCGGGCCTGGGCCAAGGGCGCCTATGACGCAGGGTTGCTCCTGTTCTCCGGGCGCCGGAATCCGCCCACCGGCGGGACTCTGGGCTTCCGTGCGGAGGATCTCGCCCAGGCAGAGCGTTTCGTCTCGGGTGATCCCTTCGTGGTCAATGGGATCGCCCACTACGAGGTCATCGAGGTGACTCCCACGCCCTTCCCCTGGCGCAATGGCCACTTCGACGACTTCCTCGCCACGTGACGACATCCTGCGCGGGGCAGTGCTCGCACAGCGGCGCGCCATGATCCCGGTCAGCTGAGGATGCGAGAATCCCGGCCATGACGGCGACCATCCTGGACGGCAAGGCGACGGCGGCAGCGGTGAAGGCGGACCTCGCCCGACGGGTCGATGACCTGCGCGCCCGGGGGATCACCCCCGGCCTCGGGACCGTGCTCGTCGGCGACGATCCGGGATCGCATGCCTATGTGGGGGGCAAGCACAAGGACTGCGCCGAGGTCGGCATCGCCTCCATTCGCCTGGATCTGCCCGCCGACACCTCGCAGGACCATCTCGAGGAGGAGATCCGGCGTCTGAATGCCGATCCCGCCGTGACGGGCTACATCGTCCAACTGCCGCTGCCCCGGCACCTGGACGCCAACCGCGTGCTGGAGCTGATGGATCCGGCGAAGGACGCCGACGGTCTGCATCCGATGAATCTCGGCAGGCTCGTGCTGGGGGAGGCCGCTCCGTTGCCGTGCACTCCTCGTGGCATCGTCGAGCTCCTGCGCCGCTACGAGGTCCCGATCGACGGAGCCGAGGTTGTCGTGGTCGGGCGCGGGGTGACAGTGGGTCGTCCGCTCGGGCTCCTGCTGACCCGCCGCTCGGAGAACGCGACGGTCACGCTCTGTCACACGGGTACGCGGGACCTGACAGCTCACGTGCGCAACGCGGACATCGTTGTTGCCGCTGCGGGTGTGCCGCACCTGATCACGGGCGGCATGGTCAAGCCCGGGGCGGCGGTTCTCGACGTCGGCATCACGCGCACCCAGGCCGGCCTCGTCGGCGACGTCGCGCCTGATGTCCTCGACGTGGCCGGTTTCGTGGCCCCCATGCCGGGGGGTGTGGGCCCGATGACCCGCGCGATGCTGCTGACCAACGTCGTCGAGGCGTCGGAGCGGGCCTGACATGGCAGACGTCGCCGTCATCGGGGGAGGGATCGTCGGCCTGGCGATCGCCGATGAACTCCTGCGGGTCCACCCGGACATCGAAGTAGAGGTCCATGAGAAGGAAGCAGCCGTCGCGCAGCACGCCTCAGGACGCAACAGCGGGGTGCTGCATGCGGGCTTCTACTACTCGCCCGACTCCATGAAGGCGCGACTCACACGCGTCGGAAACGCGCTGCTGCGTGAGTTCTGCGCCGAACGGGGTATCCCCGTGCGGAACACCGGCAAGGTCGTCGTCACGCGCAACGAGGACGAGCTGCCCCGGCTCCATGACCTCCACCAGCGGGGACTGGCCAATGGTGTCGAGCTCGAGCTGGTCGACGAGGCCACGCTGACGGACCTCGAGCCGCTGGCGCGTACGACCGGCTCGGCGCTGTGGTCACCGACCACCGGCTCGGCCGACCCGGTGGCGGTAGCGGAGCAGCTGGCCGCACGCGTTGTCGAGCGTGGCGGCCGGATCCGGCTGGGTTCCACCGTGCACGCGGCGGGCCCGGGCTGGATCACCGACTCGGAGGGCTACCGGGCCGTCGGGCACGTCGTCAATGCCGCTGGCCTGCACGCCGACTCCGTCGCGCGCTGGTTCGGGGTCGGCGAGGAGTACCGGATGCTTCCCTTCAAGGGCCTGTACTGGTACGGGGACTGGCCCGCCGGACGGCTGACGCGGCACGTCTACCCCGTTCCGGATCCCCGCAACCCCTTTCTCGGCGTGCACCTGACGGTGGCCGCCGACGGGCGAGCGAAGATCGGGCCGACGGCCATCCCGGCGCTCTCTCGCGAGGCTTACTCGGGGGTAAAGGGGCTCGCCTTCGGCGACGCGTGGGATGTGGCGCGCACGCTGCCGAGGTTCCTGACCAGTCCGCACCATGACGCCCGCGCGCTCATCGCGTCGGAGGTGCCCAAGTACCTGCACTCGCGGCTTGTGCACGAGGCCGCTGAACTCGTGCCGTCCGTGCGACCCGAGGACTTCCGGATCAAGGGGCGTCCCGGAATCCGAGCCCAGCTGTTCGACACGAGCCGAAATCGGCTCGAGATGGACTTCGTGGTGAGACAGGGGCCACGGTCCACGCATGTCCTGAATGCCGTGTCCCCGGGCTGGACCACCGCATTCTCGATGGCCCGAGAGATCGTCGATTCGTGGCAGCCGGCCTGAGCGGGCGTGCGCCTGCTCAGTCCTTGCGTACGATCAGGACACCATGACCGCCCGTCTGAGGACCGCACTCGACTCCCTGCCCGCCTACAAGGCCGGCCGTCCTGCGCGCGTCGTCGAGGGCGTCGCGTCCTACAAGCTCTCGAGCAACGAGAACCACCACCTGCCGCTTCCGTCGGTCCTCCGTGCAGCGGAGCAGGCGCTCGCCGACCTGCATCGCTACCCCGACTTCGCCTCCACCGCGCTGGTCGAGGCGCTCGCCACTCACTTCGACGTCCCGTCGGAGCACATCGCGGTCGGTACCGGGAGCGTCGGCCTGCTGCAGCAGCTCGTCCAGATCACCAGCGAGCCGGGCACGGGGGTCGTCTACGCGTGGCGCTCCTTCGAGGCCTACCCGATCGTGACCCAGATCGCCGGAGCCAACGCCCAGGTCGTTCCCCTCGACGCAGACGACCGACACGACCTCGACGCCATGCTCGGCGCCATCGACGACACCACCCGCATCGTCCTCGTCTGCAATCCGAACAACCCGACGAGCACCGCAGTGGATCGCGAGTCCCTGGGCCGCTTCATCGCCGCCGTACCGTCAGACGTCCTCGTCGTCGTCGACGAGGCCTACCGCGAGTTCGTCGACCACGCACGTATCCCCGACGGCCTGGACTTCTATCGCGAGCGCGAGAACGTGGCTGTCCTGCGCACCTTCTCCAAGGCATACGGGCTGGCCGCACTTCGCGTGGGCTACTGCATCGCGCACGAGCCCGTGGCTGAGGCCCTGCGCAAGGTACAGGTGCCCTTCGGGGTCTCCACGGTCGCGCAGGCGGCTGCCATCGCCTCGCTGGCGGCGGAGGAGGAGCTGTTCGAGCGCGTGCAGCAGATCGGTGTCGAGCGCGATCGGGTGATGGCGGGACTCCGCGCGGCGGGGTTCGCGCCGGCCGAGTCCGAGGCCAACTTCGTGTGGCTGCGACTGGGGGACGGCACAGTCGACTTCGCCGAGCACTGCACCGAGCATGGACTGAGCGTCCGGCCCTTCGCTGGTGAGGGCGTGCGCATCACGGTGGGGGAGCCGGAGGCGAACGATCGCCTGCTCGAGGTCGCCGGGGCATGGACTGCCTCGGCCGCGGGATGAGACCCGGAGCCTGCCCCCTCCCGTGACAGGATGACCGCATGGTGAGGTCCGGCAGCGAGGGCAACGTCATCCCGCTGCGGCGCAGCCGCCTGCCGGCGTGGCTGCGACAGTGGCCGATCATCATCGTCCTCGCCGGCGTTGCGGTGGCGATGATCCTGATCGCACTCGACTCCTTCCGTCGAGGTTCAGTAGTGCTCTCCGCCAGCGTGCTGCTGGCCGCCTTCCTTCGGCTGCTCCTCCCGGACGCCGATGCCGGCATGCTGGCCGTGCGCTCGAAGAAGGTCGACGTCCTGACCCTCGGCCTGCTCGGGGTCGGCATCACCGTCTTCACGTTCTGGGTTCCGCCGCCGAGCTGACGCTCACCGGCTCCCACCGAAACTCTGGGTCCCACGCCGAGCGGACGATCTCGACCTCAGTGTGACCTGCTGCACACTGGCCCCGGGACGCTCTCCTGCCGCATCCAGCCGGCAGGGACTGCGATATCTTGACGTCAAGATTCCTTCGTGATTTCGGGAAAGGCTCGTTCATGGCTCGCAGCGGCAAGGTCTCCGTCATCGGAGCAGGGTTCTACGGATCGACGACCGCGCTGCGGCTCGCCGAGTACGACATCTTCGAGACGGTCGTCCTGACCGACGTCATCGAGGGCAAGCCCGAGGGCATCGCCCTCGACATCAACCAGTCTCGCTGGATCGAGGGCTACGAGACCAGGATGGTGGGCCAGACCACGGGCCCCAACGGTGAGGGATACGAGGCCATCGCGGGATCGAAGATCGTCGTCATCACGGCGGGACTGCCGCGCAAGCCGGGCATGAGCCGGATGGACCTCATCGAGACCAACGCGAAGATCATGCGCCAGGTGGCCGAGAACGTCGCCAAGTATGCGCCGGACTGCGTCGTCATCAACGTCGCGAACCCGCTCGACGAGATGACGGCACTCGCGCAGATCGTCACGGGCTTTCCCCCGCATCGCGTCATCGGCCAGGCGGGCATGCTCGACACCGCGCGGTTCACGCACTTCGTCGCCGAGAAGCTCAACGTGCCGGTCGCGTCCGTCACCACTCTGACCCTGGGATCGCACGGCGACACCATGGTCCCGGTGGCCTCGGCCTGCATCGTCGACGGCAAGCCGCTGTCTGACCTGCTGTCGGGTGCGGAGATCGACGAGCTCGTGGAGCGTACGCGCAACGGCGGGGCCGAGATCGTGGCCCTGCTCAAGACAGGTTCCGCCTACTACGCCCCGTCGGCGGCCGCTGCCCGCATGGCACGCGCCGTGCACGAGGATTCCGGTGCTGTGATGCCGGTCTGCGCGTGGGTTGACGGCGAGTACGGACTGTCGGGTGCCTACCTCGGCGTGGAGGCCGAGATCGGCAAGGAGGGCATCCGCAAGGTAGTGGAGACACCGCTCACCGAGTCCGAGCGCGCCCTTCTCGGCGAGGCCTACGAGGCCGTCAAGGCCAAGCAGGCCGACGTCAAGGACCTCTGACCCCCCGTCCCGTTTCTCCCGCGGCGCGGGAGAAACGGGCTATAAGACCCCCCAGGACCCCCGTTCGCAACCGTTTCTCCCGCGTAGTGGGAGAAACGGGAAGGAGAAGACGTGAGCAAGATCAAGGTCGAGAACCCGGTCGTCGAGCTCGACGGTGACGAGATGACCCGCATCATCTGGCAGTTCATCAAGGACGAGCTGATCCTGAAGTACCTCGATGTGGACCTGAAGTACTACGACCTCGGTATCGAGTACCGCGACCAGACCGACGACCAGGTCACGATCGACGCCGCGCACGCCATCCAGAAGTACGGCGTCGGGGTCAAGTGCGCAACCATCACGCCCGATGAGGCGCGGGTGGAGGAATTCGGGCTGAAGAAGATGTGGAAGTCGCCCAACGGCACGATCCGCAACATCCTCGGCGGCGTCATCTTCCGCGAGCCGATCATCATCAACAACATCCCGCGTCTGGTGCCCACCTGGACGAAGCCCATCATCGTCGGCCGTCATGCCTTCGGTGACCAGTACCGGGCCACGGACTTCAAGGTGCCCTCGGCCGGCACCTTGACGATGACGTTCACCCCGGCTGATGGATCAGAGCCGATGGAGTTCAACGTCTTCGACTTCCCGGGATCCGGCGTGGCCATGGGCATGTACAACCTCGATGACTCGATCCGCGACTTCGCCCGCGCGTCATTCCGCTACGGACTGGCGCGCAACTACCCGGTGTACATGTCGACGAAGAACACGATCCTGAAGGCCTACGACGGCCGGTTCAAGGACATCTTCGCCGAGATCTTCGACGCCGAGTTCAAGGGCGAGTTCCAGGCAGCCGGCATCACCTACGAGCATCGCCTCATCGACGACATGGTCGCTGCGGCCATGAAGTGGGAGGGCGGATACGTGTGGGCCTGCAAGAACTACGACGGTGACGTGCAGTCCGACACCGTCGCCCAGGGCTTCGGTTCGCTCGGCCTCATGACCTCAGTGCTGATGACGCCGGACGGCCGCACTGTCGAGGCGGAGGCCGCGCACGGCACCGTCACGCGCCACTTCCGCGAGCACCAGAAGGGCAACCCCACCTCGACCAATCCGGTCGCGTCGATCTTCGCATGGACCCGAGGGCTCGAGCACCGTGGCAAGCTCGACGGGACCCCAGCCGTCAGCGAGTTCGCCCGTACCCTCGAGCGCGTGTGCATCGAGACCGTGGAGGAGGGAAAGATGACCAAGGACCTCGCGCTGCTGATCAGCCGCGACCAACCGTGGCAGACGACCCAGGACTTCCTGGCCTCGATCGACGAGAACCTCCAGAAGGCGATGTCCTGACGCCGCACCGCATCGACATCGGAGGGGCACCCGGATGATCCGGGTGCCCCTCCGTCGTGACGGACGGGTCTTCGGCACCGCCTGGCCATGCGACAGAATGAGCCCATGACCCCCGCGCAGGCCCGGCTCCCGCGCGTCCTGTCGGGAATCCAGCCGACGGCCGACGCCTTCCATCTCGGCAACTACCTCGGAGCACTGCGCGAGTGGGTGCGGCTGCAGCAGACCCATGACACCTACTACTGCGTGGTCGACCAGCACGCCATCACGGTCGATCATGACCCCGCGCTCCTGCGGCAGCGCACCTACGCATCCTTCGCCCAACTCCTGGCGGTCGGTCTTGATCCCGAGCGCTCCACGATCTTCATCCAGAGTCATGTGCCCGAGCACAGCCAGCTCGCGTGGGTCCTGGAGTGCCAGACCGGCTTTGGCGAAGCCGGAAGGATGACGCAGTTCAAGGACAAGTCGCAGAAGGCGGAGTCCGACCGCATCACCGTGGGCCTGTACACCTATCCCATCCTGCAGGCGGCTGACATCCTGATCTACCAGGCCGATGCCGTTCCCGTGGGGGAGGACCAACGGCAGCATCTCGAGCTCACCCGTGATCTCGCCCAGCGCTTCAACACGACCTTCGGTCCGACCTTCAGCGTGCCGGAGGCGCTCATCGTCAAGGAGACCGCCAAGATCCTGGATCTGCAGGACCCCACGTCCAAGATGAGCAAGTCCGTGCCCGCCGGCTGTGTCTTCCTGCTCGACGACGACAACGCCGTGGCCAAGAAGATCAAGAGCGCCGTTACCGACTCCGAGCGTGAGATCCGCTTCGACCCCCAGGGGAAGGCAGGTGTGTCGAATCTGCTGTCCATCCAGCACGCCCTCACCGGGCGTTCGATCGCCGAACTTGAGACGTCGTACGAGGGCCGTGGATATGGCGACCTGAAGGGCGACACCGCGGAGATCGTGGTGGACTTCGTGCGCCCCATCCGGGAGCGGGTGACCGAGCTGATGGCCGATCCGGCAGAGCTGCGGAGGCTGATGACCCTCGGCGCCCATCGGGCGCGGGCAACCGCAGGCCAGACCCTCGATCGCGTCTACGAGCGCGTCGGATTCGTCCCGATGGACCGCGAGTGACCGCTCCCCACGGGGGCGGACGCACGTTGGGGGTCACCATCGAGCTCCCGGCGGACATCAGGACGCAGTTGGACGAGGCGCGTCAGCGCTACGGCACGCATGCGGACGACTGGCCGTCCCATGTCACCATCCTGGCCCCGATCGAGGCGGACGATGCGGTCGTCGTCGGCGTCCTCGACCACCTCGCCCGTGTGGCAGCGCGCACGCGACCCATACCCATGGTGCTGCGAGGCACGGGCACGTTCCGCCCGGTCTCGCCCGTGGTGTTCATCACTGTCGCCGACGGCATCTCCGGCTGCGAGCAACTCGAGTCAGCGGTGCGCAGCGGCGTTCTGGGGGTCGAGGCACGGTTCCCGTACCACCCCCACGTCACCCTCGCGCATGGCGTCTCCGAAGAGCTGATGGATCTCGCCTTCAACGAGATGGCCGGCTACGAAGCCGCCTTCCTGGCCGAGTCGATGGCACTGCACGAGAACGTCGACGGGTACTGGCGGGTCATCGCGGAGTTCGCCTTCACCGGTTGATCCGACCACGGCTCAGGAGGACAATTCCGACGACGACGGCGGCGGCTATCCCCACCCCGATCAGGCCGGCGGGGGCCAGGGACGCAGCGGAACTCTCCTGCGACTGCAGTGCGGAGGGATCGGTCGCTGGCGCCTGCGACGACTCCTGAGAGGACGCGGGTGGCGACGCGTCAGCCGCCTCAGCAGACTCTGGGTCCTGCGATGGTGTCCTGCCCGGGGAGGTCGCCGACACGTCGGACGCTGATCGCACGGCGGTCACCGTTCCCGGGGCCACCAGGATGCCGACGGGCTCGACCTTGTCGGCATTGCGGAAGCCCCAGGTGAGGAGCTTCGCGGCAGCGTCGTCTGAGGGCTCCTTGATCCCCATCAGGGTGACGATGAGGGTGCGTCCCTTGCGCTCCGCCGCGCCGACGAAGGTGCGGCCGGCCCTGCTGGTGAATCCGGTCTTGACGCCGATCGCACCGCGCCAGCCGCTCAGCAGCATGCGATTGGTGGTGTAGATCGTGTGCGTGCCTCGTCCGCGTAGATTCGGGAACTGGGCCCGTACTCGGCGCGCGTACGACGAGAAGTCCTCGCGCTCCAGGCCGGCGCGCGCGATGAGCGCGAGGTCGTAGGCGCTGGACACCTGACCGGGGGCGTCGAGGCCGTTGGTGTTCTTGGCCACGGTGTCGAGGGCACCGAGGTCGGCCGCGAGGTCGTTCATCTCCTCGACCGTCTTGCGGACGCCCCCGTTGACCTCGGCGACGGCGATCGCGGCGTCGTTGGCGCTGGGGAGGAATACGGCGTTCCAGAGCTGGTGCATCGTGTAGGTCTTGCCGGGCTTCAGTCCCACGCGGGCGCCGTAGATGGATGCCGCCCGGTAGGTGGCGACGTAGGTCTCGCTGCGATCGGTCTGCGGCAGGACGGTGAGGGCGGTCAGCGTCTTCAGCGTGCTCGCCGGGGGGCGTTGGACGTGGGCCCCCTTGTGGGCGAGGACCTCACCGGTCTCGGCGTCGGCGAGCACCCAGGTGGCTGCCCACACCTCGGGCAGCGGTGCGGCCTCCGGGCCGAGGTTGACGGTGCGACGGGTGGAATCCAGCTGGGGGCCGCCCACCGGCTCGGCCAGCGCGGGAGCCGCAGCCATGAGCGTGCCGAGTGCGATCGCCAGAATGGCGAGCGCAGACCGCCTTGGGAGTCCATGAGGGAGAGGGTTCATCGCCGATCATGCTAGGTGCCCCGGTACTCTCGGAGGCCACTACACGCGGAGGAGCTCCCCATGTCTTCAGTCACCACCCCTACCGGTCTGCTCATCGGCGGCGAATGGCTGTCCACGGCAGGGTGCCTGCAGGTGGTGGACCCGGCGAGCCTCACCGTGCTGGCGGAGATCGCCGACGCCTCGGTGCAGGAGGGTCTGGACGCTGTCACATCGGCCCACGACGCCTTCGGGACGTGGTCGCTGACGCCGGCCCGGCAGCGGGCGGAGATCCTGCGTCGTGCGTTCGAGATCATGACGGCCGAGCTCGAGACGTGCGCGCGCATCATCTCGCTGGAGAACGGCAAGGCCTGGCGCGATGCTCTGGGGGAGGCGACCTACGCGGCGGAGTTCTTCCGCTGGTTCTCGGAGGAGGCCTGCCGGGTGCAGGGAGACTTCCGGTACGCGCCGAACGGGGACAAGACCATCGTGGTCGACCATCGACCGATGGGCGTTGCCTACATGATCACGCCGTGGAACTTCCCGGCGGCGATGGCGACCCGCAAGCTTGCGCCGGCCCTCGCAGCGGGCTGCACCGCCGTGCTCAAGCCGGCGGGTGAGACTCCGCTGACGGCGCTGTGGATCGGTGAAGTTCTGCAGCGCGCCGGTGCGCCTGCTGGCGTGGTGAACATCATCACGACGACGAAGACGGGTGCTGTGTCGGAGGCGATCCTCGCGGATCCTCGGGTGGCGACGCTGTCCTTCACCGGCTCGACCTACGTGGGCAAGATGCTGCTGAAGCAGACGGCCGAGCGGGTGCTGCCCTCTTCCATGGAGCTGGGCGGCAATGCCCCGTTCGTCGTTTTCGAGGGCACCGACGTGGATGCGGCGATCGCAGGGGCGATGGTGGCGAAGATGCGCAACGGCGGTGCTGCCTGCACGGCGGCGAACCGCTTCTACCTGCATGCCTCGCTGGCGGAGGAGTTCACCTCCAAGCTCGAGAAGGCCTTCGCGGGCCTGAAGGTGGGCCCGGGCGTCGATCAGGGAAACGACCTGGGAGCCATGGTCTCGGTAAAGGAGCGCGACAAGATCGTGGAGCTCGTCCAGACAGCAGTGGGAGAGGGTGTCGTGGCCACGCCCTCGACGGCGATCCCGTCGACGGGTGCCTTCATCGCGCCGACGGTGGTGCGCGATGTGGCGCATGGCTCGACGTTGACCCGCAACGAGATCTTCGGACCAGTGGCCCCGATCGTCACCTTCGAGGACGAGGAGGACGGCATCCGGATGGCCAACGACACCGAGTACGGGCTCATCTCGTACGTGTTCGCCAAGGATCCGGGCACCGGACTGCGCATCGCCCGGCGCATGGAGTCCGGCATGGTGGCGGTGAACCGCGGACTGGCCTCGGATCCGGCGGCGCCGTTCGGCGGAATGAAGGAGTCGGGGCTGGGTCGTGAGGGCGGCTTCGCCGGCATCCACGAGTTCCTCGAGTCCCAGTACTACGCCGTCGATCTCTGATCCACGACACGGCATCGCCCACGGCCTGCCGTCGGCGTGCGGGCCCAGCGGCGTGCCACACTGACGCATGGCCTCAGTTGCGGAGCAGGCGCCCTCGAAGATCACGATGTCCGGGCTGCGCAGGCTCAACATCGTGGCAGGGTTCGCCCACCTGACACAGTTGATCCTGATCCTCGCCCTGGCGACGGATTTCTCCCTGCCGGTGACGGCGGCCTACGTGGAGGGCCCCCCCGGGACGCCAGCCTCGGCGCCCGTCGTCCTCTTCAACTCCCCGATTGCCATCGGGGTCGCCCTCTTCTTCGCCCTGTCGGCCCTCTTCCACTTCCTGGTGGCGTCCCCGTGGTTCTTCCCCCGCTACGCGGCGGGTCTGGCCGCGCGGCACAACTACTTCCGCTGGGTCGAGTACTCACTGAGCTCGTCGGTGATGATCGTCCTCCGGTGGATGGCTGCCGTTCGTGTTCGGCTGCATGGCCGGCATCGTGCCGTGGATCATCATCGTGCTGTGGGTGATCTCGCCAGGCTCGAGTTCGACGGCGGAGACGCCCGGCTTCGTCTACGGGATCATCGTCTCGCTGTTCGTCTTCTTCAACATCTTCGCACTCGTGCAGTTCCTGCAGTACAAGCCGGTCGGAAAGTGGTCGGACTACCTGCGGGGTGAGCGCGCCTACATCATCCTCAGCCTCGTCGCGAAGTCCCTGTTAGCGTGGCAGGTGTTCTCGGGGACCTTGGTTCCCCCTGCCTAGAGCGGCTAGGCCTAGAGCGGCTAGCGCCGGAAGATCAGGGCGCGCTTGACTTCCTGGATGGCCTTGGTGACCTCGATGCCGCGGGGGCACGCATCCGTGCAGTTGAAGGTGGTGCGGCAGCGCCACACCCCCTCCTTCTCGTTCAGGATCTCCAGGCGCTGTTCAGCCCCGGTGTCGCGGCTGTCGAAGATGAACCGGTTGGCGGCGACGATCGCTGCTGGGCCGAAGTACTGCCCGTCGGTCCAGTAGACCGGGCATGAGGTGGTGCAGCAGGCGCACAGGATGCACTTGGTGCCGTCGTCGAATCGGGCCCGATCCTCAGCTGACTGCAGGCGCTCCCGGCTCGGCTCGTGCCCGTCGGTGATGAGGAAGGGCATGACAGCGCGGTAGGCCTCGAAGAAGGGGTCCATGTCGACGATGAGGTCCTTCTCCAGCGGAAGGCCCTTGATCGCCTCGACAGTGATCGGCTTGCTGATGTCGAGGTCCTTCACGAGGGTCTTGCACGCCAGCCGGTTGCGCCCGTTGATGCGCATGGCATCGGAGCCGCAGATGCCGTGCCCGCAGGAGCGCCGGAAGCTCAGCGTGCCGTCGACCTCGCCCTTGATCTTCTCGAGCGCCGTGAGGACTCGATCGGTGGGGAAGAGGGCGACCGTGTACTCCTCCCAGTGCGGCTCGGTGTCGATCTCGGGCTGGAAGCGGCGGACCCGGAACGTGACGTCGGTCGCGACTGGAGCGGCGATCGGCGCCTCGGCTACGGCAGTCATCAGTACTTGCGCTCCATCGGCTGGTAACGGGTGATGGTGACGGGCTTGTAGTCGAGCTGAACGGTGGACGTGCCATCAGACTCGGTGCGACGGTAGGCCATCGTGTGCCGCATGAAGTTGACGTCGTCGCGGTTGGGGTAATCCTCGCGCGCGTGGCCGCCTCGCGACTCCTTGCGCTCGAGCGCACCGACCACGACGAGTTCGGCGAGGTCGAGCAGGAAGCCGAGTTCGATGGCCTCCATGAGGTCGGTGTTGTAGCGCACACCCTTGTCCTGGATGGCGATGTTGGCGTAGCGGCGCTTGAGCTCCTGGACGTCGTTCAGGGCCTGCTTTAGGGTGCCCTCGGTGCGGTACACCTGGGCGTTCAGGTCCATGGTCTCCTGCATCTCACGTCGCAGGTTCGCGACTCGCTCCCCGCCGGTGCTCGACCGGAGTCGCTCGACGAGCGCGATCGTCCCCATCTGGGGATCAGCAGGCATCTCCACGAAGTCATGCGAGTTCGCGTACTCCGCAGCGGCGATGCCCGCCCGTCGGCCGAACACGTTGATGTCCAGCAGCGAGTTGGTGCCGAGGCGGTTTGCGCCATGGACCGAGACGCAGGCTGCCTCACCCGCGGCGAAGAGACCAGGAATGACGTGTTCGTTGTCGCGAAGCACCCGGGTATCGATGTCGGTGGGGATACCGCCCATGGCGTAGTGGGCAGTCGGGAACACGGGCACCAGCTCGGTCACGGGGTCGACGCCGAGGTAGGTGCGCGCGAACTCGGTGATGTCGGGGAGCTTGGACTCGATCTGCTCCTTGGGCAGGTGCGTCAGATCGAGGTAGACGTAGTCCTTGTTCGGGCCGGCACCGCGCCCTTCGCGCACCTCGAGGACCATCGAGCGCGACACCATGTCCCGGGGGGCGAGGTCCTTGATCGTGGGCGCGTAGCGCTCCATGAAGCGCTCACCCGAGGCGTTGCGCAGGATGCCTCCCTCGCCGCGCGCGCCCTCGGTGAGCAGCACGCCCAGGCCGGCGAGGCCGGTGGGGTGGAACTGGTAGAACTCCATGTCCTCCAGCGGGATGCCGCGGCGGTAGCAGACGCCCATGCCGTCGCCGGTGAGTGTGTGGGCGTTGGACGTCGTCTTCCAGACCTTGCCGAAGCCACCGGTGGCGAACACGACGCTCTTGGCGCGGAAGACGTGAATCTCGCCCGTTGCCAGCTCGTAGGCGACGACGCCGGCCGTGACCGGGCCTTCGTCCGTGTCGTCGAGGATCAGGTCGAGCACGTAGAACTCGTTGTAGAACTCGACGTTCTGCTTGATGCAGTTCTGGTAGAGCGTCTGCAGGATCATGTGGCCGGTGCGGTCGGCGGCGTAGCAGGACCGGCGGACTGCGGCTTCACCGTGGTTGCGGGTGTGGCCGCCGAAGCGCCGCTGGTCGATGCGTCCCTCAGGAGTGCGATTGAACGGCAGACCCATCTTCTCCAGGTCGAGTACGGCGTCGATGGCCTCCTTGCACATGATCTCGGCAGCGTCCTGGTCGACGAGGTAGTCGCCGCCCTTGACGGTGTCGAACGTGTGCCACTCCCAGTTGTCCTCCTCGACGTTCGCCAGGGCGGCGCACATGCCGCCCTGGGCCGCGCCGGTATGGGACCGGGTGGGGTAGAGCTTGGTGAGGACGGCCGTGCGGGCTCGGCCGCTCGCCTCTAGGGCGGCGCGCATTCCGGCGCCACCGGCACCGACGATCACGACGTCGTAGGAGTGCGTCTGCATGGTGCGTCTCCTTGGAGGCTCTAGCCGAGGTTGGGGTCGAAGGTGAAGATCACGAGGGTGCCGAGGATGATCGTGAAGGCCGCTGCGACGTACAGGACCATCTTCAGCCAGAAGCGCGTCTGGTCACGCTCGGCGTAGTCGTTGATGATGGTGCGCATGCCGTTGGTGCCGTGAAGCATCGCCAGCCACAGCATCATGAGGTCCCAGACCTGCCAGAAGGGGCTGCTCCATCGCCCGGCGACGAAGGCGAAGTTGATGCGCTGCACGCCGCCGTCGAGGATGTTCATGATGAACAGGTGGCCGAGGACGAGGAAGATCAGGACGACGCCTGACACCCGCATGAACACCCAGGAGTAGAGCTCGAAGTTGCTCCGCTGCTTGGTGCGCTGGGAGGAGCGGGGAGCCGGGATGCTGACCGGGCCGGACTGGGCGGTGGTGCTCATGCGGTGCTCCCGAAAATGGCCTCGACGGTGTGCTTGAGCATGAAGAACGTGCCGGGCACCATGAGCGCAGCCCAGACGGCGGCGATGACCCAGGTCATCTGGCGCTGGTAGCGGGGACCCTGGGACCAGAAGTCGATGAGGACGACCCGAAGGCCGTTGAGGGCGT
>JBIIJX010000190.1:0-4830 GCA_044233495.1 Candidatus Nanopelagicales bacterium
CATCTACGCCGGCTGGGCCTGGTGGCGCACGCACCCGGTCGAGGC
This sequence comes from Candidatus Nanopelagicales bacterium, assembly GCA_044233495.1. Taxonomy (GTDB): domain Bacteria; phylum Actinomycetota; class Actinomycetes; order S36-B12; family S36-B12; genus UBA10649. The sequence continues at coordinate 46 of JBIIJX010000190.1, forward strand.
CCGATTCCTGACGCTGCACCTGAACGGCGCCACTCCTGCGTCGCGACGGATGTACCAGGACTGGCAGGAGCGGCATGCGCAGCGCGCCTTCGACTACCTGCCCGAGGACGAACGTCCTCCGCGCAGTTCACGGAAGGCGCGCGAGCAGTATGCCGTGCGCCTGCTCGGCTTCCACTTCCTCAGCGCCCTGCTTCCGGTGTCACAGACCGCGTGGCTCGAGGGGTCGCTGAGCCGGCTGCCGGTGGCGAAGGTCGAGGCTGTCCTTGCGGACATCCTCGTGCCGATCATGAGGGAAGTCGGACCGGCCGATCCCGCTTGAGCTCCCACTTGGCGATCGAGCGCAGGTGGACCTGGTCCGGTCCGTCGAAGATCTTCAGGGCGCGCTGCCACCCGTACATGCGGGTCAGCGGAACGTCGTCGCTGATGCCCAGGCCGCCGTGCACCTGGATGGCGCGGTCGATGATGTTGCAGGCCATGCGGGGCGCGATGACCTTGATCGCGGCGATCTCGGTCTTTGCGTACTTGGCGTTGCCCTGATCGATCATCCAGGCGGCCTTGAGGGTCAACAGTCGCGCCTGCTCGATCTCGATCCGGGACTCCGCGATCCAGTCCATGACGTTGGCCTGGTCGGCCAGGGGGCCGCCGAAGGCGACCCGGCTCTTGGCCCGCTCGACCAACATCTGCAGGGCCCGCTCGGCGGCGCCGATCGAGCGCATGCAGTGGTGGATGCGCCCCGGGCCCAGCCTGGCCTGGGCGATCATGAATCCATCGCCCTCCTCGGCGAGTCGGTTCGTCACCGGCACACGCACGTCACGCAGCTCCACCCAGGCGTGGCCGTGCTGGTCCTGTCGGCCGAACACCGGCAGCGAGCGCACGATCTCCACCCCGGGGGTGTCGATCGGCACCAGCACCATCGACTGCTGCCGGTGCGCAGGGGCGGCGGGATCGGTCTTGCCCATCACGATGAGGATCCGGCACCGTGGGTCGTTCGCCCCCGACGTCCACCACTTGGTGCCGTTGATGACGTACTCGTCGCCGTCACGCACGATCGAGCACTCGATGTTGGTCGCGTCGCTGGACGCCACGTACGGCTCGGTCATGGCGAACCCCGAGCGCATCGTGCCGTCAAGCAGTGGATCGAGCCACTGCCTCTTCTGATCGTCGGTGCCGAACAGGTGGATGGTCTCCATGTTCCCGGTGTCGGGAGCCTGGCAGTTGATCACCTCGGGGTAGATGTCGACGCTCCACCCGGAGATCTCCGCCAGCTGCGCGTACTCCACGTTCGACAGTCCGCTGATCGAGGGCAGGAACAGGTTCCACAGGCCCATGGCCCGGGCCTCGGCCTTGAGCTCCTCCACCACCGGAGGCAGCGTGTGATCGTTCGGTCCCACCTGCTCCCGGTAGGCGTCGTACACCGCCTCCGACGGCAGGATCCGCTCGTTCAGGAAGTCCCACATCTGCGCGGACAACTCCTGCGCTCGAGGGCTGGGGGCGAAATCCATCATGACTCCCGTCACGGGCCGGCATCGGGCTGTTTCTTGACTCACACTTTAGTAACCGCGCTATCCTCCCGCCACGGAACGAAGCGTGCAAGCGCCGTCCGGTCCATGAACGAACGTGAGGATCCCGCGTGCCCGACCTGCCGCTCGGCCCGCTCGCCGACGTGCTCGCCACCGACCCCGACGGCATTGCTCTCGTCGACTCCGCCGGCGCGCTCTCGTGGGCGCAGGCGGTGCCGCAGATCCGCGGAGCCGCCGCCCGCATGCTGGCGGCCGCCCCCGAACCGGACCAACGCTGGGGCGTGATGGGCGACAACGCGGCGCCCACCCTGATGGCCCATGCGGCCGGACTACTCGCCGGGGTCGGCACGGTCGCAGTCTCGCGCCAGCTCACCGTGCCTGAGCTCACCGACCAGATCCAGGACTCGGGCATGGTGGGGCTGATCGCCGGCCCGGGAGGCGCGCCGACCGCAGTGGCGGCCCTCGAAGCCGGACTCGTCGCCACCGTGGTCCTGCACTCCGGCGCCACGACGACCTCCTCGGCGCCCGGCGTCATCGCGTGGACGGACTGGATCGCGGGGGCGAGTGTCCCGGCGGACTTCCCGATCCGGCCGGCGCGCCCGGGCATGGTCTACACCTCGGGCACGACGGGCCGGGCACGCGGCACGGCGACGCGGTGGGTGCTGGGCCCTGTCACCGATCACCTGGAGTACCTCTCGCGACTGCGCGAGCGGGCCCAGTTCCCCGAGGGGCCGCACATCGTCGTCGGCCCCCTGCAGCACAACGGACCACTCACGGCCGTACGCCATCTGCTGCTCGGTCGCCCGGTGATCGTCGTCGGCCGCTTCGATCCTGCCGAGGTGCTGCGACTCATCGAGCACTACCGGGTGACGTCGTCCGTCATGGTCCCGACGCACTTCCAGCGCCTGCTGGCGGTCGACCCGGCCGTGCGTGCGTCCAGCGACGTCAGCAGCGTGCGGCTCATCGCGCACACGGGCTCCGCCTGCCCGCCCGACGTCAAACGGGCCATGATCGACTGGTTCGGCCCGGTGTTCACCGAGTCCTATGGTGGTTCCGAGTCGGGAACCCTGTGCCGGATCTCCTCGACAGAGTGGCTCGAGCATCCGGGTTCGGTGGGCCGTGCCGTCGAGCCGTTCCGGGTGGTCGTCGTCGACGAGGACGGCAACGACATCTCCGTCGGCGAGACCGGAATCCTCGCCTTCGAGGCCCCTGAGGGCTACGGACCCGTCTACCACCACGACCCCGAGAAGACCGCCAAGGCCTATGTGCGCGCCGGTGCCTTCACTCTCGGGGATATGGGGCACATCGACGAAGAGGGCTTCATCTTCATCACCGACCGCATGTCCGACATGGTGGTGTCAGGCGGAGTGAACCTCTACCCGTCCGAGAGCGAGAACGCCCTGCGTCTGCATCCGGGAGTGGCCGACGTCGCGGTCATCGGAATTCCGCACCCGGACCTGCATGAGCAACTGCTGGCCCTCGTCGTGCCGTCCGACCCGGCGGCGCCGCCGGATCCGACCGAACTCGAGGCCTTCTGCCGTGACGTAATCTCGGCCTACAAGATTCCGAGAAGGTACGAGTTCATCGACGAGCTTCCGCGCAACGAGATGCAGAAGGTCGACAAGAAGGCGTTGCGTCGTCCCTATTGGGACTCCGATCGCACCATCGGCGGCTGAGGAGGCCTCATGCGCGTGGGACTGGCCCTGCCCCAGTTGGGGCCGCACGCGGATGCGGTGGCCGTCCGTGGCTTCGCAGAGCGGGCGGAGGAGCTCGGCTTCGGCCACCTGTTCGTGCAGCAGCACCTGTTCTACCCGCATGAAGTCGTGTCGGGGTACTCCGCGCGACCCGGGCTCGCGGTACCCGAGGCCTATCGCTCCGTCCTGCAGCCGATGGAGCTGCTGGCCGTGGTCGCGGGGTGGACATCGAAGATCCTGCTCGGCACCAGCATCCTCGTCGCCGGGTACCACCGGCCGGTCGATCTCGCCCAGCGCATCGCGACTCTGGACGTGCTCGCCGGGGGGCGCACCATCTTCGGCTTCAGCGTCGGCTGGTCGGATGAGGAGCATGCGCAGTACGACGTCGATCCGCGAACACGTGGTCGTCGGGCCGATGAGCTCATCGATGCGCTGAAGGCGTGCTGGGCCGCGGATCCGGTGCACTTCGACGGGGAGTTCTTCAGCATCCCGGCCTCGGACGTCGACCCCAAGCCCCTGCAGCGTCCGCACCCGCCGCTGATGGCGGGCATGCGCTCGGAGGCGGGGCTGCGCCGCACCGCGGAGAAGTTCGACTGGTGGAATCCGGCGTCGGGCACCCTCGAGCAGCACCTGGAGACTATGCAGCAGCTCGCCGCGATGCGGCCGGCGCACCTCGCACCGCTGAAGATGTGCTGGAACCTGTTCACCGACCCCCCGGTCATCGTCGCCAACCTGAAACCGCTGAGCGTCGACGAACTGTGTGAGCAGGTGGCCGCTGCAGCTGCCGCCGGCGTGGACGCGATCTCGGTCGATGCGAACTTCGATCCGACGATCACGCACCCGCAGGACTGGGTGCAGGTGCCCGATCGCTTGGCACCCGTGCTGGATGCGGCGAGGAGTTGACCGACATGGACCGTCTGGAGGATCGCGCGGCGATCGAGCAGCAGATGTACACCTACACCCGGGCCACCGACTGGCTCGAGCCGCAGAACCATCGGCTGGTCTTCGCCGACGACTGCGTCTTCGCATCGCCGCACAGCGGTGACCTCCATGGTGTCGATGCGGTCGTCGAGTGGATGGAGCGGGTCCTGGTGCCCTTCGAGGCGACGCAGCATCTCGTCGGCAACATCTCGGTCACGTTCACGGGCGACGACACCGCTGATGCCGTGAGCTACGTGCAGGCCTGGCACCGGTACCGCGACGATGCCAAGCCGGACATGATCCTGTGGGGCGAGTACCACGACCGCTGGGAACGGATCACCGGTGTCTGGCGCATCCGCGAGCGGCGCGTGCGGGAGGCGGGCTTCCAGCCGCCGCGCGAGGGCGGGGTCGTCAATCCGCGCCGAGCCAAGGGCTGACCGCAGTACTGGCGACTCGTGGGCGCGGCTAGTTCTGTGCCGGACCGGTCGGCGTGGTGCACTGCATGTTCGGGACGGCGCCGGTGCCAGACGCGGGGCACTTAGAGCACTTCCACGAAGTCCCGTCGGACGAAATCTGGCACCGGATCACCTGACCGGCGTACGAGCCGCCGCCGCTGCCGGCCGTGAGGAGATCGTCGTCGAGTTCGTCCG
>JBIIJX010000191.1:0-4796 GCA_044233495.1 Candidatus Nanopelagicales bacterium
TGGACTCCGGCTGGTCGGTCGACTCCAGCTCAGCCGGGTGGGGCCGCTGCACCGACAAGCGGATGTCCACGCGATCGAGCAGGGGGCCCGACAGCCGGGACGCGTAGCGGCGCACGGCCGCCGGTGCGCACGAGCATCCCGTTCCCGATCCGGCGCGCTGCCCGCAGGGACACGGATTCGCCGCGAGCACCAGCTGGAACCGGGCAGGGAGGTTGCCGTTCCACCCTGTCCGGTGCAGGGACAGCTGTCCCGACTCCAGGGGCTGGCGGAGCCCCTCGAGGGCCGGGCGGCAGAACTCCGGGGCCTCGTCGAGGAACAGCACGCCGCAGTGGGCCAGCGAGACGGCTCCCGGCACCACCCGCCCCCCGCTGACCGAACCGAGGACGGCTGCTGCGGAAGCCGAGTGGTGCGGCGACGACAGCGGGGGCGTCGCGAAGGCCGCGGTCGACCGCACGCGTCCGGCGACCGAGTGGATCGCTGCGACATCGAGGGCCGAGTCGTCGTCGAGTTGGGGGAGCAGCCCGGGGAGCCGACTTGCCAGGAGGGTCTTGCCGATGCCCGGAGGGCCCACCATCGCCAGGTGATGCCCGCCGGCGGCTGCGACCTCCAGTGCCCACCGTGGCAGCGCGTGCCCACGCACATCGCGCAGGTCGACTGGTTCGGCATCGTCGGCGGAGAGGTCGGCGGTCCCATCCGGCTCCCCTGCCCGCTCGCCGACAGCGCGATTCGCGAGCGTCGAGTCGGCACAGCCCGGATCGCGGCCCTCGAGGATGCGACAGACCTGGGCGAGGTCGGCAGCACGAACCACGGCGATGCCGGGCACAGTCGAGGCCTCGGACGCTCCGTCGTCCGGCACCACGACCCGCGTGAATCCAGCACGTCGCGAGGCGAGGATGGCAGCCAGGAGCCCGCGCGAGGGGCGCAGCCGACCATCGAGGCCGAGTTCACCGACGAAGACGGTGCTGGCCACCGACCCGACGGGCAGGCTGTCGGCCGCCGCCAGGATGCCCACCGCCATCGGCAGATCGAGTCCCGCTCCGTGCTTGCGCACCTCCGCGGGCGACAGGCTGACGGTGACCCGTCGGTTCGGCCAGGAACGACCGCTCGCCTCAACAGCGCACCGCGCCCGCCATCGAGCTTCGGTGACCGACGCATCGGGCAGTCCGACGACACCCACGCTCGGCAGGCCGTCGGAGACCGCGACCTCGACCCTGACCACCACGCCGCGCACACCGTCGAGCACGACACCGTGGGTCGTCGCCAGCGCCATCGTCACTCCACTCCACGCAGGTACGTCACGATCGGTGCGCCGGCGCGGGGCAGGATCACGCTGACGACATCGAACCGGATCGTCGGGATGTAGAGCTCAGCGTCATCGAGCCAATGCAGGGCGAGTGAGCGAAGCCGCTGCATCTTGCGGGGGCCGACGGCATCCGCGGGTGACCCATGCGACACGCTGCGGCGCGTCTTGACCTCGCACACGACCAGGGCGTCGCCGTCACGCGCCACGATGTCGAGCTCCCCGGCGACGCACCGCCAGTTGCGCGACAGGATCGACATCCCCATGCTCTGCAGCAGGTCGGCGGCAACATCCTCGCCATAGCGACCCAGTGCCCCCCTCGCGTCCATCGCGACCACCTCCCACGGCCACTGTGGTGAGGACGCGTCGATTCGGACACCTCGTGGCACTCTGCTGGGGAAGCCCGCAGCCGGTCGACGGGACTGTGGACGAACCTCGTCAGCTCGACTCCTACCCGGGTGACGGGCAAGCGCCACCCATCGGGCTCGCGTCAGGCGTCAGGAGGGATCGACGCCGGGCAGCCGCCAGCTGCGTCGGTGCTGCGAGGACGGCCCGAGCCGGCGGAGCGCGTCGAGGTGATCCGGCGACGCGTAGCCCTTGTTGTCCGTCCAGCCGTAGTGCGGGCATCCTGCGTGCAGCTCGCGCATGAGTGCATCGCGCTCCACCTTCGCCAACACGCTCGCCGCAGCGACGGAGGTGCAGGTCAGGTCGGCCTTCACGCGCATGTGCACGCGCACCCCGGAGGGGAGCCCTGACGGGCGCACCGATCCGGTGTCCGGATCCCCCACGTCGAACAGACTGCCCTGCGCCGGTGCGCTCAGCCAGTCGTGACTGCCGTCGAGCAGGACGACGTCAGGGGACGTCCGCAGCGATCCGAGCGCGCGCAGCCCCGCGAGTCGCAGCCCCGCGATGATGCCCGCCTCATCTATCTCGGCGGCCGACGCGTGCCCGACCGCCCAGTCCACCGCCCAGTGCCGGATCGCCGGCACGAGCTCCTCCCGGGCCCGCGGCGCCAGCAGCTTGCTGTCGCGCACCCCATTGAGGCTGCGCGAGCGGGCGTCCACGACGACCACCCCCACCATGACCGGACCGCTGAGGGCGCCTCGTCCGACCTCGTCCATGCCACACACCTGCATCGCACCCGACCTCAGCAGCGCGCGCTCGACGCGCAGCGACGGCGATGCGGCCATGGCCTACGGGGTCGCCGTCGGGGCGACTCCCGGCTCCGCGAAGACCTCCGGGACGGGCACGGTCGCAATCCGGCTCAGGGGCCACACCACGAGAACGACGCGACCGACGACGTCGTCGACGGGCACCGCGCCCTCGTTCTCCTCGAGGTGAAACCGCGAGTCCCGCGAGTTGCCGCGGTTGTCGCCCATGACGAAGACACCACCCGGCGGGACGACGACGTCGAACAGCACCTGGTCCGTCGGCCCGATGATGTAGTCCTCCACGAGCGGGACGCCGTTCAGCTCGATCCGACCGCTCTCGTCGCAGCAGGCGATGCGGTCACCCTCCACCGCAACCACTCGCTTGACGAGATCGCTGCCAGTGTCACTCGGCAGCAGGCCGATGAACGTGAGGCCGGTCTGCAGCAGGCCCCGCCATCCGGGTGTGGGAGGCGGCGGATCAGGCAGCCAGTCTCCCGGATCCTTGAAGACGACGACCTCCCCGCGACCGACGCCTCCCATCGTCGTCGTGATCTTGGACGCGATGATCCGGTCACTGACGGCGAGGGTGTCCTCCATCGAGGCACTGGGCACGTAGAACGCCTGCACGAGAAAGGCGCGCACCAGTGCGGACAGCACCAGGGCCGACACGACGATGATGGCGGTCTCGCCCAGCCAGCGCGCGAAGCCCGACGACTCGCGCGGCGGGCCACCGCGGGCATGGCGACCCCGGCCGGCTCTGCGTGCGGGCTCCCGGGGATCGACTGCGGACCCGGCCATCAGGACGACGGCCCGCTCGGCCCGGGCAGCGTCGCGAACGACTCGGGGATGTCGACTGCACCGAGCCGTGACAGCGGCCAGAGCACCACCATCGCCCGGCCCACGACCTTGGACTCGGGAACGAAGCCGCCGCCGGGATCGCCCAGGTGGGCACGGGAGTCCGCGGAATTCGACCGGTGATCACCCATGACCCACAGCATGCCGTCGGGCACCACGACGTCGAAGGACTGGGTGCTCGGCTCGTCACCGATGAACAGGTACTCGGATTCGTCCAGCGGCGTGCCGTTCACGGTCACCCAGCCGTCGGGATCGCAGCAGGCGACGCGATCGCCGCCCACCCCGATGACGCGCTTGACGAAGTCGGTGGAATCCGGAGCCATGACGCCGAGCGACTGCCCCACCCATGCGACGGCAGCCGCCACGGGATTGCGCTGCGGAGCGTCGCCGGCCGGCACGAAACTGTCGGACCCGTCGAAGACGACGACATCGCCTCGCTCGATGGCTCGCGAGTGGTACACGAGACGGTTGACGAGGATGCGGTCACCGACCTGGAGAGTGTCCTCCATCGACCCAGACGGGATCGAGAACGGCTTGGCGATGAATGTCGTGATGATCAGAACGACACCGACGGCGATCGCGATGGTGACGGGGATGTCCCACCACGGCTGCTTGCGCCGACCTGCCCTGCTCACGTTGTCGATCTCCTCGCCCTCCGGATGGCCGGCCAGGGCCCGGGATCAGCTGTCGGACTTGACGTTCTCGCGACGCTCGCGGATCTTGGCCTTCTTGCCCCGGAGGTCCCGCAGGTAGTACAGCTTCGCGCGGCGGACGTCACCACGCGTCACGACCTCGATCCGCTCGACGATGGGCGTGTGCACCGGGAAGGTGCGCTCGACGCCGACGCCGTAGGAAACCTTGCGCACTGTGTAGGTCTCGCCCACGCCCGAGCCGGAGCGGGCGATCACGACGCCCTGGAAGACCTGCACACGGGTCTTGTTGCCCTCGACGACCTTCACGTGCACCTTGACGGTGTCGCCGGGGCGGAAGTCCGGGATGCCGTCCTTCAGGGATGCGGCATCGAGAGCGTCGAGGGTCTTCATCGCAGATCGCTTCCTGCAGGCGCCACAGGTCGCCCACATCAGTGGGGTGGGATCGAACGCCCGGCCGCAGCCGACGCCCTGCCGGACCGCTTCCCCTGTGGCGGGGCGGACCGGGAACCGGGACGGTTCATCGGGCCTGCGTAGTCTGCCACGGTGCTCGCCCGAGGCCCAAACCAGGGGCGGATGGGGCCTCGGAGGCGTCAGACCAGATCGGGTCGGATGCGCCGCGTGCGCTGCTCGGACTGCTCGCGGCGCCAGTCCGCGATCCGGCCGTGGTGCCCGCTCAGCAGCACCTCGGGAACCTCCAGGCCCCGCCAGGCAGGCGGCTTGGTGTACACCGGGCCCTCGATGCGACGGGCCATCTCCCCCGGCGCGAAAGAGTCCTCGCGGGCGCTGACCTCGTTGCCGAGCACGCCCGGCAGCAGGCGCGCCACCGCCTCGATCATC
>JBIIJX010000192.1:0-4791 GCA_044233495.1 Candidatus Nanopelagicales bacterium
CCCGGGTGCTGCCGACGGCGGCGTCCATCTCCTGTCGCAGCTGGTCGGCCGCCGCATTCGCGGGAGCATCGGACGCCGCGTTCGCGATGACACCGCCCTGCCCCCCGTTCTGGTTGACGGCATTGCCGGGATCGGCGAGTGCCTCGGCGGCACGGGCAGCCTGCAGGTTCTCCTGCGCGGCCTGCGCCTCCTCGATGGCTTCGGCCACCTCGGGTGCGTTCGCATTGCCGCCTGCGGCGGCGAGGATCGCTGCGAGGTTGCGGCTGGCCTGCTGCGCGCGACCCAGGGCCCCGGCGACAGCCTCACGCGGGTTGGTAGTGAGCGCGGTGGCGAGCGAGGGGGCCTGCGTGATGGGCACGACGAGCGGCGTCGAGCGACGGATCCTGGGGTAGGCAGTCGTGGTGACGGCCTGGTCGACGCACAGGAACTGGCCCACGCGCCCGGCCGGGTAGGTGATGGCCACGGACACATCCGCGACGTTCGCGGCGGCGATCCGGTTGATCGTCGGGCTCGCACCGTCGGCGCAGGTGTCCACGTTCGCGGAGTTCACGACGGAGTGCCTCAGCTCCCGCAGGGTCAGTGCGTCGCCCCGCGGCGGCGGCGCGAGGAGGGCAGCCGACACGACCACGCGACCGTTCAGCGGGACGCCGGTCGCATTGCCCCCGCTGACGAGCGCGGGAGTGCCGGGCAGAGTCGGTGCGGCGGCGATCTCGGGACCGGCGCCGATCGGCCACACGACAGTGTCGCTGTCGACGCGTACCAGGCGCCCGTTCAACCTGACCTCGCCCACCTGGAACGCGCACAGGTAGTAGCTCTCGATGCTCGCGAACTCGGCGCGGCTCGGGATGGCCATGGTCGCGATGTAGGGGACTCCGAGGTCGGCGACCGGCACGCTGGTCAGCACCTGGGGCTCGGCGAGGCGGCCACCGTTGAGGTTGCAGTCCCCGACGCGGGAGACGATCCGAGCGTGGACGGTGCGGTTGGCCCAGGTCTCACCCGCGTCCAGGGCGAATGGCGGGAAGCTCACGGGCACGCTCGTGCCCGACTTCACCGCGCTGGCCCCACCCTCCACGAAGGGGCTGGGCGACTGGGCGGCCGAAGCCGTCGCGGGAAGGGTCATGCCGATGAGCCCGGCGGTGATGGTCGCCGTGGCCAGGCGTGCTGCCCAGCGGGTGCGGGTGGTGGTCATGGTTCCTCCTTGGCCGGTGCCGTTCGTGACGGGACCGACGCTAGGAAGGCTGGGTGCGAAGTGGCGTGTTTGGAGCCGAAGTGGGGTGCTGGCTACCCGCCTCGGCGGTCCTTCCAGGACTTCAGGGCCATCTGCGCGCCGACCGCGAGCAGCAGCAGGCCGAAGGCGATCTGCAGGATCGAGTCGCTGAGGGCCTGAGCGATCGACGCGCCGACGAGGGCGCCGACCATTGCCCCGAGCCCGAGGCGGGCTCCCTCACGCCACTGGGTCAGCCCCGGCCGGGTCAGGCGAATCGCTCCGAGCAGGGCGATGGGGACCATCACGGCCAGCGAGGTGCCGGCGGCGAGGTGCTGGCTGTAGCTGAAGGCCGTCACGAGGATCGGGATCAGCAGGATTCCCCCGCCGATGCCGAACAGTGCCGAGAGCAGGCCCATGCCGAGCCCGGCCGCGACGTAGCCCACGAGCAGGGTGCCGCTCATGGCGGGGAGCACATCGGCGGCGACCACCGTGGTGGCGGTGGGCCACAGCATGCGCACGCCGGCCACGCAGAGCACGGCACCGAACGCGGCCTGAAGCACGGCGTTGGGTGAGCGCTGCACCAGGTGGGCGCCGAGCCACGCTCCGACGAGTCCGCCGACGGTGATCACGGCGCCGGGCAGCCACGCGACGTCGTCGCTGAGCGCGTACCTGACGGCTCCGGCCGCCGCCGCCATGGCCACGAGCACGAGGCTGGTGGCCTGCGCCCGCTTCTGCGGCACCTTCCGCACGAGCACCAGGAAGGGAACCAGCAGGATGCCCCCGCCCACGCCGAAGGCGCCCGAGAAGGCCCCTACCCCCGTCCCCACGCCGAGGTCGGCGGCGGCACGGGCGGGCGGCTGGGTCACCTGCGCAACCTAGCCATCGCGGCAGTTCGACGCCCGACGCCGGGCACTTTGGACATGACATATCAAGTCGATATATAGTCCCGCTATGGCCAAACGGACCGACGTCCTCGACCACACGGTGCTCGGGGTGCTGTCGGACGGGCCCCTGCACGGTTACGAGTTGCGCAAGCGCCTGACCGCCATCCTCGGCCCCTTTCGTGCCCTCTCCTTCGGCTCCCTGTACCCGTGCCTTCATCGGCTCACCGATGCCGGTCTGATCGAGCAGATCGACATGGTCGACCGCGACGACATCGCCGGCGTCGCGACACGTCGCGCGCGCATCGTCTATGCACTCTCACCCGAGGGCAAGGAGGCGTTCGCCGCCTGGGTCGCCGACACCGGACCGGAATCGTGGGAGGACGAAGCCTTCGCCGCCCGACTGGCCTTCTTCTCGCGCACCGAGGCGGCCGTCCGCCTGCGCATCCTCGAAGGCCGCCGGGCTCGCCTGGAGGAGCGGCTCAGCTCACTGCAGGCATCGATCGATCGCACGAACCAGCGCATGGATGAGTACGCCGAGCGGCTCCAGCGCCACGGGATCGAGGGTGCCGAGCGGGAGGTGGGCTGGCTCGAGGAGCTCATCGCCACCGAGCGCACCACCCGCCAGGACCGCCGAGAGGCACGAGCAGTCCGCAAGGCCACCAAGCAGTCCACCAAGCAGTCCACCAAGAAATCCGCAGCGAGACCCACCGGAAAGAGGAAGCAATCGTGACCAGCACCGAGATCCGCGTCGCCGTCGTGGGAGTGGGCAACTGCGCCTCGTCCCTCATCCAGGGCGTGGAGTACTACCGCGACGCCGACCCTGCGAGCCGTGTGCCCGGTCTCATGCATGTCGTGTTCGGCCCCTACCACGTTCGCGACGTGCGCTTCGTGGCCGCGTTCGACGTGGACGGCGCCAAGGTGGGCCTGGACCTGTCCAAGGCGATCCAGGCGTCGGAGAACAACACCATCACCATCACCGACGTCCCCGACACCGGTGTCATCGTTCAGCGTGGTCACACCCTCGACGGCCTCGGTCGCTACTACCGCGAGACGATCGAGGAGTCCCCGGCCGAGCCGGTCGACGTCGTGCAGGCCCTCAAGGACGCCCGCGTCGATGTCGTCGTGTGCTACCTGCCCGTCGGCTCGGAGCAGGCCGCGAAGTTCTACGCGCAGTGTGCGATCGATGCCGGCTGCGCCTTCGTCAACGCCCTTCCCGTCTTCATCGCCAGTGACCCGGCCTGGGCCGCGAAGTTCGAGGCGGCCGGGCTGCCCATCGTCGGTGACGACATCAAGAGCCAGGTGGGTGCCACGATCACGCACCGTGTGATGGCCAAGCTCTTCGAGGACCGAGGAGTAGTGCTCGATCGCACGTACCAGCTCAACGTCGGCGGCAACATGGACTTCAAGAACATGCTCGAGCGTGACCGCCTCGAGTCCAAGAAGATCTCCAAGACCCAGGCCGTCACCTCGCAGGTCGAGCACGATCTCGGCTCCCGCAACGTCCACATCGGGCCCAGCGACTACATCGAGTGGCTCGACGACCGCAAGTGGGCCTTCGTGCGACTCGAGGGCCGTGCATTCGGCGATGTCCCACTCAGCCTCGAGTACAAGCTCGAGGTCTGGGACTCACCCAACAGCGCGGGAGTCATCATCGATGCCGTGCGTGCAGCCAAGATCGCGAAGGATCGTGGCATCGGAGGCCCGCTGCTGAGTGCGTCCTCCTACTTCATGAAGTCCCCGCCGGAGCAGTACTCCGACAGCCAGGCCCGTCAGGCGGTCGAGGACTTCATCGAGATGGCGGTGACTCGATAGTCTGGTCGTCCCGCTACGAGAGGACGGTCGGCAGCTGAACGCGTTCCGGCACCGCGACTACCGGATCTTCTGGATCGGTGCGCTGCTGTCGAACACGGGATCCTGGATCCTCAACCTGACGGTTCCCTTCGTCCTCTTCGAGCTCACCGGATCGGCGCTGTGGGTGGGCGCGTCTGTCGCGGCGCAGTTCATCCCGATGTTCCTGCTCAGCCCCTGGGGCGGCTCGCTCGCGGACCGCTTCCCTCGGCGCCGCGTCCTGCTCGTCGTCCAGGCCGCCATGGGGCTGACCGCGGTGGCGCTGTGGCTGGTGTGGGTCCTCGACTGGCGCGATCCGTGGCTGCTGCTGGCCCTCATGGCCGTCATCGGCGGTCTGAACGGCCTGAGCATGCCGAGCTGGCAGGGGTTCGTGTTCGACCTCGTCCCTCGCAAGGACCTCATGTCCGCCGTCACCTTCAACTCGCTGCAGTTCAATGGGGCACGAGCCATCGGCCCGGCGATCGGCGGCGTCCTGCTCGCGACGCTCGGTTCCGCGTGGGCCTTCGGCATCAACGCCGCGTCATTCGGCTGCGTGCTCGTGGCCATCGTCCTTGTGCGCGCCGGTCGAGGAGGAACGCGCCTCGGGAAGACCGCGGGTGTCCTGCGCCAGTTCAGTGCCGCGATCCGCTACCTGGGAACGCAGCCCGGACTCGTCCTGTCGATGGCTGTCGCTGCGATCATCGGCTTCCTCGGCAATCCGGTCGTCGCCTTCACGGTGGTCTTCGCCGGCGACGTGTTCGACGTCGGCCCGGCGGAGCTGGGGGCGATGAACGCCGCGCTCGGCATAGGTGCCCTCGCCGCCGCTCCCATGGTGGCCAGCTCACGATGGGGCCTGCGGCGCAGCAGCATCGT
>JBIIJX010000046.1:0-13224 GCA_044233495.1 Candidatus Nanopelagicales bacterium
CTGTCAACTACCGCCTCCGCGACTGGCTGATCTCGCGCCAGCGGTACTGGGGCACGCCCATCCCGATCATCCACTGCCCCTCATGCGGCGAAGTCCCGGTTCCCGACGACCAGCTGCCGGTGGTGCTGCCGCCGGCCGAGGGACTCGACCTCAAGCCCAAGGGGACCTCTCCGCTGGGCGGCGCGACCGAATGGGTCAATACGGAGTGCCCGGCGTGCGGAGGTCCGGCCCAGCGCGACACCGACACGATGGACACGTTCGTCGATTCGTCGTGGTACTACCTGCGCTACGCCGATCCACGCAACGAGGAGCAGGCCTTCGATCCGCAGATCGTGCGCGAATGGCTGCCGGTCGACCAGTACGTGGGCGGAGTCACCCACGCGATCCTCCATCTGCTGTACTCGCGCTTCTTCACGAAGGTCCTGCACGACATGGGCCTGCTGGACTTCACCGAGCCCTTCACGCGGCTGCTGAACCAGGGCATGGTCGTCATGGACGGCTCAGCAATGAGCAAGTCCCGGGGCAATCTTGTGCGGCTTTCGGACGAGCTGGCGGAGAATGGCGTCGATGCCATCCGCCTGACGATGGTCTTCGCCGGCCCACCGGAGGACGACATTGACTGGGCCGACGTATCACCCTCGGGCTCGCGCAAGTTCCTGGCACGCGCATGGCGGTTGTCCGGTGACGTGACGAGTGCGCCGGGTGCTGATCCGTCCACGGGTGACATCGAGTTGCGCAAGGCCACGCACCGCGCGCTGAACGATGCCGCGGTTGCCGTCGAGTCGTTCCGATTCAACGTCGCCGTCGCCCGGACGATGGAGCTGGTCAATGCCACACGCAAGGCCATCGACTCGGGCTGCGGTGCGGAAGATCCAGCTGTCCGCGAGGCGGTCGAGGCCATCGCGATCATGCTTTCGCTCGTGGCTCCCTACACGGCCGAGGACATGTGGTCGCGGCTCGGGCATGAGCCGACCGTCTTCCTCGCGGGGTGGCCGGAGGTCGATCAATCCCTCCTCGTCGAGGACACCGTGACCTGCGTGGTGCAGGTGGCGGGCAAGGTGCGTGACCGAATCGAGGTACCGCCGACCATCGGCGAGGACGACCTCCGCGCGCTTGCGATGGCGTCCCCGGGCGCAGTGAAGGCCCTCGATGGCGCGCAGATCCGCACTGTCGTCGTCCGGGCCCCCAGGCTCGTCAACATCGTCCCGGTCTGATCGAGCCCGACGCCGTCATGCTCGAGGTCTCCCCTCATGACGCGCGCCGCGCTGCCCTGTGGTCGGTAGGGCTGCTGTCCTCGCAGCCGACCCCTGCAGTGGCACGCTCAGCGTCGGTCTCGCGTCAGGAGAGCATCGTCCTCGACCTGCTGGAACGCCTGGGGGCGGTGCAGCTCGACACGATCTCCGTCCTCGCGCGGTCCCATGAACTCGTCGCATACGCCCGACTCGGGAGCGTGCGGCGGGATGCCATCGAACGGGCCTACTGGGGGGGTGAAGCCTTCGAGTACTGGTCCCATGCCGCCTGCATCCTGCCGGTGGAGGCATGGCCGCTCTTCTCCTTCCGCCGCCGCCACTACCGGTCGAGGGGTGAGCGGTGGCACGGTCGTCCGCGTCAGGACCTTCGCGCGCTCAAGGCCCGCATCCGACGGGATGGTCCGATCACGACCGCCGACGTCGGTGGGGCCAAGAGCGGCGCAGACTGGTGGCAGTGGTCCGATGCCAAGATCGGGCTGGAGACGTTGCTCGACCTTGGTGAACTGGTCGTGAGCCGGCGTGTCGGCTGGCGCCGCCAGTACGACCTCCCCGAACGGGTCATCCCGCCTGAACTGCTGCACGACGACCTCACCGATGCCGAATGCACCGCCGCGCTCATCGATGCCGGGGCCCGGTTGATGGGTATCGGCACCGCCGCAGAGATCGCGGACGTCCATCGCCTGCCGACCGCGGCGGTCAAGGAGCACGCTGAAGCCGTGGGCCTGGTGCCCGTCCGGGTGCAGGGCTGGGTGAATTCCTGGGCGCACCCGCAGGCACTCGGATGGCTCGAGTCGGCCTCTCGCGACCGGCATCGCACCACGATGCTCTCCCCCTTTGATCCGCTCGTGTGGCATCGTGACCGCGTCGAGCGGATCTTCGGCATGCGCCACCGGATCGAGGCCTATACGCCGGCGCCGCAGCGAGAGCACGGGTACTTCGCGATGCCGGTGCTGCATCGGGGTCGCCTTGTTGCCCGCATCGATCCCAAGCGAGAGGGCCCTGTGCTCCGCGCTCAGCGCGTGACGATGGCAATGGGCACGGATGATGCCATCATCGGCACGGCGCGTGCCCTTGCCGAGGCAGCCTCGTGGGTGGGGTCGGAGTCCATCGCGATCGGCGACGTTCGCCCGGCTCGTGCATCGCGTGCGCTGAGGTCCGTCCTGCGCGAGAGCTCCTCCGTGGACCTTGTCGGCTGATGCGGCACGGGTAGGGTGCGAGCCATGCCAGCGCCCAGCGTGGCCGTCATCACGGACTCCACGTCCTACCTGCCTCCGGGCTGGGCGGCAGAGCACGGGGTAGACGTGGTCCCCGTCCAGGTGATCGTGGCCGGACAGCCCTATGACGAGACCGACGACGACCAGGCACAGCAGGTCGCCGATGCGCTGCGCGACTGGCAGCCGGTCACGACAAGTCGTCCATCGCCCGCGCGTTTTCTGGATTCATATCGCCGGGCTGCTGACGCGGGCGCGCAGGCCATCGTCGTCGCGACCCTGTCCTCGGCGATGTCAGCCACGTACGAATCGGCCCTGCTCGCCGCCAACGAGTGCACGATCCCCGTCGAGGTCGTCGACACCCGCTCCATTGCGATGGGGGAGGGCTTCGCCGTGATCAGTGGCGCGGTAGCCGCACAGGCAGGGGCCGACCGCGAGGCCGTCGCCCGCGTGATCCGTGAGCGTGCGGCGGTCACGCGGGTCTTCTTCTACGTCGACACCCTCGAGTACCTGCGCCGCGGCGGTCGCGTGAGCACGGCCCGAGCCGCCGTAGGCCAGGCCCTGCAGGTCAAGCCGCTGCTGCAGGTCGTCGACGGTCGTGTGGAGAAGCTCGACCAGGTGCGCACGTCAGCGAAGGCGATGACGCGGCTAGCAGAACTGGCGGTCGAGGCAGCCGCTGCCTTCCCGTCCGTGGAGATCGCCGTGCAGCATCTCGGTGCGGCCGACCGCGCCGCATCGGTTGCGGCGACCCTTCGGGCACGGATGCCGGGCACCGTCGTCGTCGTGAGCAATGTGGGGGGAGTGGTGGGCGCCCACGTGGGACCCGGCATGGTGGCCGTGATCGTCGCTCCCGTAGTGGCCACGGCTTCCGCGACGAGTGGTACGTCGGTGCCCTGATGTCCGAGCTGCCGTTGGGTCTCGTCCTGGTCGCCGCTGCCGCCGTGGGCTATCTGATCGGTGCGATCAACCCGGCAGCGCTCATCGCCCGTGCCTTCGACATCGACCTGCATCGCGTGGGCTCGGGCAATCCGGGAGCGACCAATGTCGGGCGTGCGCTGGGCCCTCGCTGGGCGATCCTGGTCGGGTTCCTGGATATCGCGAAGGGGTTCGTCCCGGCCATCACCTTCGGCCTGCTTGCAGGACAGACCGCCGGTGAGGTGGCTGGTGTCGCGGCCGTCGCGGGGCACGTCACCTCCCCCTTCCTGCGTGGCCGTGGCGGCAAGGGTGTCGCGACGACGCTCGGCGCGATCCTCGCCGTGCAGCCCATTCTGGCCATCCCCGTGCTCGTCGGCTTCGGGATTGGAGTCGCGGTGAGCCGGCGCGTGGGCATCGGTGCCGTCACGGGTGCCGTCGTCCTGGTGATCGGCGGCATCGTGGGTTGGCTGCTCGGATGGACCGATGCATCGGACATGTGGTTCGCGGTCGTCCTCGGCCTGCTCGTGATCGGGCGTCACGTCGGCAACATCCGCCGGGCATGGCACAGTCTGCGCGACTGACCGTCCACAGCCCGCCTGCATGACAGTGCGACGTCCACTGACCTCTTGCGTGCGTCCCGTGAAGCGACCTCGGCTTCTAGCGTGCCGGGATGCGTTGGTCCCGAACGGCTGAGCGAGCGCGTGATGCTGCGGATCAGCGTCTGCGTGTGGTGGTCCATCAGTGGCGCCCGGGGTTCCGGCACCATCCGGAGGACGGCCGTGGCGGCGATCGCCTCCTGGGGGATCGCCAGGGTGTCGATGGCCTCTTCGACGAGGAAGACGAGGAAGGTGCAGCGGCTGGGCTGCGCATCTCAGTGGGGCCCTGGAGTCGCCCGGCCCTTCGCGGACTCGTACTGCTGATCGCGGTCATCGCCGTCGTGGCCGGCTATCTCGTATGGCAGTCGCTGCCTCGCGACGTCGTGGTCGTGCCCGCTGCCGAAGGGGTGATCGCGGGGACGTCAGCCGCTCCGGCCGACGGGTCCATCCGGGCGCCCACCGACATTGCCCCGGACGTGCTTGCGACAGGTGCTCCGCTGACCGGATCCCCGGGGAGTCAGACCGCGCCCGCCGGACCGGAGGCGGATTCAGCGCTGGTGGAAGCCGACAGAGGCGACGTTGTCGGTCAAGCCGAGATCGTCGTCCATGTGACGGGCTTGGTCCGAAGGCCCGGACTCGTGCGCCTGCCTGCAGGAGCCCGGGTCGCCGACGCCATTGACGACGCCGGTGGGGTCACCCGGCGACGTGCCGAGAGCAGTGTCAACCTCGCCCGGGTGCTGGTCGACGGCGAGCAGATCGTGGTCAGCGACACTGCGGCAGCGCCCGCGCTCGCGCCGTCCGCAGCCACGACGACGGCTGCGGCGCCGGGCGGACCGGTCGACCTCAACTCTGCCAGCCTCGAGCAGCTCGATGCCCTGCCCGGCGTCGGGCCGGTGCTCGCCGGACGCATTCTCCAGTGGCGTGCGATGCACGGGCCCTTCCGTTCCATCGACGAGCTCGGCGAGGTCTCCGGTATCGGAGACGCCATCCTCGGTCAGTTGCGCCCCCTGGTTCGCGTGTGATCGACGGTCGGCTGCTCGTCCCCGCTGTCGCTGCGTGGCTGGGTGCCGCCCTGCACATGTCCTGGGGCATCGTCGGGCTGCTCGGCGGGCTCGTGGCGGTGCTGGCGGGCCTGCTCGTCCGGTCGGTGCCGCGCAGCAGCGTGGTGGTCGGCGCCGTGGTCCTCGTCGTCGGGGCCTCGGCGGCTGGGCTGCTTGCGTGGCGCCTGTCGCCTGAGCCGTTGGACTCGTGGGTGTCGGAGCGTGCGACGTCGACCGTTGTCGGGTCCGTCGCAGGTGAGCCAACCGTGGTCCTCCCGGATCCCACGGGGATGTGGTGGCAGACCGGATCCGTCACTGTCGTCGTCAACACGTCGTCCGTCACTGCGCGTGGTGTGCGTTTGGACGTGCATGTGCCGATCCAGGTGCGGGCACCGATCGGCACGGTGGTTCCGCCGAGGGGCTCGTCCGTGGTGGTGACCGGTCGACTCGCCCAGGTGCCCCTGCGCACTGGCTGGGCTGCTGAGTTGCGAGCTGGCACCGCGGGTCTGCGCGTCATCGGAGCCCCCGGCCCATGGGATGCAGCGGCCACCGGCATGCGCACGGGACTTGCTGAGGCGGTGGCCGGGGCACCCGAGGACGCCGCGGTGCTCGTCCGAGGGCTCACCCTCGGCGACGACTCCGGCGCTTCACCGCAGCTGACGGAAGCGATGCGCGCCAGCGGGCTGGCGCACCTGACGGCGGTGAGCGGCGGCAACGTCGCGATCGTGGTCGGCCTGGTCGTGGGCATCGCAACCGCACTGCGCCTTCCGCTGTGGGTGCGTGTCGTGTCGGGGCTGCTGGCGCTCGCCTACTACGCGTTTCTCGTCGGCCCGGAGCCCAGTGTGCTTCGGGCTTCGGTCATGGGAGCGGTCGTGCTGGTCGGGGTGCTCGTCGGGGGTCGGCGTGGCGGCCCGACGGTGCTCGCCACCGGGGTGCTCGCCCTCGTGCTGATCCACCCGGCGCTTGCAGTGTCCTGGGGCTTCGCCCTGTCGGCCTGCGCGACGGCAGGGATCGTCCTCCTTGCGCCCGAAGTACTCCGGCGGCTCCGGTCGTGGCCGATCACCGCGGGCCTGCCCCCGGTCGTGGGGGCGGCGGTCGCCCTCACGGTCGCCGCCCAGCTCGCGACGCTGCCGATCCTCGTTGCGATGGGCGGCGCGGCCGGCTGGGTGAGCGTCCCGGCGAACCTCGCCGCGATGCCCGCTGTGGCACCGGTGACGGTACTGGGCCTCATGGCCGCTGTGACGGCACCTGTCGCCCCCGCGGCGGCGGAGGCGCTCGGGGCGGCTGCAGCGTGGCCGGCACGCTGGATCGCACGGGTGGCCTACGAGGCCACCCGCCTGCCCGCGTCCGACTGGCCCTCGCAGTTCTGGCCCTCGGGCTGGACCGGCGTCGGACTGATGGTCGTGCTGGCCGTCCTGTCGATCGCTGCCGTGCTCGCGTGGTCGCGTCACGGGCAGGGTCGCTGGCAGGCACTGCCGCACCTGGCACGGGTCTCGATCGCTGGTGCGTGCGCCATCGGCGTCTGTGCCCTCGTGCTGCGACCGCCGACCCTGCGTGGATGGCCACCGCCGGACTGGCTCGTGGTGATGTGCGATGTCGGCCAAGGGGACTCCCTGCTGCTGCGATCGGCGCCGGACGCTGCGGTCGTCGTCGACACCGGCAGCGATCCGGATCGGGTGGACGCCTGCCTGGGCGACGCTGGAGTTCGGCAGGTTCCTGCCGTCGTCCTCACCCACTTCCATGCTGACCACGTCATGGGGTTGGCCGGTGTGCTGGCGGGGCGCGAGGTCGGCGTGGTGCTCAGTACCCCCGTCGAGCTGCCGTCGGAGCAGGCGGCGATGGTGCGCGAGGTGCTCGCCGCGACCGGTCGGCGACCGGAGCCCATCACGGCGGGGGATACCCGTCGCGTGGGGCAGGTGGCGTGGCGTGCGCTTTGGCCGAGGCGCCTGATCGAGCAGGGCTCGGTGCCGAACAATGCGAGCGTCGTGCTCGTGGCGGAGGTTGCCGGGCGCAGCATCCTGCTCACGGGCGACATCGAACCCGACGCCCAGCGCTCCCTCCTCGCCGATGTCGTCGACCTCGACCTCGACATCGTCAAGGTGCCTCATCATGGCTCGCGACACCAGTCCCCGGAATTCGCCCTGGCGGTGCGCGCACCCGTCGTCCTGATCAGCGTCGGTGCCGAGAACGACTACGGGCACCCGGCGCCCGAGGCCATCGACCTCTACACATCGGACGACGCCGTCCTCCTGCGCACAGACCTGCTCGGTGACGTGGCCGTGGTGGCCGACGGCATGCGGGGCTTGGGAGTCGTGTCCCGAGGTGGCATGCTGCCCTCATCATGAGCGCGGCACGCATCACCCTGGCCATCGGTGGGGAGTCCGTGCTCGTCGACCGGGTGGTGCGCTCCGCCACCGCGGCCGTGCGCCGCGAGGCGCCTGACGCGCAGCGCACTGTGATCGCTGCCGGCGACGACACCGCGGCGCATCAACTGCGCGAGGCGGCCGCCCCCAACCTCTTCGGCGATGCCGGCATCGTGGTGATCGAAGGTGTTGACGAAGCCGACGAGGCCATGGGGCGGGCGATCCGCGAAGTCCTTGCGGATCTCCCGGATGACATCCGACTGGTGTTCACGCACCCCGGAGGGACCAAGGGCAAGGCCCTCCTCGACGACATCCGGAAGGCCGGTGCGGATGTCGTCGAGTGCCCGACGATGAAGAAGGGCCGGGCGACCCTGGACTTCCTCACCAAGGAGTTCTCCCGGCACGGTCGGAAGGCCACGGCAGACGGTGTGGCCGCGCTGTACGAGGCAGTCGGCCATGATGTCGGGCTTCTGGTGAGTGCCGTTTCGCAACTGTCGTCGGACGTCGAGGGTGACGTCATCGACGCTGCGGCCGTGCACGAGAGCTTCCTCGGCGTGGCTGAGGTGTCCAGCTTCACCATCGCCGACGCCTACTGGGACCGTCGCTATGCCGAGGCGCTGCGAGCCCTCCGCCAGGCCATGCTCGTGTCGGACGCACCGCGCGTCGGTGTCACGACGGTGTCGTCGCTGGCCAACGGCCTGCGCAACCTCGTGCGGGTCGGGGGCATGCCGCCAGGTGCGTCGGATGCCGATGTCGCCAAGGAAGCGGGTGTCCCGCCCTGGAAGGTGGGCCAGCTGCGCCGTCAGTGGACGCGTTGGTCCGGCGACCAGCGTCGCGTGGCCGCATCGATCGTGGCTCTGGCCGACGCGGATGCGGCGATGAAGGGGGGAGTGCGGGTGGGCTCGAGTCTCGACGCCGACCAGAAGCTGCTCGCGCTCGAGATGCTGGTGGCGGGCTCAGCCCGCGACTGAGCGTCGCCCGCCTGCGTCAGCGCGCCGCTACGCGGCCGACCCCGCCTCGGATGAAGTCCAGCACCAGGGCACGCTCGCGTTCCGCCGTGCTCACCCCCGACTCCACCCGTGTGATCGCGGCGTCGATGCAGCCCCACACGAGCGTCGCCACGGCCGGCGCGTCAGCGACTCCGAGGTCGGTGATGGCCGTCGTGAGCGGTGTGATGAGGTCGCGATGGCGGGCTTGCACCTCGGAGCGCCGGGTCTCCGGCAGGTCGACTGAGCCCGCTGCTCGCACCAAGGCATGCCGTCCGTCGCGTACGTACTCCAGCACCTCCGAGACCCACGCGTCGATGCGGGCGACGGGGTCGACCACCTGGGCCACGGCGGCATCGAGTGCGTCGCTCCAGTCGGCCAGCTCGTCGAGGAGCACGTCGGCAATGAGGTCGGCAGCGCTGGAGTAGTACTCGTAGACCGCGGACCGGGAGAGGCCAACCTCCGTCGCAACCTCGGCCACCGTGAAGGTCCCCTCGCGCAGGATCAGCGTCGCGGCCGCCGAGAGCAGGGCGGCCCGCCGGTGCTCGCGGTTGAGAGCGACGGTGGGCGCGGCAATTCGGGGCACGAGTGGATTATGTCCGAAGACGACGAAGGGCGCCCGTGACGGACGCCCTTCGTGAAGTCAGGTGGCGGATCAGAGAGCCGCGGCCTTCTTGGAGATCGACGACTTGCGGTTGGCCGCCTGGTTGGCGTGGATCACGCCCTTGCTGACCGCCTTGTCGAGGGCCCGGTTGGCCTCGGACGCCAGCTTGGTGGCTTCGGCGGAGTCGCCGGACGCTGCCGCCTCGTGGAACTTGCGGACGGCCGTCTTGAGGGACGACTTGACCGACTTGTTGCGCAGGCGCGCCTTCTCGTTGGTGCGATTGCGCTTCATCTGCGACTTGATGTTCGCCACGGGGCAACCTTCTCGGCTTGTGGTTCTGGACAACGGACGGTGGTGCTGGCGCCTTGACGGACCGGCAGGGCTGCCGGTGGTGGTCAGGCGACCCCCAAGAGTACCCGTAGGCTGGCCTCCAGCCCAAATCACCCCCTCGCCCAGGGGGAGACCCCCCTCGCGGAGCCCGGTGCCTGCCCCCACGTCCGCCCCGCAGCCCGGTGCGACCGACCCCTCGGTCATCCGGAACTTCTGCATCATCGCCCACATCGACCATGGCAAGTCGACGCTGGCTGATCGGATGCTGCAGCAGACCGGGGTCGTCGAGGAGCGAGCCATGCGGGCCCAGTACCTCGACCGCATGGACATCGAGCGTGAGCGGGGCATCACGATCAAGTCCCAGGCCGTCCGGCTGCCCTATCGGGCTCGCGACGGCGCTGACTACGTCCTGAACATGATCGACACGCCCGGGCACGTCGACTTCACCTACGAGGTCTCGCGATCGCTGGCCGCGTGCGAGGGCGCCGTGCTGCTCGTCGACGCTGCTCAGGGGATCGAGGCCCAGACCCTCGCCAACCTCTATCTCGCACTCGCCACCGATCTGACGATCATCCCCGTGCTCAACAAGATCGACCTGCCCGCTGCCCAGCCGGAGAAGTACGCTGCCGAGCTCGCGCACCTGATCGGCTGCTCGCCCGACGAGGTCCTGCGTGTCTCGGCGAAGACGGGAGCGGGGGTCGCCGACCTGCTCGAGAAGATCGTCGAGCAGATACCTGCTCCGGTCGGCAATGCCGATGCCCCAGCGAGAGCCATGATCTTCGACTCCGTATACGACACGTACCGCGGCGTGGTCACCTACGTGAGGGTCGTGGATGGCCACCTGTCCAGCCGCGAGCGCATCGAGATGATGTCGACCAGGGCCGTGCACGAGCTGCTGGAGGTGGGTGTCATCTCACCCGAGCCCATGGCCGGATCCGGCCTGGGCGTCGGCGAGGTGGGGTATCTCATCACCGGGGTCAAGGACGTCCGCCAGTCGCGGGTCGGCGACACCGTCACCACTGAGCGCAGCGGAGCCGCTGAACCGCTCGGAGGCTATGCCGATCCGAAGCCGATGGTGTTCTCGGGCCTCTACCCGATCGACGGCTCCGACTATCCCGAACTGCGCGACGCTCTCGACAAGCTGAAGTTGAACGATGCCGCCCTCGTGTACGAGCCGGAGACCTCGCTCGCTCTCGGCTTCGGATTCCGCTGCGGCTTCCTCGGCCTGCTCCACATGGAGATCGTGCGCGAGCGTCTTGAGCGCGAGGCGAACCTCGATCTGATCTCCACCGCCCCGAACGTCATCTACCGCGTGGTGCTCGACGACGGCAAGGAGATCGTCGTCACGAACCCGAGCGAGTTTCCGACGCAGAAGGTCTCGCGCATCTTCGAGCCGATCGTGAAGTCGACGATCATCCTCCCCAGCGAGTTCGTCGGCACGGTGATGGAGCTGTGCCAGCAGCGGCGCGGATCGCTGCTCGGCATGGACTACCTGTCCGAGGACCGCGTCGAGATGCGCTACACGCTGCCTCTGGCCGAGATCGTCTTCGACTTCTTCGACTCCCTGAAGTCGCGGACGCGGGGCTATGCCTCGCTCGACTACGAGCTGACCGGCGAGCAGGAGGCCGACCTCGTCAAGGTCGACATCCTCCTGCACGGTGACCCGGTCGACGCTTTCAGTGCCATCGTGCACCGCGACAAGGCCATGAGCTACGGCACGATGATGACGGGCAAGCTCAAGGAGCTGATCCCGCGCCAGCAGTTCGAGGTGCCCATCCAGGCTGCGATCGGCTCTCGAGTGATCACCCGAGAGACCATCCGGGCGATCCGCAAGGACGTCCTGGCCAAGTGCTACGGCGGTGACATCACGCGTAAGCGCAAGCTTCTGGAGAAGCAGAAGGAGGGCAAGAAGCGGATGAAGATGGTCGGCCGGGTGGAGGTGCCGCAGGAGGCCTTCGTCGCCGCACTGTCCACCACCGAGGCCCCCAAGAAGTAATGCCGTTGAGTGGCGCCATGTCGGCTGGACGGGGGTTGGGCTTCTACGTTCACGTGCCGTTCTGCGTGACCCGGTGCGGCTACTGCGACTTCAACACCTACACGGCACCGGAACTCGGCGATTCCGTGCGCCGTGACACCTTCCACGAGGCCCTGATCGACGAGGTCCGTCTGGCGCGCCGCGTCCTGGGCGAGGATCCTCGTCCGGTCAGCACGGTGTTCGTCGGCGGAGGCACCCCGACCCTCCTCGGAGCCAAGGGTCTCGTCGCGGTCCTCGACGCGATCCGATCCGAGTTCGGCCTCACCGGGGACGCCGAGGTCACGACGGAGGCGAACCCGGACTCCGTTGACGCGGGCATGCTGGCCGACCTCCTCGCCGGAGGTTTCACGCGATTGTCGCTCGGCATGCAGAGTTCCTCGCCGGCGGTGCTTCGCACCCTTGACCGCACGCATACGCCCGGCGCCAGCATCGCGGCGGTCCGCGCCGCGCTCGACGTCGGGTTCACGCACGTGAACCTCGACCTCATCTACGGCACGCCAGGCGAGACGGACGACGACCTTCGTCGCTCGCTCGACGATGTCCTCTCCTCAGGCGTGGACCACGTTTCGGCATACGCCCTGATCGTCGAGACCGGCACTCCGCTGGCGCGGCGAATCGGCCGCGGTGAGCTTCCCGCCCCCGACGACGACGTGGCGGCAGATCGCTACGTCATCGTCGATGACGTCCTGTCCGCGGCCGGGCTGTCCTGGTACGAGGTCTCCAACTGGGCTCGGCCTGGAGGCGAGTGCCGCCACAACCGCGGCTACTGGCGCGGTGACGACTGGTGGGGGGTCGGTCCGGGTGCGCACAGCCACGTGGGCGGTCGGCGCTGGTGGAACGTCAAGCACCCGCTGACCTACACGCAGCGACTTGGCACGGTGGATCCGGATGGCGGAGTGGGATATCCGGAGGAGGGATCCGAGACGTTGACGGACGATGACATCCGCACCGAGCAGGTCATGCTGGGCATCCGGCTGGTCGAGGGCATCCCGGTGCCGGAATCTTCGGTGGTGCCGGACCTCGTGGACCGTGGGCTCGTCGATCGGGCATCCCTCGCCGACAACCGGCTCGTCCTCACTCGCGATGGGCGGCTGATGGCCGACGCGGTCGCGCGCGCCCTCTTGGCCTGAATGGGCGTACACTTGGCACTCGTCTGAGGTGAGTGCCAAGTCCGGTTGCCCAAGCCGGTCGCCGAGTCAGGGAGGTGGCATGCAGGAGGAGCGTCGGCTCGCCGTCCTGCGCGCCATCGTCGAGGACTACGTCGCCACCCACGAACCGGTCGGCTCCAAGGCCCTCGTCGAGCGGCACAACCTCGGCGTGTCACCGGCCACGATCCGCAACGACATGGCGGCGCTCGAGGAGGAGGGCTACATCGCTCAGCCGCACACGAGCGCCGGCCGGGTGCCGACTGATCTCGGCTACCGACTGTTCGTCGACCGCCTGTCGGAGGTCAAGCCCCTGAGCCAGCCCGAGCGGAGGGCGATCGAGCGGTTCCTCGACGAGGCCGTCGACCTCGACGACGTCATGGCCCGCACCGTGCGCATCCTTGCTCAGGTGACCCAGCAGGTCGCGCTCGTGCAGTACCCCTCGCTGGCGCGCAGCACGATCAAGCACGTCGAACTCGTGCCGATGAGCAGCACCCGAATCATGCTGATCGTGATCACCGATACCGCGCGGGTCGAGCAGCGCCTGATCGAGTGCGCCGGGCCCGTGCCTGAGAGCCTCGTGGCAGACCTGAGGTCCCGACTCAGTGTTGCCCTCGTCGGCAAGGGCCTGTCTGACGCCGCAGCCGCGGTGGCCGGCATGGAGGAGGCCTTCGCCGCTGAGGACCGCCCGGTCCTCAATGCCGTGATGGCCACTCTGCTCGAGACACTGGCCGAGCGCACCGACGAGC
>JBIIJX010000211.1:0-4167 GCA_044233495.1 Candidatus Nanopelagicales bacterium
GAGCGCATCGTGCTCGGCGGAACCGCGCATCTCGCGCGGTACGGTCAGGCCTTCCCGCTCGCGATCCAGCCGGTCCTCGAGGCGCTCGAAGAGCAGGTCGTGCTCATGCGCCTGCTCGGTGAGGCCACTGTCCAGTCCGGCGTCACGGTGCGGATCGGTCACGAGAACCCCATCGAGGGTCTGGAGGCCACGAGCGTCGTGACTGCGCGCTACGCGCGTGGTGAGCAGGCGGTCGCCTCTCTCGGCGTGGTCGGGCCCACCCACATGGACTACCCGGGGGCGATGGCCGCGGTGCATGCGGTCGCGCGGTATGTCAGCCGCATCCTGGACGAGCAGTGAGGTCCTCCTGTGAGCACTGACTACTACGCCCTGCTGGGCGTCTCCCGCGACGCCTCTCCTGAGGACATCAAGAAGGCATACCGCCGCCTCGCCCGGGAACTTCACCCCGACGTCAACCCCGACCCTGAGCATCAGGAGCGGTTCAAGGACGTGACTGCCGCATACGAAGTCCTCAGTGACCCCGAAAAGCGCCAGATGTACGACCTCGGCGGCGATCCACTGGGCTCCGCACGCGGCGGGTTCGGCGCAGGCGGTTTCGACTTCGGCGACATCATGGACGCCTTCTTCGGAGGAAGTGGCCGGCGCGGGCCCCGAATGCGGTCGCGCCGTGGCCAGGACGCCATGATCCGGATCCAGGTCGAGCTCGCGGATGCTGTGTTCGGTGTTGCGCGCGAGCTCACCGTCGACACCGCGGTGGCCTGCGGCGCGTGCGATGCGAGCGGCATGGCGCAGGGGTCGACCCCGCAGACGTGCGCCATGTGCAAGGGTCGTGGCGACATCCAGCAGGTACAGCGCAGCTTCCTCGGCCAGGTCATGACCTCCCGTCCATGCCCCGCATGTCAGGGGTTCGGCACGACGATCACTCATCCCTGTACCGAGTGCTCAGGCGACGGCCGCGTGCGCACGCGACGCACGCTGACTGTGCAGGTTCCTCCCGGTGTCGACACCGGGACGCGCATCCAGCTCACGGGCGAGGGTGAGGTGGGCCCCAATGGCGGGCCTGCGGGTGACCTGTTCGTCGAGGTGGTGGTGCGACCGCACGACATGTTCGAGCGTCGGGGTGACGAGCTGCACTGTCTGGTCACGGTGCCGATGACGGCCGCAGCGCTGGGCACCAGCCTCACCCTCGACACCCTTGACGGTCCGGTGCCGCTCGACATCAAGGCAGGCACGCAGTCCGGTGAGACCCTGACCGTGCGCGGGCACGGCGTGGCCCGACTGCGATCTGCAGGCCGAGGAGACCTTCACGTGCACCTGTCGGTCCAGACGCCCACCAAGCTCGATGCTCAGCAGGAGGAAATCCTGCGCCAGCTCGCGACGCTGCGCGCGGAGTCCACTGTTCAGGTGGGCCAGTCCCAGGAGCAGGGTGGCGGGCTCTTCTCCCGGATCAAGGATGCGTTCAGCACCAAGTGACGGCACCGGTGTTCGTCCTCGATGACCTCGGCTCGGTCGGGCCAGGGAGCATCGTGCTCCTCGGGGGCAGTGAGGGCCGTCACGCTGTGGCCTCCCTGCGCCTGGGCACGGGCGAGGCAGTGGACCTCGTCGACGGGCAGGGTCGCCGGGCGGCGGGCGTCATCGAGAGCGTGGAGCCCGACCGCAGCGCCAAGGTCCGCATCGCCGGAGTCACTGACGAGCCACCCGCGACCCCGCGCATCACGGTTGTGCAGGCCCTGCCCAAGGGCGAGCGCGGCGAACTCGCGGTCGAGCTCCTCACGGAGATCGGCGTCGACGTCATCGTCCCCTGGTCCGCGCGAAACTGCGTTACCCAGTGGAAGGGTGATCGGGCGCAGCGGGGTCGTCGCAAGTGGGTGGATGCTGCGCAGGCAGCAGCCAAGCAGTCACGTCGCGCACGCTTCCCAGACGTGGCGGAGGTGTGCTCGACCACTGAAGTCGTGGCCCACGTGCGCTCCGCCGATGTTGCGCTGCTGCTTCACGAGGAGGCCACCGATCCCATCGGCTCGGTGATGCTCCCCACGGCGGGAGAGGTCGTCCTCATCGTCGGACCGGAGGGCGGTGTTGCCCCCGACGAGGTCGCGGAGCTCGAGGCTGCGGGCGCGAGACTTGTGCTGGTCGGTCCCACGGTCCTGCGCACGTCGTCCGCGGGCATGGCGGCCGCGGCCGTGCTCCTCGCCCGAACGTCCCGCTGGGATGCGAGGATGCGTCCATGACGGCCGACTGCCTGTTCTGCGCCATCGTCGCCGGCGACATCCCGGCAGATGTCATCCATCGTGACGATGATGCGGTCGCCTTTCGCGACATCGACCCCAAGGCACCCGTCCATGTCCTCGTTATCCCGGCGGTGCACGTCGCCACGGCGGCCGAGCTCGCCGACCAGGATCCGGCCCTCGCCGGTCGGCTGCTCGCAGTGGCCGGCGCGATAGCACGCTCTGAGGGAGTGTCCGAGTCGGGCTACCGCATCGTCACGAACACCGGTGCCGAAGCTGGCCAGAGCGTCCACCATGTCCACTTCCACGTGCTCGGCGGCCGGGGTCTGACCTGGCCCCCGGGATGAGCCCCGATGAGGCAGCCATGACCCACCCGGCACCGGAGCAGCCGCAGGCAGCGACCGTGATCGTCGTACCGGCCTCGGCATCGATGGTGGCCCTACTCGGGCCCGAGGATGCCCACCTGCGACTGGTCGAGACCTCCTTTCCCCAGGCGGACATCCTTGCGCGCGGAAACGAGATCAGGGTCTCAGGCTCGCCCGACGATGTCGCACTGATCGACACCCTCATCGCCGAGATGCTCGCCGTGCTGCGGACTGGTCAGCCACTGACGGTCGAGTCGGTCGAGCGCAGTATCGGGCTCCTGCGATCGGGTGCGCGGCCCTCTGAGGTGCTGACTGCCAACATCCTCAGCAATCGTGGTCGCACGATCCGCGCCAAGACCCTCAACCAGAAGCGCTACGTCGACGCCATCGACTCCAACACGATCGTGTTCGGCATCGGGCCGGCGGGCACGGGCAAGACCTACCTCGCGGTCGCGAAAGCGGTGCAGGCACTGCAGGCCAAGCAGGTCAATCGCATCGTCCTCACCCGTCCGGCGGTAGAGGCGGGGGAGCGGCTGGGCTTCCTGCCGGGCACCCTGTCGGAGAAGATCGATCCCTACCTGCGTCCGCTCTACGATGCCCTGCACGACATGATCGATCCGGACTCGATTCCGAGGCTGATCACGAGCGGCACGATCGAGATCGCTCCGCTGGCCTACATGCGCGGCAGGACGCTGAACGACTCCTTCATCATCCTCGACGAGGCCCAGAACACCTCGGCCGAGCAGATGAAGATGTTCCTCACCCGACTGGGCTTCGGTTCCACGATCGTGGTCACGGGTGACGTCACGCAGGTTGACCTCCCTGGCGGCACGATCAGCGGCCTACGCGCCGTGACCGACATCCTCCAGGACATCGACGACGTCGCGTTCTGCCGCCTGACGTCGCACGACGTCGTCCGACATCGGCTCGTCGGCAAGATCGTCGATGCCTACGAGCAGTACGACGCCAGACGGAGCACGTGACCGTGGATCTGCCTGCCAGTCAGCAGTCACCATCGGTCCTCGTCGAGAACGAGTCGGGAGTCGTGTGTGACACCGAAACCCTCGCTGCGCTTGCTGCCTTCCTCATCACTCGGCTCGGACTGGATCCGTCGTGTGAACTGGACATCACGCTGGTGGACGTCCCGCGCATGAGCGAATTGCACCTGGAGTGGATGCAGGAGCCGGGCCCGACAGATGTGCTGTCCTTCCCGATGGACGAGTTGCGTTCACCTGGCCCGGGTCAGGATCCGCCCGCCGGCATGCTGGGCGACATCGTCCTGTGCCCCGAGTTCGTCATGGATCAGGCGGTTGCCAAGGGATGCACCCTTGATGAAGAGCTGCAGTTCCTCGTGACGCACGGGACCTTGCACCTGCTCGGGCACGATCACGCCACGACGCAGGAGTACGACGCCATGTTCGCCCTGCAGGACGTCCTCCTCAGTGAGTGGGCCGCCTCATGACGACCGACATATGGTTGCTGCTGCTCGGCCTCCTGCTCGTGATCCTCGCGGGCCTGCTGACGATGGCGGAGACGGCCATCCGCCGGGTGAGCCGGAGCCAGGTCGAGGAACTCAG
>JBIIJX010000173.1:0-5413 GCA_044233495.1 Candidatus Nanopelagicales bacterium
CCACAGGCCAGGTGAACGAATCTCGCTGTGGCGTTGACGAGCCCTACGCCGATCTCTAGTTTCTCCCCGTCGGACCCCCCGGAAAACACATCGATGCGCAAGGGGAAGGCGAATCGATGGCGAGCCCCGGGGGGTCCTGCCATGTCCGACGGACGGCCGTAGGCTGGGGGTGCGCCCGGCTTTGCCGGCTGACAAGGCCGCTCGGGAACGATCCCGCTCGGATCCGCGTCGCAGTCGCGCCAGACTCGGTGTCCGCCCGCTGCACAGGGCGCTGCTGGGGCGCTGACGAGGCACGGACTAGGTACGCACGAGGCACGCACGAGGCACGCACGAGGCACTGACGGGGCATGGACGAGGAGCAGGGATGTCGAATCTGGCCTGGTGGCTGATTCCCATCGGCGCCACCGTCCTCGCCATCGCATTCGTCATGCTGCGCAGCCGCCCGAGGAAGCCGGCCACGCCGACCGACTCGATGAAAAGCCTGCGGCGCATGCGGCAGGCCATCGAGCGCCCCCTGCCCGGGGACGATTCGTGAGCGATTCCCTCGAAGGGTCCGTCGGGGATCCGGTGACCGACGGCGTCCACGGGTCGCGTGGGCGCCTGTCACGCCGCACGTGGATGCTCATCGTGAGCCTCGGGACCACCTCGGGGCTGCTGGCCGTGGCCCTGCTGCTTCCGGTGCCGTTCGTGCGCATTTCGCCCGGGCCGACGTTCAACGTCATCGGCACTGACGACGGCCGCGAGGTCATCGAGATCGAGGGCACCCGCACGTATCCGGCCACGGGCGCCCTCGACATGACCACGGTGCTGGAGGCCGGTGGTCCGCGAGGGGGCCTGACGTTCATCAGAGCCCTCACGTCGTGGCTGGATCCCACCGACGCGGTGGTTCCGCGCGAGCTGCTGTTCCCCGACGACGTCACCGGCGAGGAGGTGCGCCAGCGCCAGGCGGCTCTGTTCAGCACCTCGAGCTCGCATGCGGTCTCGGCAGCCATGGACTATCTCGGTGAACCAGTGAGCGCGGCGGTGGTCGTCACTGCCGTCTACGGCGACACTCCAGCCGAAGGCCTGTTGGAGGTACGCGACGAAGTCGTGGCCGTCGACGGTGAGCCCGTCGCGTCGATGGGCGACGTCGTCGAAGCCGTGCGCTCCAAGCCCATCGGCTCAGAGCTCGAGTTCACCGTCCGCCGGGTCGCGACGGGCGATACCGATGACGGCGCAGGCACTTCGGACACCGGCCCCAGCGAACTCACCGTGCGCGTGACAACCGCGGACAACCCGGATGCCCCGGGCACCGCCTACATCGGCATCGGCCTGGGCCCGCTCTACACGGCGGACTTTCCGATCTCGTTCACGCTCGATGACGTCGGCGGTCCGAGCGCGGGATTGATGTTCGCGATGGGCATCATCGCCAAACTCTCGCCCGTCGACCTCACTGCGGGCCAGCATGTCGCCGGCACGGGCACGATCACGCCCGATGGCAAGGTGGGCCGGATCGGGGGCATTCGCCAGAAGCTTGCCGGTGCGCGCGAGGCCGGTGCCTCCCTGTTCTTGATGCCGGCGGACCACTGCGCGGAGGCGGCGGGGCACGTGCCTGACGGGCTGACCGTCACGCCCGTGGCCACTCTCAGCGAGGCCGTGGCGGCGGTCGAGGGCTTCGTGGCCGGACGCGAGATTCCCGCCTGCCCGGTCGAGACGACCTGAGGCTTCAGACGATGCTCGTGACGACGTCGCAGCGGCAGTGACGTAGGTTGGACGCGTGAGCTTCGACATGCCCGGCATGGGCAGCGCCGGCGGAGGGGAGACCCTCTCCCCGTCGGCTCCCCGTCGCCGCAGCGTGCTGATCCCGACCATCATCGTGCTGGCTGCCCTCGTGGGTGGCTTTGTCGTGTTCACCGGCTACTACACCGACTGGCTCTGGTACCAGTCTGTGGACAAGTCCGAGGTGTTCACGACCTCGATCCTCACCCGCCTCATGCTGTTCGGGATCTTCGGCGCCTTCCTCGGACTCATGGTCGGCATCGCCATGTGGATCGCCTGGCGCACGCGTCCGACGTTCCAAGCGATGACGCCCGAGCAGGCGAGTCTCGAGCGCTATCGCGTGGCCATCGACCCCTACCGTCGTCGCGTCACGGTGGTGCTCGCGGTCGTGGTCGGGTTCATCGGCGGACTCACCGCATCGGGGGAGTGGGGCAACTTCCTGCTGTGGCGCAATGCCACCCCGTTCGGTATCGAGGACCCGCAGTTCGGCCTCGACCTGTCGTTCTTCACGTTCACGCTGCCGTTCGTGCAGTTCCTGCTCACGTTCGCCTTCACGGCGGTGATCATCACCCTCATCGTCGTGATCATCGTCCAGTACCTGTACGGGGGCCTGCGGCTGCAGCCGAAGGGCGACCGGGCCTCGGGTGCGGCGCAGTCGCAGATCAGCCTGCTGATCGGACTGTTCGTCCTCCTCAAGGCAGTGGCGTACTGGTTCGATCGCTTCGCCCTCGACACCCAGAGCCAGCAGCTCGTCGCCGGCTTCACCGGGCTCAAGTACACCGACGTGCACGCAGTGCTGCCCGCGTTGAACATCCTTGCCGCGGTCTCGATCCTCGTCGCTGCCCTGTTCTTCGTGAACGCCTTCCGACGCCACTGGGTGATCCCGGTCATCGGCGCCGCCCTGCTGGTGCTGTCCAGCATCGTCGTGGGAACGCTGTACCCGATGATCGTGCAGCAGTTCCAGGTGCGGCCGAACGAGCTCGTCAAGGAGCAGCCGTACCTCGAGCGCAACATCAACGCCACGCGGGCCGCGTACGACATCGCCGACGCCGAGATCTCCGAGTACCCCGGCACGGTCGAGCCACCGACCCCGCAGGTCGTGAGTGCCTCGTCCGGGACCTTGAACGCGATCCGGCTCCTCGATCCGGCCGTGGTGTCACCCACGTTCAACCAGCTGCAGCAGATCCGCGGCTACTACTCGTTCAACAACACTCTCGACGTCGACCGCTACGACCTCGACGGTGGTCAGCGCGGCGCGATCGTCGCGGTGCGGGAGATCAACCTCGCGGGCATCCCGGATGGTCAGCGAAACTGGACCAACGACCGAGCGGTCTACACACACGGCTACGGCGTCGTCGCGGCCTACGACAACACCGCGCTCACGAACGGTCAGCCGGACTTCTTCGAGAGCGACATCCCGTCCGAGGGCCAGTTGGAGCTCGAGCAGCCCCGCGTGTACTTCGGCGAGCTGTCCCCGGCCTACAGCATCGTCGGCGCCCCGAAGGGCTCGCCGCCGATCGAGTTGGACTACCCCGACGACCAGAGCCCCACCGGGCAGAAGACGAACACCTACCAGGGCACCGGTGGTGTGCCCATGGGCAGCCCGCTGGGCCGCCTGCTGTTCGCCACGAAGTTCCAGGACGCGAACATCCTGCTCTCGGACCTGGTGAACCCCGACTCGCGCATCCTGTGGGACCGCGATCCGCTGACCCGCGTCGAGAAGGTCGCACCGTGGCTCACCCTCGATCGGGATCCCTACCCCGTCGTGGTCGAGGGCCGCATCAAGTGGGTCGTCGACGGCTACACGCTGTCGAACGAGTACCCGTACTCCAGTCGGGTCAGCCTGAGCGAGGCGACCAGTGACTCGGTCAGCAGTCGCACCCTGCCCAGCTCGCTGCTTCCCCGCGATCAGGCCAACTACATCCGCAACTCCGTCAAGGCCGTGGTTGATGCCTACGACGGCACTGTCACGCTCTATGCCTGGGACGGCAGCGATCCGGTCCTGCAGACGTGGATGAAGGCCTTCCCGGGTGTCGTGGAGCCGCGTTCGCAGATGCCCGAGTCGATCATCGAGCACGTGCGCTACCCGCAGGACATGTTCAAGGTGCAGCGAGCCATCCTCAGCCGCTACCACGTCACGGATCCAACGACCTTCTACAACGCGTCCGACGTGTGGATCGTGCCGAACGACCCGACGGTCACCCCGGCAGAGGTGTTCCAGCCGCCGTACTACCTGACGGTGCAGATGCCGGGCCAGAGTGAGCCGGCCTTCTCCCTCACGACGACGTTCGCCCCGCAGCGTCGCCAGACTCTCGCGGCGTTCATGGCCGTCGACTCTTCGCCGGGCGAGGACTACGGCAAGATGCGCGTGCTGCAGCTGCCCAGCAACACCACGATCCCGGGCCCGCAGCAGGTGCAGAACAACTTCGAGTCCGATCCGTCGGTGTCGAGCCAGCTCAGCCTGCTGCGCCGCGGTGGATCCGAGGTCCAGCTCGGCAATCTGCTCAGCCTGCCGTTCAACGGCGGTCTGCTCTACGTCGAGCCGGTCTACATCCGTGCTGCGCAGGACGGCTACCCGCTGCTGCGCAAGGTGCTGGTGGGCTACGGCGAGAACGTCGCCCTCGAGGACACCCTCGACGTCGCCCTCGCCAAGGTGTTCGGCACGAGCCCGGACGCCACACCGGAGCCCACGGTCGACGACGAGCTCGGTCAGCTCGAGCAGGACACCGAGACGGGCAGCGGTGGAGCGACGCCTGCCCCGGAGCCGGCGCCGACGACCGGTGACCCGGCTACTGATCTCGCGATCGCCATCGCCGAGGCGCAGCGGGCCTACGAGGACGGCCGCGTGGCGCTGGCCAAGGGTGACTTCGCGGCCTACGGCGCCGCGCAGGAGCGCCTGAAGGCGGCTCTCGACGCGATCGCCGTCGCGGAGGCGGAGCTGAGCGGTGGCCAGTTGCTGCCCGAGGAGCCGGCTGTCGAGGAGCCCCCGGTCGACGACGGCGTGCAGTCGGAGGGCACGGCTGCGTGATCCCCTCGCGATGAGCGCAGGGTCATGAGCACAGGGTCATGAGCGCCGAGTACTGGGACGGTCGGTACGCCGACATCGGTGAGACGAACGTGTCGTGGTTCCAGGCCACGCCGGAGAACAGCCTGATGCTCATCACCCGCGTCGCCGAGTCGACGGCAGGCGTCGTCGATGTGGGCGGTGGAGCGAGCCGTCTGGTCGACCAGCTGCTCGCGCGCGGCTTCCATGACGTCACCGTCGTCGACCTCAGCCAGCAGGCCCTCGGTGAGGCGCGGGCGCGCGTGGGCGATGCGCCCGTGCACTGGGTCGTCACCGACATCCGCGACTGGCAGCCGGACCGCACCTTCGACGTATGGCACGACCGTGCCGCGTTCCACTTCCTCGTCGACCACGACGACCAGCAGCGCTATTGGGCGCTCGTGCGCGAGGCCGTGCCCGTCGGCGGTCACGTGATCGTCGCGACCTTCGCCGAGGACGGCCCCGAGATGTGCTCGGGCCTGCCCGTGCATCGCTACAGCGCCGTGGGTCTCGCCGCGTCGATGGGGGAGGGGTTCACCGTGCTGGAGACCCTGCGCGAGGAGCACGTGACCCCCAGCGGCGGCACGCAGTCCTTCGTCTGGCTCCTCGCCC
>JBIIJX010000077.1:0-10360 GCA_044233495.1 Candidatus Nanopelagicales bacterium
GAAGCCCCGGGGTCGAGAAGCGACAGCGCGGCTACGCACGTAGAAGAACGCGAGGAGCCTGCACGGACCCGGGTTCGATTCCCGGCACCTCCACCATGTGTGAAGTCGCGAGACATCGTTAACCGGTGTCTCGCGACTTCGTTTATCGGGGTTGTTTCTTGCGGCCGCCGCGTTGTGGGCTGCCTTTGGGTGGGCCTGGTGGTTTGCCGGTGGGTTGATAGTCGCGTGTGGTGTCGAGGATGAGGTCTCGGATGATCTCGCCGGTGTCGGCGTCGATGATGGTGATGTGCAGGTCGTGGACGAGGATGCGGACGTGTCTGCCGATGTCGTTGTAGCTCAGTCCGATGTGGTGGAGCTTGCCGGCGTGGCGCAAGGTGACGCGGCCTGATCGGTCGACGGTGTCGTGTCGGAGGCGCCAGTGTCCGTCGCGGCCGGTAGGGGTGGCTTTGGCGCGGGCGGTGTAGGCCTGCGCGGGCGTGGTTCTGGGTGGCAGTGCTCGGTGCCAGCGGTCGTGGTTGTAGGTGTGTGTGAATTCGTCGAGCAGCACCTGCAGGTCGGCCACGGTCGCGTCGGGGGGCCGGGCGCGGAGCCATTTCTTCAGGGTCTGCTGGAATCGCTCGACCTTGCCCTGCGTCTGGGGATGGTTGGGTCTGCCGTTCTTCTGCACGATGCCCAGGATCGCGAGTTCGCGTTCGAAGGCGTTGTGGCCGCCTCGGACTCGGGTGGTGAAGACGAATCCGTTGTCGGTCAACGTGGTGGCGGGGATGCCGTGGGTGTTGCAGGCGACACGGAACACGGTGACGCCGTCGGCTCCGGTAACCGGGGTGTGGGCGCTGCAGCTGATCAGGAACCGGGAGTGGTCGTCGATGAAGCACAAGACCTCGACGTCGGTGCCGTCGGCGAGGGCGACGTGGGTGAAGTCCGCCTGCCAGCATTCGTTCGGCAGGTCTGCTTCGAACCGGATGTAGGAGCGCTTGGGGCGCTTACGTGGCTCGGGAGTGACCAGGCCCGCGCGGGTGAGGATCCGCCAGATCGTCGCAACCGATGGCGCAGTGATGCCGCCGTGCTCCAGGTGCGCGGCGATCGTGTGGGGGCCGGCATCCAGACCCTGAACAGTGAGCCACTCACGAAGCGCGATGACCGCGTCAATCGTCGGCCGTGGTGTTGCCCGGGAGTTCCCCTTCGGCCGGGTGGTCCGTTTCTCAACCGCGTCCCAGCCGCCCTCACGCCACCGGGCGACCAGCTTGCCGACCCAGACCTTGGAGATCCCGTACTGCCGCGCGACCGCCCCATGGGACTGCCCCGCCAGCACCGCTTCGACGATGACCCGGTTCTTCGACATCCCCGCAGGGTTAACGATGTCGCGCGACAGGGGTTAACTAAGTCATGAAACAGCGCACTGGCCCCGCTACTGAATCGAAGGCCCAGAGACTGCTCTCTGGGCCTTCGATGTTTCGGAGCCTCATTGTCGAGTGCATTTCCAGCGTCCCCGGGACACGGGGGCGATCGGCGCCTCGTGATCGTCTCCGAATGGAACCGTGCGGGTGCGCTCGGTGTGCGATGGCGGATTCGTCATCCCGCCGGCTTTGATGCCATACGCTTGCGGGTCATTCGACACGAAATCTCGGCATGCCGTGCCAGGAAGAGGGTGGCAGTGGAAGCCGACCCGTCCGACGTGGGCAACCGTGAAGACGACACTGGCGAGGAGGCCGGATTTCGCTATCGAGTGCTTCTCGTCGAGGACGAGCAATTCACGCGCGGCCTTCTCACGCAAACGCTGGCGGGAGTAGGCATCGACGTTCTCGCCTGCGCCACGGTGACTGAGGCATTGGCTGCGCTACCGGTTTTCGACCCCCACGTTGTAATGACGGATCTCGACCTTGGCCCCGGCCCAAGTGGGGTGCACCTCTTACGAGGGGTGGAGCAGCAAGCCCCTTGGGTGGGGCGGATCATGCTCAGTGTTCACGCATCCCCTCACCTGGGAGCCGGAGATGGTGGGCATTTGCCCAACGACGTGGTGTACCTGGTCAAGTCGATGGTGTCGTCCGCTGATGATCTCCTGGCTGCGATCGAAGCGTCGGTCGCGCACCAGGTCATTCGGGAGCCGGCGGAAGGGTCGGACGATCTGGTCGTCATCAGTGCTGCTCACGGAGAAGTGCTCCGTCTCGTGGCCCAGGGCCTGTCCAATGCCGGAATAGCCGAGGTTCGTGGCACCTCGGTCAACGCTGCTGAGGCGATGGTGCAGCGAACCTTCCTGGCCCTGGGCATCCGCTCGGATCGACAACACAACGCGCGAGTTCTCGCCGTTCGCATGTGGCAGCAAGGCCGTGTCATTGTCCGATGAACTGCGGCTCGCTCACCCGTCTTGGCGAGATCTGCTGACGGGTCGGTGGGCGATTTCCCTGCGTGCATGGATCCTGATCGCTCTGCTCATGCAGTGGCCCTCGTATGCGCGCAATTCCGTGCCTGTGGACCTGCCGCCCGCATGGGCCGTCGCGATCGGCATCCTCCGAGTCCTCGCGGCCGGCCTCGTGCTCTTCGTGGCGGACCGTACGTACTTGCGGCGGCGTGCTTCTGAATCCGCGTCCCTCGTTGTGGTCATCGCCACCTGGCTGGCGGCTGGCGCAGCATCGATGGCGGTGCAGTGGGCGTTTTTCGAATACCTGGGGCAGCCTGGCATCTCGCCACTCCGCTGGGCGGTCTCCTCGATCACCTTTGCGCTGCGCAGTGCACTCTGCGCGTACTACTTCGGCTTGCGTGACTACTGGGTCGGTTCAGTTGCGGAACTCCGGGCCTCCACGGCACGGCTTCTTGATCTTCGTGCGTCGGCGCGTTCCGACCTGGAGGACATTCGAGCCCGAGTGCGAACCATCGTCGTCGATCAGGTTCTGCCGCGTATGCGCCGACTCCAGGCCGATCTCGGGGAAGTGAACGGCCGGATATCGAGGGACCGTCGCCTCCGCTTGGCGCAAATCGCCGAGGCCTACTCTCAGGGAGTCGTGCGGGATGCCAGTCATCAAGTGTCGGAGCTTCGCACGCTGCGAGAGACTGACGATGAGTTTGCGCGCCAGCGAGCAGTGCTGGTGCCACCGCCCGAGCATCGGCAGCCGCTGCTGATCTCGGTCCGCTGGTCGGTGCTCGTCTTCGGGGCGACCCTGGCCCCGTTGGTGCTCACTGGGCCTCCGGACGACCCAGGGTTCCCCATCCTTGTCTGCATCTGCGCTCTCCTCGGGATGCTCGCGCTTGGCGCTGTCATCCAAAGCCGAAGGGCGGCCCGTTCGCACGCCACGCTTTGGACAGTGTGCTGGACGGCAGCATCAGTCATCGTCGGGGTTGGCATCTTCGCCGCCGTGGGCCAGCTGCCTCAACGGTTGGCCTCGCCCGTGCCGCTGTTCTCCTTGACGGTGATCGTCTTCGTCCTTGCCATGTTGGGTGCATCGATGGAGCGCCATCTTCGCGGCATCGCTGCACAGGCTGACCAGCTCGAGGGAGTGCAGGAAGAGATAGCCGGCATCAACGCTGGTCTGCAGGAGGAATTCGCTGCGGAGAAGCGACGTGTCGCGCTGCTCCTGCACGGACCCGTCCAGGGCCGCTTGGCCGCCGTCGCCATGCTGCTGAAACTCGATTCCGGAACTGCCGGTGCCGGCGACACTGCAGCCGACATCCGGGAACGCTCTCAGGCAATCCTCGATCAGGTCGTGATCGACCTCACGGCGGTTGTCGATGGAACCTTCGATGACGGCCGGGCGCTGCCTGAGCGTCTCGCCCAGCTCGTGGAGCGTTGGCAGGGACTCGCCGTTGTGTCGCTGACCGGCGACGAACGGGCGTTCGACGCGGTCACAGACCTCTCGGCCCTGCGCATCTGGATCTTCGAAATCGTCGAGGAGGGCATTAACAACGCAGTCACCCATGGGTGCGCGACGCATATCGATGTCCACATTGCCGTGGAGAGTGAGGCGATCGAGGTGAACGTTCGTGACGACGGCATCGGAGTCAGAACTGACACCGAGCAGGGGCTGGGCCTGTCGACCATCGGTCGGAGCCCCGCTCGGCTGACCCTACGTTCGCTTCCGCGCGGGGGCTGCCAACTCCGGGTCACCATCCCGCTGTCGGCGAAGGCCCTGGGCTAGTAGCCCTCGCGCATGGTTTTCTCCTCGCCCGAAGTCCGGACCGGTGACAGGCGGTTCTAATCGGTGTTACGTTGATGCGCGCCCTTGCTGCCGATACCGGTGCGCCCGGGTCCGCGCTGACGATTGGGGCTTCATGGACTTGTCGAAGAGGTCCAAGATCACCTGGGCGGTTGTGGTCTGCGTGATCGGGGCCATGCTCGCCACTCCACACGCTGCGTCGGCTGCATCCACGTCCGTTCCGACCGCGGTGTCGGCGCCAGTCCGGGTAACCATGGCAGATGGCCCCCTGCTCCGGGTGCAGGTGGGACCGTCACGAGTGGGTCCAGACGCCTGGCAGATCGCGCTGGAGCGACGTTCGGGCGATTCGTGGCAGCGTGTCGGTGACTATCGCACCAAGGGCACCAAGGACGAGGTCTCGGTGCCACTCACCGCAGGCGTCTACCGGGTTGTGGTGCCCGCGCAGCACGGATTTCAGTCGACGACCTCGACGCCGAAGACCTACATTCCCACCCCTGACATCACGATTGCCGGCCACGGCGCGTTGGAGGTTCGCGTCGGCCCACTGCGTGCGTGGCAGGTCACCTTGGAGCGCAAGACCGATCGGGGCTGGTCGATGGTCAAGACCGCGAAGACTCGCGGACTGAAGCGGATCGTGTTCGGTGTGAATGCCGGGACCTACCGGGTGCGCACCGCGGCCAACGGCCGATTCCCCGCATTCATCGGTAAGGCATTCGAATTCGCGCCACAGGCGCCGCCCGGCCCGATTCCCTACGGGTACCTGGATGCTGCCTTCTCCAATGCGTCGAGCGTGCCGACCAAGCAGAACAGGGCG
Organism: Candidatus Nanopelagicales bacterium; assembly: GCA_044233495.1. Lineage (GTDB taxonomy): Bacteria > Actinomycetota > Actinomycetes > S36-B12 > S36-B12 > UBA10649. The sequence goes on from JBIIJX010000077.1 coordinate 4,963, forward strand.
GCGACGCTGGGCGCGTCTTCGTCCTCGTGTGCTTCGGTGATGTCGCCGAATCCGAACATTGGGCTGAAGGTTGCCACTGGCCTGATCAGCTACATCCCATACGTTGGGGGAGCCCTCAGTTCGACGATTGATAATCAGGCGGCGAACGCCCAGTCCAATGCTGAGGAAGCCTGCTTGTCCGCGCAATTCGCCACGATAAACGCACAACTTGCATACCAAGAGAGCCAGATCGAGTCCTTGCAGAACCAACTGAACTCGGCGGAATCGGAGATCTCCAGAGAGTTCGCTGACGCGGCCAAGGTGAATGTCCAAGACCAGCAGGCGTCCTTCTACACTTCGGTCGAAATGCTGGCACAGTGCACGGGGGGCGGCCTCTTCTCCGACTTCATGACCGACTTCGGACTCTGGAGTGGGTGCTTCACCACGACGAGCGCGACAATCCCGAGTGTTGCGACGTCCAGCATCTACAAGAGCCAGAGCGGCTTCGGCTTGGCCAACCAGCCCCCCTTCAACTTGAACCTCGACAACGTCGCCGGCAACTACGTGCCGGGGTGCAGCGGAAGCCCCCTACCGCCCCCGCCCGGAAATCCGGAGCCTGACTGCCAGAAGAAGGTCCAGCCGCAACCTAATTCCCAGTTGAGCTTGTTGCAGGAGGCTCTCACGTTGGCGCTGTCAGCTTCACTCGCAAGTTCGCGAACGCAGAACACGAACACAGTGCCGCTTTTTGACGCTTACAACCAGTATCTGGCGACCTACTACCAGCAGTCAGTGGTCGGCATCCAGGCGGCCTTCACGCTGGAGTCTCTGGTCAACCAGCTGAACTACTACAACGCCGGGCAGAACTCACCCATCGACTCCCTCGGCTTGTTGAACGGCACTTACTACTCATTCCAGGCGCTCCAGTCCGCTCTCGGGAGCAAGCCAAGCGCCACCGAGCAAGCGCAGTACTTCAACCGGGCCCAGCATGCCCTCGCGCAGGTGTACGCGGCGCGCATCAATCAGCTCTACCAGGACACGATCGGCTACATCGTCACCGACGATCCCGTCGGCAGCCAGGCCTGGCCCTCCTCCACCGCCGGCAATCGGATCAACACGAACATCGACTACGCGAGCAATGTCGGCACCCTGGTGACCAGCGATGCTGCGGCGGGGGGCCCGAAGGAATCCACGCCCTTGGGCCTGCTGCCTGATGCGGCCACGCAGGGGGCGACGTGGACGGACAACGCGGTTCTCTACCAATACTTCGGACTCCGCAACGCGGGCCAGTGCTACGCCAACCTGCTGCAGTGGAACAAGAACAACGGCACTGCTGTCCTGGGCAAGAATGGCACCTGGTATCCCACGGCCACCCCCTCGCAGAGTGAGCTGGCGGGGGGTGCCTACAACACCCTGTGCCCGCCGATCCTGGCGACTTCAACCGGAACTGCGGTCACGGCGCCGCCGACGAGCAGCACCCTGAATTCCTGCGCCACGTATGCCGTCCTGCCAGGTGGCCAAGGGGGCAGTGGTAGTTGCTACGACGGCAACTCCTTGGTCCCCTACTACGTCGCTGCAAACGGCCTGCCAGAACTCGGCTCGGCCGTGCTCACCAATCTCGTGCTGTGCAACGCATCGGATCCAGCACTGACCTGGTTCCAGGTCGGCTCGGCCAACGCCGGCAACGCAGCAGGGCTCACCTTGGGCGACTGGGCACTGACCTGCGGCAACTGGGCAGCGCCCGCCGGCCCGCGATACGCAAATGGCGCTGGAGCATTTCGGGGATCATCCCCGCCCACCACCTGGGCCACCTCGTCATCGTTCACGTGCCCTCCCGCCAGCAATCTGGGGAACGTATCCGTGGCCACCTACGCGAACGCCGCGTCACCGAACTGCAGCAATGGACCCAATGCAACGAGCATCTGGGGAGCGGCCGGGTATGGGGCAAACCAGTTCACCTTCAACACCTTCGACGTTCCGGGTTACTACATATCTCCGAACTTGGTCGGACTGGGTGGCGGCGGCAGCCCACCCGCATACATCCCGCCCGCGACGGCGACGATGGGGTACTACCAAGCACCGCTGAACATCGGCGGCAATGGGGGCGTCAATGTCACTATTGACGCGAGCAACTGCTACTCGGATTCGTGGTGGACCGGCGCCAGCGTGTCCGGTTGTGTCATCAATTTCGAGCAACCAAAAGTCCAGTACTTCGGGCAAGACAACCTCTGGTGGGTGGCATCGGCTGGATTGGCGGCCTTCGCCGTTTCACTGCCAAATGGGGGGACCGGAGGGGCAGGGGGCTTCGCACTCCCCATCCTCGTCGGGACATCCGCCTTCCAGGCGGGTTCGACATTCTTTAGTAACGACGTCTCCAATTGGCTTGAGGTGTGGGTCAATTCCGGGACCAGCATCTCGCAAGTGGGCTTCTACGCTCCGCCATCGGTGCCGGTTCCGGAAGGGTTCAGCAACTACGCCATATGGCAGCAGAATGGTTACATCACCGTGGCCGACGGTAGTTGCTGGAACATCAATCTTGAACGTACCGCCAACAACGTCGGGACCATCTCCTTCAACCAGGTCACGCCCGGATCTGCATGTGCAAGCTGAAGACACCATGGGTGAGGTCTGCCTGAGGAGAACACCTGGGTGTACGCCACCAGAACCGGCGGCTGCGCACTGCCGAATCCGTCCGCTGCCGGCTAGGCGGAGGGGAACGAGGCCGTCAGGGTCATTCCCGAGGATGCGGGCGCCAGGCTCCACTGTCCGTCGAGGGCTTCCACCCAGGCGGCGATGACGGTCATCCCCATGCCGGGCTTGAGTGGCTGGCCCTGCGTGCCGAGGCCGTTGTCGGCGAGTTGGAGCACGAGGTGGTCATCGGGATTGAGGGTGACCTGGATCGAGCATTCCGTAGCGTGACCGTGAATGGCGGCGTTGAGCAAGCCCTGCTCGCAGATGCGGTAGAGCGCAGTGGCGCGGGACATATCGGGACTATGGGAGATCTCATCCAATGCAGCATGGTTCACGTGCATCGAGACTTCCATGGCACTTCGGTAGGAATCTACGAGCTCACGCAGCGCTGTGTCGAAGGTGACGGTAGACAGGTTCGGGCTCAACTGCCTGCTTGCTCTGCGTACCTCCTGTGAGCGCACCCGCTCGAGCTCGGAGATGACGTCCGAGAGCTCCCTCGTCATGACGTCCGGGTCCTGCCCGATGGTGGCGCGGATGCGCAGGGCGATCGACACGAGATCGGTCTGGACTCGATCGTGCAAGAAGGACGCCACCTGGCTGCGCACGCGTTCCTCTGATTCCAGCAGCAGGCGGCGCTGGGCCACGACAGTCTGAAGTGCCTGCGTGGCGGTATCCGATTCCCGGCGGATGCGTGCGAAGACCGTGCCAATCACTGCATTGATGAACCAGACGGGAATGAGGATCCGCGCCGTCGTGTCGATCAGGCCAGGCCTATTCAGGACGTCCTGGAAGTTCTGGGAGTCCCGCAGGATGAGATTGAGGAGAGCGGCGCCGATGACGGACGCAGTGACCAGCGTGATGAGGTACTCCGGCCATCGGACCTCGCGTTGGGTGAGTCGGCGCCGAATGCCCCGGTACACGAGCAGCGGCACGAGAACGACTCCAGGGCCGAGGAGTCCCACGGCGAGGATTCCGATGGTCCGCGTCGCGAGGGGATCCTGCTGGGGGATCATCGGCTGGCCTCCGAAGAGCCGCCACGCCGTGCCCAGGATCATGATGCTCAGGAACGTCCACAGGCCGCCGATAGGCAGCGGCCAGGGACCCAGCACGAATCGGCGCAGGCTGAGCAGGAGGGTCCTCAACCTGTCGCTAGTTGTCATATGCGCCCATCGAAGTCATTCGCCGACCTTCGATCCACGCGACGACCGCTGCAGTGCGCAGATCGGTTCCGGGTGGGGCATCGGGCACGAGAATCCGATAGCACTCCGAGAGTTCCTTGCGCACTGTCACCGATGCAAGCCCTACGCGGTCTGCGATGACGTTGGCATCGATTCCCGTGGCGGCCAACGACATGACCTGGCGCTGGCGTGTCGTCAGCTGCCGAAGGCGCGAGATGGTCGCAGGCGCCTGCCCCTCGTCGATCGATGGTTCGATCACCGACAGGCCGGATGCCGTTGCCTTGAGCACCTTGGCCAGGTAGGCGCTGTCGATGTCCGCCTTCTTCTCGACATATGACCAGCCCATGCTGACCCGGCCATTCGAGCCGTGGAAGTCCCAGGCATAGTGCTGGCTCAGGATCACGATGCCGACGTTCTCATCCCGATCGCGCAACGCGTGCCCGAGCTGCACCCCGTTGAGGGAAGTCGGGCCCAGCGCCCAATCCAGAAGGGCGACGTCGACCCGCTCCTTGCTCGCCAGGGCCTCGACCGAACCGCTCACCGCGAGCACCAACTCGATTTCAGGGAGAGCCCTGATGAAGGACGACATCATCGATCGCAGCACCGGGTCGTTCTCGACGTAGAGCACTCGGGTGGGCCGGGACATGCCCACATCCTCCACCTATTGCCGATTGCCGTGGGAAGCGGATACACGTGTGTACCAGGCGGGCGTCGTGCGCATGCCGCAAGAGCCACGAGCGAAACACGTGTATCTCGGGACGTATACGTGCGTAGCGCCCCAGAACGTGATGTGCCAGGGGCACTTAGCCTCCGAAACGTCCACCTCCTGACCCTCGGCACCGTCAAGCGACGGCACCGACCAGGTGAGCAGCTAAGCCCATGATCTGCGAGGAGTCCGTCCCATGAGCCACCTGACCCGAGTGCCCACGACTGCAGTCGATACAGCGTTGACCGGAGCACTTGCAGCGCGACCCATCGGCGCCGGGATCGCCCTCGGCAGACGGGAATCACTCCGCCGGGTGATGAGGAGGTGCGCCGTTCTCCTGGCGAGCGTGGCCGTTCTGCTCACCACCGGTGGCCTACAGGCGAACACGGCTTCGGCTGACCCCGGCGACTTCACCAACAAGACCACCACGAATACCGGATCCGGGCTCGGGAACAACATCGTGCGCGGGGTGTACGTCATCGGGTCCACCGTCTATGCCGCCACGAATGGTGGTCTTTCCATCTCCACCGACGGCGGCACTACGTTCACCAACAAGACGACGACGGACGGCCTCGGAGATAACGTCGTGTACGGGGTAGTCGCTGTTGACGGCACCCCAGACACCGTCTACGCCGCCACGGCTGATGGCCTGTCCATCTCCACCGACGGCGGCGCCACCTTCACCAACAAGACCACCACCGACGGCCTCGGAAACGACACCGTGTACGGGGTGTACGTCAGTGGGGGCACGATCTACGCCGCCACGTTCGGCGGCCTATCCATTTCCACCGACGGCGGCACCACCTTCGCCAACAAGACCCGCACCAACGGTCTCGGGAGCAACGTC
>JBIIJX010000262.1:0-3062 GCA_044233495.1 Candidatus Nanopelagicales bacterium
CGGTGCCCACCGAGTGGGCGGCGAGTCGGCCTCACGCATGCGGTTGAAGATCTTCGACCGGGCACTCGAGTCCCGCATCTCACGGCAGCAGGTGCTCAGCAGGGCGTCGATCGTCAGCCGTCACACGGCCGACGTGGATCGTATTGCCGAAGCCGTCGAGAAGACTCTCACCCAGGGCCTGACCGCAGTCGGTCGAATACTGCAGAGCCTGATCCTGCTGACGATCATCGAGCCGATCGCCGGCCTGGCCATGACGGTCGCGACTGTGGGCTTCCTGCTCGTGTACCGCCGTATCGGCCGCTCCCTCCTTCGCATCGACCACCGGCGCACGGATGCCGTCACTGGCGTCGAGGGCCTCGTGGACGAGGGCATCAGCACGTCGAGACTGCTCGCAGGGCTCAACCTTGGAGCGTGGCAGCAGCGCCGGTTCGCCAACCGCGTCGAGGAACTCGAGCGGCGCACACACGATCAGGGAACCGCGGTGGCGAGACTGAACCTCGCCGCGGACGCCGCAGGCCTCCTAGGGCTGAGCATCGTCACGATGGGCGCCGTTGTGCTGGGCGGAGACAGCCTTGCCGGTATCGCCGCCGCGATCCTGTACGTGGTGAGCGTGGTCGTGGGCCTGGAGACGCTGCCGCCCTGGGTGCGCGCCGTGCAACTGGGCGTGGTGTCCCAGCACCGAATCGACGTGATCCTGAGAGAGCCGGACCGCGTGGACCGACCCAAGAGCACCGAGGACGGCGGAGAACCCACTGGGCTGGCAGCTCGCGACCTGACTCTGCGCCTGGACACCGGGAACCAACTGACGGTTGCGGACCTGACGATTCCACGCGGTGCCGTCCTGGGCGTGGTGTCGTCTCCCTGGCCACTCGCCGACGGCCTCGTCGCAGCACTTGCCGGTGACCAGAACCCCGATGGGGGGACGGTCACCCTCGACGGCATTGACGTGCGGAGCGCCGCCCTGCGCCACCAGGTCGCCTTCGTGCCGGACGAGGCCGCCGGCTTCGACGTCTCCGTGCTGGACGAACTCCACGGAGGGGCCCCTCACCTGACGGCCGATCAGGCCCAGGACCTGCTGACGCGGTTCGGGCTGGCGCACCTGTGCGGCCGCCCGGAAGCCATCGACACCCCGCTCGGTCCAGGAGGGAAGCTCATCTCGGTGACCGACCGACAACTGCTCAGTCTCACGGTGGCCGTCGCCTCGGCCCCGCGGGTGCTGCTCATCGGGTCCATCATCCCGCTCGGTGAAGCCGACGTCGCCCTGCCACTCATCACGACCATTCGGGAGCAGGCCTACGAGGCCACGGTGATGAGCGTGCGTGATCCCATCGTGGCGGAGGCGATGGACCTGATCGCCTTCCTCGACCAGGGCACCGTGCACACCGGCACACACCAGGAACTGCTCGTGTCGTTCCCCGCCTACGCCCGACTGTGGGAGCAGCGCCTCACCGGAGCCGATGTCGACCTCAGCGTGCTCGGCCTGACGGCCGCCGACGAGGCTGGCATCTACACCCGACTCGTCACCGAGAGCTACGCCGCCGGGGATCCGGTCTACCGCGAGGGCGCACCAGCCGACCGCATCCTGTTCGTGATCTCCGGCCAGGCCGCGGTGACGGTCATCGACAGCGAAGGCGACGAGCGGCGAACCGCGGTGCTGGGCCCGGGCAACCACTGCGGGGACCTCCGCCTGACCGTCGGCGAGACCCGCGCGGAGAGTGTGTGGGCCCTGACGCCGCTGGTGGTGCGCTCGCTCAGCCGCGAGGCCATCACCGCCGGCATCACCGGACTGCTGGATCGCACCCCAACGGAGCGCCGCATTGTGACCTCGATCCTGCGGGACGGTCCCGGCCGTGAAGAGGAGATCAGGGTCCGCCTGCCCGACGTGGATCCCCGCCTATTCGACTCCAGCCTGGCACTGCTGCTGAAGGACGGTGCGGTGCGGGAGTCCGACGGCGTTCTCAACGCCGTCCAGCGACGGCAGATCAAGTCCGGGGCCGCTGCCCTGCTCGATCGCCTCGGCGACCTGTAGTCGACGCGGCGCGGAGACGCTGGCACAACAGCCCATCGGGGTCTGCGCCCCGTGAACCAGCGAGGGCCCCGTCATGCGACGGGGCCCTCGCCAGAGTCATTGCTCGTGACCAGTGCGGATCAGTACCCGCGGTAGTCGAACTCCTCCAGGGGAACCGCAGCACCCGACGTGGCGCCGAAGGCGCTGTAGTCGAGATCGTCATAGCTGCCGAAGCTCGCGTACATCGCAGCCTTGGCCTCCTCCGTGGGCTCGACCTTGACGTTGCGGTACACGGGCATACCCGTGCCCGCCGGGATGAGCTTGCCCAGGATGACGTTCTCCTTCAGACCCAGGAGCGGATCGCTCTTGGCGTGGATCGCGGCATCGGTGAGCACGCGCGTGGTCTCCTGGAAGGAGGCCGCCGACAACCACGACTCCGTGGCCAGCGAGGCCTTCGTGATGCCCATCAGCTCCGGACGGCCCGATGCAGGCTGACCGCCCTCGGCCACCACACGACGGTTCTCCGACTCGAAGTGGGTGCGCTCGACCAGCTCGCCGGCGAGGAAGCCGGAGTCGCCGGCCTCGACGATGATGACGCGCTTGAGCATCTGGCGGACGATCACCTCGATGTGCTTGTCGTGGATCGACACACCCTGAGATCGGTAGACCTCCTGCACCTGGTCGACCAGGTGCTCCTGCACCTTGCGCATGCCGAGGATGCGCAGGACGACCTTGGGGTCGACGGCTCCGGCGATGAGCTGCTCGCCGACGACGACATGAGCCCCGTCCTCGATGAGCAGCTTGGCGCGCTTGGACACCTGGTGGGCGATCTCCTCGCTGCCGTCGTCCGGCACCACGATGATCTTGCGCGCCTTGTCGGAGTCCTCGATGCGCGCACGGCCGGTGACCTCGGCGATCGGGGCGTTGCCCTTGGGCGTGCGCGCCTCGAACAGCTCGACGACGCGCGGGAGGCCGTGGGTGATGTCCTCGCCCGCGACACCGCCGGTATGGAACGTGCGCATGGTGAGCTGCGTGCCCGGCTCGCCGATCGACT
>JBIIJX010000195.1:0-4659 GCA_044233495.1 Candidatus Nanopelagicales bacterium
CTCGCAGCCCGCACGTGGACGGTGACCCACTCCTCGGGGGTCGGTGGCGTGGGCAGGTCACCCACGCCGAGGACGGACAGCGGATCACTCCGGTCGACTCCGGCGGCGTAGACGGCGAACATGACGGGAGCCTCTCACGATCCGCGGGCTTCGTGGCGGTCTCGGCCGTACCGGAACCACAGGCGCCCCCAGAGCAGGTCATGCGGCACGGGGCCGAAGGACCGGCTGTCGTCACTGGAGTCGGGGTTGTCGCCCAGCACCCACCATCCCCGCTCGGTCGGATGGTCCAGTCGCTTCACGACGCGCAGGCCCGGGCGCTCCGGGTGCGTCATGAGGACGAGATCGCCGGGCCGGAAGGACCTGGCCCGTCGGACAACCCACCACTCGCCGTTGGTCAGGGCCGGCTCCATGGAGGGTCCGAGGATCCGGACCCGCGTCATGAGTGCCACGGGCACCATCCTGCCGCGGAGCGCACCCTGTGCCGACTCGATGCCCCGGCGCTATCGTGTGACCACTACGTCTAGCCAAGGAGTCATCCACACATGAGCCTCTTCGCGACCCTTGTCGCCCCTCGATCGAGCGCCTACGCGCACTGCGATCTCCCCTGCGGCGTCTACGACCCCGCTCAGGCCCGTCTCGAGGCCGAGTCCGTCAAGGCATGCATGGAGAAGCACAACGCCTCCGACGACCACGACTTCAAGGCGCGCGCCATCTCCATCAAGGAGCAGCGCTCCCAGTTGGTCAAGGAGCACCTGTGGGTGCTGTGGACCGACTACTTCAAGCCCCCGCACTTCGAGAAGTACCCGCAGCTCAATGAGCTGTTCAACCAGGCCACCAAGCTGGCCGGTGCCGGCGGCACCAAGGGCACCTGCGACGTCGCGGTGGCCGACCAGCTGCTCGCCAAGATCGACGAGATCGCCGCGATCTTCTGGGAGACCAAGAAGGCCTGAGCCTCACGACAGCGCCGCAAAGGCCCCTGCCCTTGGAGGGCGGGGGCCTTTGCGAATTCGGCGGTCGCTCGGCAGGACACCCGCAGTCTCGCGCCATAGCCTTGGAGCAGCGGCTCGGCTCGAGCTGCGAGTGCACGCGTCGATCCGGTGGGCTGGACTGGTCGCCAGGGCCCGTCGGGGAGCGAATGGCGAAACCGATGCCCTCTGTTCCGACGAACGGGGCTCATCATGAAGTACAGCATGTCCCGCACCATCGCCCTCGGAGCAATATCCGCCATGGGCGTTGCACTCCTCACCCCACCAGCATCGGCGGCGCCTCCGAACGCCGTCGACCTCGGGGACCTCACCTGCAGCGATGCCCGCACGATTCAGGTCGACGGGGTGGACCTTCCGCACTTCCCGCATCAGGTGGGCTTCGTGGACGGCAAGGGAGTCGTAGCTCGCTGGATGCACCTGGTCGACTCCGGAAGCCTCACGATCACTGCGACCGCAGAGGTGTTCCCCTTCAACGTCGAGCTGTGGGGGCCCACCAATCCAGGTCGCCGCACCTCGGAACCCAACCTGTCGAGGCTCGTTGAGTGCACCATCTCGTTCTCCGGGTCGAACACCATCACCCTGACCGCCGATGACATCGCGCAGCTCGGCGCGCTCGGAGTAGTGCTCGATTCGACCTACGTCGGCGCCGAGGCCACCATCGAGGAGAGCGGGTACGAGACGCTGTACGTCAATCCCGTGCAGTTATCCCGGCGCTGAGTCGGCGACGGCCCCCAGGCTTTTCCCGCTCCAGCTGCGTCACGGCCGATCCTCGAGATGGCACAGTGGGTGTCATGTCCAACGACTTGAGTTCACGTCTGAGAGAGGTGCAGGACTCGGACAGCCCCGCGCACTCAGCGCGTGCGGGAGAACTGCTCGCGGCCCTGTCGGCGGCACCTGACGACTCCAGCACCCTGGAGGCAGCACGCCTGCTCATCGATGCCTACCTGCACGACCCCCACCTGATGCGTTGAGCAGCCGTCGCTTCGACGCAGTCCCGACCAGCACTCCGAACATAGGGTGGAGCCATGACCAACGGCCGTGTCCGTCGTGCCCGTCCTGCCGACATCCCCGAGATCATGCAGATGGTGCGCGATCTCGCCGAGTACGAGCAAGCCCTGGACGAGGTGCTGTCCACCGAGGAGCAGTTCGAGCGGGCTCTCTTCGGCCCGGATCCCAAGGTGTTCGCACACGTGGTGGAGCACGAGTCAGACACCTACAGCCTCGGTGGATTCGCGCTGTGGTTCCTGAACTTCTCCACCTGGCTCGGCAAGCACGGCCTGTACCTGGAGGATCTCTACGTCCGCCCGGAACTGCGCGGCCGGGGCTACGGCAGAGTGCTGCTGTCGACCCTCGCACGCGAGTGCGTGGAGAACGACTACGGGCGGCTCGAGTGGTGGGTGCTGGACTGGAACGAGCCCGCGATCGGCTTCTACCGCAGCATCGGCGCCATCGCCATGGACGAGTGGACCGTGCAGCGGGTCACTGGTGAGGCACTTGCCGACCTGGCGAACCAGAGCGTCGACTAGCGGCAGCGCCTGGTGATGCCGACCCCGGCGCTCCCCCGCTGCACGTGGTTCCCACATTCGAGGAACTCGGAGAAACGCTGATCCGGTGTGCGCCTCACGGGGTCATCCGCGCGCGGAGCGCCTTAGAGGGTGGGCACTCCGATACCGATCTTGGCCAGGCCACCGCTTACCTGCTCGACCTGCTCATCAGTGAGCTCGTCGGTGGGCTCATGCGTGATCGCGTCTTGGCCGTCTTGCGCCTTGGGCTCCATGGCGGATCCTTCCGATCCTTCCTGACCGAACTGAGGTGCGTCGAAGGTACCACTTTCAGGTGGAGCCCGGCCCGCGCTCGGCTCCTGCCTCCGCATCGGTGCCGGACCTCCAGCGGATCACTGGGCACGTTCCGTCGCGGACCTTAGGGTGTTGCCCGAGGAGAGGAGGCACCCGTGGCCGACACCGTGACACTGTCCTTCGGGGCGCAGACCGAGAATGTGGCCCTGGCCCGCACCCTCGCGGCGTCGATGTCGGCACGGGCCGAGTTGCCGCTGGATCAGCTCGAGGATGTCCGCCTCGCGGTGGACGAGGCGGTCAGCCAGGTCATCGCGGCTGCCTCGCCGGGAGCACGAGTGACCTGTCGGTTCGACACGGACGGGATGACGCTCGCCGTTCGCGTCTCCGGCCCGACGACCGCGACGACATCGCCGTCCACGTCGTCCTTCAGCTGGACGGTGCTCAGTGCCCTCGTGGACGCTGTTGAGGCGACGATCGTCGACGGGGACCTCGTCATCGCCTTCACCGTGACCAGCGACCTGGTGGACGTGTGACATCGACCGATCGCACCGGGGGGCGCTGGTCGGAGGTCGAGCGGGATCGTGAGCACGAACTCCTCGCCCGGATGCACGCCCTGCCCGATGGAGACCCCGGGAGAGAAGCAGCCCGCGCGGAGCTGATCACCCTCCACCTGCCCCTCGTTCAGCACCTGGCCCGGCGCTACCGGGACCGCGGTGAGCCCTATGAGGATCTCGTGCAGGTGGGCACCGTGGGCCTGATCAAGGCCATCGACGGCTTCGACCCGCAACGAGGGCTGGAACTCTCGACGTACGCGACCCCGACCATCCTCGGTGAGATCAAGCGCCACTTCCGGGATCGCACGTGGGCCGTCCGCGTCCCGCGACGACTGCAGGAACTCCAGGCGCAGGTCGCCAGGACCGCAGACGAGCTGTCCGTCACCCTGCAGCGCTCCCCCACCGTGCGCGAGATCGCCACGGCACTCGAGGTGAGCGAGGCCGATGTGCTCGATGCCCTCGAGGCGAGGCAGGCCTACACCGCGCGGTCGATCGAGGCCTCCGCGGAATCCGAGGGTCCCGCGTCCTTCCTGAGCTCGTTCGGCGCGCTCGACTCCCGTTTCGACGAGTTCGACGATCGCGAGGCGCTGCGCCCACTCATCGAGGCGCTTCCGGAGCGCGAGCGCGCCATCGTGCTGATGCGCTTCGTGGAGAACATGAGCCAGTCGCAGATCGGCGACGAACTCGGCATCTCGCAGATGCACGTGTCACGACTGCTGTCGCGCACTCTCGTGCAGCTGCGCGAGGGACTGGCGGAGAAGCCGACTGACGTCAGTCGCTGAGCGCCCGTCGGGCACTGGGCAGGAAGACCAGCACGATTCCTGTCACGGCGACCACCATGGCGACCTGGCCGACCATCCGCAGTCCACCCTCACCGGACTGGGAGATCTCGTAGCCGATGAGACCGAGGACCAACTGGGCGACGACGAAGGGCGAGCGGGCCCAGGTGCGGCCGCGCCACCACCCGAGCGCCACCCAGATCAGTGCCGCGCCGAAGGCTGCGGTGATGGCGATTAGACCCGCCAGCGCAGCTGGATTGGACACCTCGGCCGGCCCGGTGATGCCCACCCGGACAGCGGAGACGAGGTCGAAGGCGGCGTAGGCGAGGAGGCCGAGACCCTCCAGCCCGGCGAGGGCGGCCAGCACGACGAGCACCATCGGACGTGAACTCACCGGAGCACGGTATCGGGGCGAGCATCGTGCGTCGCGCCGCTACTAGGCTCGCGGGATGCGCGGTCTCCTGGTGGTCAATCCACGGGCCACGACTACCTCTCCACGCGTCGTCGACGTCATCGTCACGGCCTTCTCGGCCGCTCTCGATCT
>JBIIJX010000196.1:0-4656 GCA_044233495.1 Candidatus Nanopelagicales bacterium
CCGGCGGCCTCATGACGACCGAGCCGATCGTGCTTCCTCCGGACGCCACGGTGGCCGAGGCCCTGGCCCAGATTCGCAATCCCGATCTCTCGCCGGCGCTCGCCTCGCAGGTGTACGTCGCACGACCTCCGACGGAGACGCCGACGGGGCGCTACCTCGGGACCTGCCACTTCCAGCAGCTTCTGCGCGAGCCTCCCGGGACGTTGGTTTCGGCCCTCGTCGACGTCAACCTCATGCCGGTCAGCCCGGACGCACCGCTGGACGCCATGACGCGCCTGTTCGCCGCATACAACCTGGTTGCGCTTCCCGTCGTCGACGAGGACGGCCACCTCCTCGGCGCAGTCACCGTCGATGACGTGATCGACCACATGCTGCCGGCGGACTGGCGCGATGAGGACGACGACATTCCGGGGGGTGCCTGACATGGCGTCTCCACGCAAGCGTCGCTCCAGCCGCCTGGACCAGCCGCTCGACCGCTCCCGCACCCTGCGTCCGTCCGTCGACAGCGAGCGCTTCGGTCGACTGTCGGAGAAGGCCGCCCGGGGCATCGGGTCGTGGGCCTTCATCCTGTGGATGACGATCGCGATCATCGTCTGGATCGGCATCAACCTGGCCATCGTCGAGGGGGCTCCGGATCCGTTCCCCTTCATCTTCCTGACGCTTCTGCTGTCCCTGCAGGCGTCGTACGCGGCACCGCTCATCCTCCTGGCGCAGAACCGGCAGGCCGATCGCGATCGCGTGCAGTTCGCCGAGGACCGGCAGCGCACCGAACGCCTCCTGGCCGATTCCGACTATCTCGCCCGCGAACTGGCTGCGCTGCGAATGGCCCTCGGTGACGTCGCCACACGTGACTACGTACGCAGTGAGCTCCGTGACTTCGCCGCTGATGTCCGCGAGATGCTCGACGCGGATGACTCCGTCGTCCGAAGGGGACGGGGTCGTCGAGACACGCGGCACGAGGCCACGGCGGAGCCGGCAGCGGGCAGCACACCAGCGGAGGCGGGCACTACCGACCCCGAATAGCATCGGGGCATGCCGGCACCCTCCCTCGACGCGATCCATGCTGCCCTCGCGACAGTCAATGACCCGGAGATCAACCGGCCGATAACCGAGTTGGGCATGGTCAAGTCCGTGGACATTGCGCGCAATGGCCGTGTCTCGGTCGGTGTATTCCTGACCGTCGCGGGCTGTCCCATGCGGACCACGATCACCGAGCGGGTGACCACGGCTGTGCTGGCAGTGCCGGATGTCACGCAGGTCGATGTCGAGCTCGATGTCATGTCCGACGACCAGCGCGCCGCCCTGCGCAACCAGCTGCGCGGGCACGAGCAGCGCGAGATTCCGTTCGCCAAGCCAGGCTCGACCACCAAGGTCTTCGCCATCGCCTCAGGCAAGGGCGGTGTCGGAAAGTCATCCGTCACAGCGAACCTTGCCGTCGCCATGGCTGCGCAGGGGCTGAGCGTCGGGCTCGTCGATGCAGACGTGTACGGGCACTCGATCCCCCGCATCCTCAATGCCATGGATCCCCCGACGATGGTCGAGGGCATGATCATGCCGCCGCAGTCGTACGGCGTCCGCGTCATCTCGATGCTGCCGTTCAAGCCGGGCGGCGTGGCCCAGCCTGTGGCCTTCCGCGGCCCCATGCTGCACCGCGCCCTCGAGCAGTTCCTCTCCGACGTGTGGTGGGGGGATCTCGACGTCCTGCTGCTCGACCTGCCACCCGGCACCGGCGACATTGCGATCTCGACGGCGCAGCTGCTGCCCGGCGCTGAGCTCGTCATCGTCACGACGCCGCAGGCGGCGTCGGCCGACGTCGCCGTGCGAGCAGGGACGCTCGCCGCACAGACGCACCAGAAGGTCGCCGGAGTGATCGAGAACATGAGCAGCTTCCCGTGCCCGCACTGCGGCGAGCCGATGGACCTGTTCGGCATCGGCGGCGGACAGTTGGTCGCCTCGATGATCGGCAGCGAGCTCGGCACCGAGGTGCCGCTGCTTGGACAGATCCCGTTCGACGTCGCGCTCCGCGAAGGTGGTGACTCGGGCCAGCCGCTCGTGCTCAGCACACCCGACGCCCCCGCAGCCGTGGTCCTGCGCACGATCGCCGAGCTGCTCGGCCGCAAGCCCCGGGGCCTGGCCGGGATGTCGCTCGGCCTGACTCCCGCGGGGCGCTGACTCAGGGACTGGCTGGCACAGAGACTGGCTGGCACAGGGACTGGCTGGCACAGGGACTACTCGCGAGACGCCGCCCCGGGTATTACGTCGCGTCGGGTACTACGTAGCGTCGGGATCGAACTTCGGCCGCGCCGGTGCCCCTGCATCCGGTTGGGCTGTCGGCTTCATCGGCGCGTCATCGCCAGACTCGTCGAGCAGGCTGGCTGCCAGCCGTCGGGGAGGCAGGTCGCGAAGGTCCTTCACTGTGTCGACCGCTTCGGACAGGTCGAGTCCGGCGGAGTCGGCGAGTTCGCGGCGGGCACCCGTCGCCATGCCCCGGATCTGGCGGAGCCACTTGGCAGCATCGGCAGCGGCCCGAGGCAGCCTCTCGGGTCCGAAGACGAGCAACCCGATGACACCGATGACGATGATCTCGCCGATCCCGATGTCGAACATCGCTCCCCTACCCGACCGCTCCCTGCCTGGTGGCGTCTACTGCTGCCTGCTGTCGTCACCGAGGACGATCTCGAAGGAGCGCGAGGCGCCGTCCCGGTCGATCTCCACGGTGAGTGTGTCCCCTGGAGCATAGGACCGAATCGTCACCACGAGTTCCGTCACATCTGCGATCGGTCGGCCGTCGATCGCGCGGACGATGTCGCCGACCTCCATGCCTGCCTTCTCAGCCGCGCCGCCGGGCGTTATCACACTCACGCGCGCTCCCTCACTGGTGAACGTGGGGTCGAGCTCGACGCCCATCAGTGGGGTGCGCGACGTACCCGTGGCGATGATCTCCTCCGCGATCCGCGATGCCGAGTTGCTCGGTATCGCGAAGCCGAGGCCGATGTTGGCAGGATCCCCGCCGACGGCGAGTGACGCGATGGCCGAGTTGACGCCGATGACGTTGCCCCCGACGTCGAGCAGGGGACCTCCGGAGTTGCCGGGGTTGATGGCGGCGTCGGTCTGCACAGCGTCGATGAAGGAGGCCCCGTCGGATCCGCCCCCCGCCTTCACCGGCCGGTTGAGGGCGCTCACGATCCCCGATGTCACGGTGCCATCCAGTCCCAGCGGGGCACCGATCGCGACGACGACGTCACCGACACGCACCTGGTCGGAGTCGCCGAGGAGCAGTGTCGGCAGGCCGGTGCGATCCACCTTCACGACCGCGAGGTCGTAGGACTGGCTCGTACCGACGACCTTGGCCGGCCTGCGGTCCCCGTCCGCGAAGACGACCTCGAGGCCATCAGGCGAGGCGACGCTCACGACATGGTTGTTGGTCAGGATGTAGCCGTCGGCGCGGATGATGAATCCCGATCCGCTGCCGAAGCCGGCATCGCCCTCGACGACGAGGGACACCACCGCGGGCAGTGTCTGCTCGGCGATGGCGGCTACCGAGCCATCGAGCACCCGGGTGGACACAGCAGGCGCGGCGGCGGTCACCGGCTCGGGGGCACTCCCCGAATCGACGGAGCGCCCGAGGGCGTACCCGGCGATGCCGGCAAAGGCGCCGACGACCGCGGCGACGATGGCGGCGACGAGGACGGTGCTCAGGAGTCCGAGGCCGCGACGGTGGACGGGCGCGATGGTCGGGGCATAGGGGCTGGTCATCGTGACCTGCGCCGGAGGCGTGATCGGGGCCGAAGGCTGCACCACGGGGTCGGGGACCGTCGATGGTGCAGCGGTGTCGTCCGTCATCTGTCCTCCACGTGGTGGTCCAGCACTGGCATAGCCCGCCCCCCACGGTAGTTCTCAACTAGGCTTCGGGCGAACTCGGCCACCGGATCGCCCGTGGCCCGGACTCCTGACGGAGGTGCACCATCACCCGCAATGGAATCTCCCTGCCCACGGCGACGACGTGGGAGTACGCGGACGGATGGCTGGAGGACTCCGAGACCATCCGCGAGGCACGTGAGCGAGGCGACGAGCTCGGCTGCCCCGCCGTGAGCCGGTCCGTGGCCGCCCTGCTTCGACTGCTCGCCGCAACGGTGTCGGCTCAGGCTGTCGTCGAGGTCGGCACTGGCGCCGGTGTCTCCGGCGCCGCCCTCCTGGCCGGGATGGTGCCCAGCGGCGTGCTGACCAGCATCGACATCGAAGCCGAGCACCAGCGGGTCGCACGCGAGACCTTCAACGCACTCGGCTACAACCACACCAGGGCGCGCCTGATCGCAGGGCGCGCGCTCGATGTGCTGCCGCGACTGTCGGACGCCGCCTACGACCTCGTCTTCATCGACGGCGACAAGTCCGAGTACCCGGCGATGCTGGCCCAGGCCAAGCGCCTGCTCCGGGTGGGCGGTCTCGTCGTGCTCGACAACGCCCTGTGGGGTGGCCGGGTGGCCGATGCCGGTCAGCGCGACCCGGAGACCGTCGGGCTGCGGGACGCCGCGGCCATGATCAAGGACGACGACGACTGGGTTCCGTCCCTGCTCACGCTCGGTGACGGCCTGCTCGTGGCCCTGCTGCAGGACCGCACCTGACGTCGGACAGACCGCATGAGGAGGGGCCCCGGGC
>JBIIJX010000197.1:0-4649 GCA_044233495.1 Candidatus Nanopelagicales bacterium
AGTCAGGGCGCCGTGTGCGGCCGCGTCATCGGCAGGGGACTCCGCCGTCGTGCTGCTATCCGCCGGGCTGTCACCCGTGGGCACAGGCGGAGCCGTGATGGCCGGCGTCACGGCGATGAGCAGGGCGAGGACTGCGAACCACGGAAGTGCGGGCCATGCAGGTGGATCGAATGACGTCGTCAAGCCGGATGCACCCAGCCACGCTCCGGCGGAGAAGACGAGGGCCGTGGTCGCACCGGCGAGGCTCACGCACCACTCGGCCGTCGTCCAGGGATCAGGTCGGTAGCGCGTGCGCACGCGGCTGCGTCCGGCGCGGACGAGTGCGAGGACCGATGCAGTGGCGCCGAGCGCGAGCATCGGCAGGCCCAGCAGCACGGGTGAGTCGGCGGAGACGAGGCCGAACACGCCGATGCATGCGGCGACGAGGCCACCAAGCAGAAGCGCCGACGTCGCGCGGCGGTCCCGACGTGGGACATCCCCGCGTCGGCCGTACCCGCGCGAGTCCATGGCAGCGGCAAGCGTGACGGACCTCTCCAGTGCGCCCTCGAGCACCGGAATGGCGGATCCGGCGATCGCGCGGACACCTGTTGTCCGGCGCCCGCGCAGCCGTCGGGCTGTGCGCAGCCGATCGACGTCCGTGACGAGCTGGGGAGTGAAGGTGAGCGCGACGACGACGCTGACGCCGAGCTCGTACAGCGCAGCGGGAACCGACTTCAGGAGTCTCGAGGGCGAGGCGAGCGAGTTGGCCGCACCGATGCAGATGAGGATCGTGGCCAGCCGCAGGCCGTCGTAGAAGGACATCAGCAGGGATTCGAAGGTGAGGTCGCCCCCCAGTCGCACACCGGCCATCCAGGTGGGCAGGGTCACGCCGGGAAGCTCGACCAGGGTTGTCGTCCCGACGGCTGCGCCGAAGATGACCTGCACGGCGACGCGCACGATCACCACGATGATGCCGAGTTTCAGGAAGAAGGAGAACGAGCGACCCCATGGTGCATCCGGCCGGCGCGCCTCCACGACGAGCGCGGCCACGGCGATGATCAGGAGGAGCAGGAGCGGGTTCGTGGTGCGACTCGCGGCGGCGGCAAGCCCGAGGGCCCAGACCCACCAGGCACCCGGATGCAGGAACCGCGCGTCGCGCCTCATGTGCGTCGCCGGCGCAGCTGGAAGAAGGCCAGAGCAGCGAGGATCAGGATGCTCACGACGAGGAAGGTGGACGTGGAGCTTTCCTGACCGGCTTCCTCGGACTGCGCGCCCGATGCACCCGAGTCCTGCGCTGCGGCACCCGAGTCCTGTCCTGCGGCACCCGAGTCCTGTCCTGCGGCATCGGAGTCCTCTCCTGCCGCAGTCCCGTCGACGTCTCCCGCAGTCGGCGCGAGCGCGGCGACCTGAGCTTCGTCGAGGATCGGAGCGCACTCTCGCGCCGGGTAGCCGCCCAGGGCACAGACGAAGCCGTCCTCCGTGCGAACGTCGACAACACTGCGCACGATGTCGTATCCGGTTGCCTCTTCGTCGGCGACGACGCACTGGGCGAGTGCCAGGAAGGGCTGCTCGCCGTCCGGCGCGATCGCAGTTGGTCCCGGGTCCAGCACGACTGCCACTCGCTTGGCTCCCGGCTCGAAGGCCACGCCTGCACACACCGAGTCGAAGTCCGCAGACGTGCGCGGTGCGGAATCGCCGGAGGCGTTCTCCGTGCTGATCGCGAAGCGCCACCCCTCGACGGCTCCGTCGGCCGGAACCGAGGTGCCCGCGCCCTGACTGGAGAAGACCCACGCCGACAGGCCAGGAGCCGACTGCCAGTACGTCCAGTAGCGGTACGCAGCCGCCTGTGCGGGCGAAGCCAGGACGGCGATGAGCGCGCAGGTCACGGCCGCCGCGACGGCGGCCAGCCCCGTGCGCACTCTCGCCCTCCTGTTGTGCATGGCGCTACCTGCGGAGGGATCCGGCGAGCGCGGACAGCAGATCCAGGCCACCGAACGAGGTCGGGTTCGAGCCGGTGGCCCCGGACACCAGGAGCAGCAGACCGGCTGCACCGGGGTTCACGCCGGCGTCGTTCACGTACTCACGTGCGCTCGCCTTCAGGGCCTTCGTCCCTGCACTGACGGCACCGCGTCCCTCGCCGGCCAGGCTCAGGCCCAGGACCGCGTAGGCGGTGGAGGAGTAGTCCGGACCGCCCATCGACGACGGCAGCACACCGGAGGAGGTCAGTCCGGCAGCGAGGTAGCTGACTCCCTTCGCTCGGGCGGTGTCGGCGCACGTGGGCCGGGCGGGCGCCACCGGCTGCTTCACCACCGGAAGGGTGCCCGTGATGCCGAGCACCCCCTGGGCCGTCGCGAGTCCGTCGGGCCGGCTGCCCTCCTGGTACGCATAGCCGCCCCCGTCCGTGCAGGAGGCGGAGATGCTGCCGAGGAAGCGGGAAGCCCGCCGGTACGGACTCGAGCCGTAGGCGTCGCCCCAGGTGTTCGCTGCGGCCATGGACAGGCCTGTGGAGTTGGCATCCGATTCGCCACCGGGGTAGTAGGGCCAGCCTCCGTCGGCATTCTGCTGTCGACGTATCCAGGCACCGGCCTGGTCGGCGGCCTTGATGACCCGGGAGAGCAGGCTGCGCTTGAGCGGGATCCGGCTGTCGTCGAGGGACATGAGGGCCATCAGCGCCATCGCGGTGCTGTTGGTGTCGGGGCCGACGTACGTGGCCGGATCCGGCGTCGCACAGGGCACTGAGGTGTCAGGCCGGTAGTCCTCGAACGAGCCGTCTGCGCACTGCTGGTCCAGCAGCCAGGTCACGGCGGCGACCGGTGGGGCCACCTCGTGAGCCGCGAGTCCCAGGATCGCCAGTGACTGCCGGAACACCCCGTCGTAGGTGGGATCCGCCGAGCCGTAGAGGCCACGGTCGGCCGTCGCGGCCGAGGAGGGTGCCGCGGTGGCGATGCAGGCCAGCGACACGCCTGCACCGGCGCACAGCGTCACGACGAGACGCGCGAAGCGCATCCGGAGAGCAGACATGTGGGTCCTTCAGCTGAGCGGTGCCGGACCGGAGGGCACGCGATCCTGAAGGCGAACAACCCCGCAGCACTGCCGCGGGGAGCGTGGGCCAGGACCCGAGCTCCCGTCCCGTTACCTCGACGGATGGAGCCGCTCGCGTTCGCCAGGTGCTCCGACTCTCCCTCGTCGAGGCCGGCAGGCCTGCGATCGGGAACACGGTTGCGGGACAGCGCCGGATTCGCACCGGACTTCCCCTGGACGTCGAACGAGTGGTGTTCAGTTGTGCAGCCATCCGACCACGGCAGCGAGCGGATGTCAAAGGACTCGCGCAGGCTTCTACTCCGGTCTCAGGCCCATCGGGCCGTAGACCTCTCGGGACTCCTCCACGAGGACGACCGACTCCACCCCCGACTCCAGCAGCTCCCGCCAGTTCTCGCCGATCCACGTCTCCGCGTCCGACTGCGACGGGAACGCCTGCGAGTGCCCCTCACCGGCCGGCGACCCGTCGGCCTGCAGCAGCCGCCACGACCACGCGCTCATCGGCGCTCGATCGGTGCGCCACCGCGCCGCACGCGCGGTGGCGGAATGCGGAGGCGACGAAGTTGCAGCGCGCGCAGGATCGCGTAGAGCGTGATGCCCCTCCGGTCCTTCTTGTCCGGGAACTTCCGGGCGGCCCTGCGATTGAGGGTCACCAGCAGGATGATCGTGTCGAGGGCGATGACGGCGGTGAAGGCGAAGAAGGCCAACGAGACGAAGGACTGAAGGGCCGGGTTCTGGATGAAGCCGAGGACGAGGACAGCGATCGCGACGAAGATGAAGAACTCGGCGACGGTGAACCGCGAGTCGACGAAGTCTCGGGTGAACGACTTGGCGGCACCCTGGTCGCGCGGTGGCAGGTAGCGCTCGTCGCCCGCCATCATGGCGGCCCTCGCCTTGCCTCGTTCTGCTCGTTCGCGCTCGCGGGCTGCCTTCTTCGCCGCCTTGGGGTCCTTCGGAATCCGAAGTTGCTGCTTGCGAGCCGCCTCGGCCTCCTTGCGCGACGGGGTGGGGCGCCCCTTGCGGGCCTGGGGGTCCTCCGGCAGCGAGGAGTCGTCGCCACCGAGGGGGGCGTCAGGGGCCGGGGGCTGCTTGCGTCCGAACATGATGCGCGAGCCTAACGGGACAACCGGGAGGACGCCCTGATGGGATCCGATCCCAGAGGTTAGGCTGGTGGCACAGTCATCGAGGAAAGGCACCCCCATGGGCCTGTGGCAGCGCTTCACCCTGATCTTCAAGTCGAAGGCGAACAAGGCGCTCGACCGCGCCGAGGACCCCCGGGAGACCCTCGACTACTCGTACGAGAAGCAGCTCGAGCTGCTCCAGAAGGTCCGCCGCGGGGTTGCTGACGTCGCGACCAGCCGCAAGCGCCTGGAGCTGCAGATCCAGGGCCTCGCTCAGCAGGAGGTCAAGCTCGAGGAGCAGGCCAAGGCTGCCCTTGCCGGCGGCCGGGAGGATCTCGCGCGTGAGGCACTCACCCGGCGCAGCGGCCTCCATCAGCAGATTGCCGATCTGCAGTCACAGCTGGCGACCCTGCAGGAGCAGGAGGAGAAGCTCACCTCCGCCGCCCAGCAGCTGCAGACGAAGGTGGAGTCCTTCCGCACCAAGAAGGAGACCATCAAGGCGACCTACTC
>JBIIJX010000198.1:0-4644 GCA_044233495.1 Candidatus Nanopelagicales bacterium
TCCGGCTCGACCCTCTGGTGGGCGAGGCAGTAGTACCAGCTCACAAGCGCTCCCATCATCGTCGCCGGCCCCTCGCGCGGCGCAGTGACCATACGATACCGATCGCACGGCGGCCTAGACTCTGCTCATGCCCACGCGGTCGCGCTCCCCTCTCGCGCCGGGCTTCGTCAGTCCCACGCGCAACGTGCCAAGCGGCATCGAGGCTCCCGAGTACGTGGGCCGGCCCGCACCTGCTCCCTACGACGGTCCTGAGATCAAGGACGCCTCGACCATCGAGGCTATGCGCGTCGCGGGCCGGATCGCGGCCGACGCCCTGGCGACCGTCGGAGCCGCCATACGTCCCGGCGTGACCACGGACGAGCTTGATCGCATCGGCCACGAGTACCTCTGCGACCACGGGGCCTACCCCTCCACCCTCGGCTATCGGGGATACCCGAAGTCTCTGTGCTCGTCGCTCAATGAGGTCATCTGCCATGGCATCCCGGACTCCACCGCGCTCCAGGACGGCGACATCTGCAACATCGACATCACCGCATTCATCGGGGGTGTCCACGGTGACACCAATGCCACCTTCCTCGTGGGCGACGTGGACGAGGAGGCCCGGCTGCTCGTCGAGCGCACCCGTGAGGCGACACGACGCGCGATCAGGGCCGTCCAGCCCGGTCGTCCCATCAGCGTCATCGGGCGCGTGATCGAGAGCTACGCCCGGCGCTTCGGATACGGGGTCGTCCGCGACTTCACCGGACATGGCATCGGGACCACCTTCCACTCCGGGCTCGTGATCCCCCACTACGACGATCCATCCCTGTCCACACCCCTGGAAGAAGGCATGACCTTCACCATCGAGCCGATGATCACCCTCGGAACACATGAGTGGGACATGTGGGACGACGGCTGGACGGTCCTGACGCGCGACCGGAGCTGGACGGCTCAGTTCGAGCACACGATCGTCGTCACGTCCACCGGCAGCGAGATCCTCACGCTGCCAACAGGCGCGTCGCCGGAGGACTGGGCATGACGGCAGCCCCCACACCGACGACGGCGCACACAACCACGACGTGGCCGGATGACGTCATGACCCTCTCCGTCGACATCGGCGGCAGCGGCATCAAGGCGTCTGTCGTCAATGCCCAGGCCGTGATGGTGTCCGATCGCGTGCGGGTCGACACTCCGTATCCCTGTCCGCCCGAACTGCTGGTCTCCACCATCGCCGAGCTCGTGCGACCCCTGCCCAGCGTGAGCCGGGTGTCCGTCGGTTTCCCAGGGCTCGTCCGGAACGGCCACGTCATCCAGGTTCCGTCCCTGTCGCGGCGCTTCTACGGCGGAGACTGCGATGCCGCCATGGCCGAGGCCTGGCGGGGTTTCGATCTCGCGCACGCCCTCGTGCAGGTGTTCCGCCTGCCCACGAAGGTGGTGAACGACGCCGATATGCAGGGGTGCGCGGTGGCCCGGGGCGACGGGATGGAGTTCGTCCTCACCCTCGGCACCGGGGTGGGCACCGCCCTGTTCAGCAACGGTGCCCTCCTGCCGCACCTCGAGCTCAGCCATGGACCCTTCAGGGGCGGGCTCAGCTTCGACATCGCCCTGGGCAACGCCGAGCGCAAGGCCATCGGAAACGAGCGCTGGGCCAGGCGGGTGGCCAAAGCCATCGTCGCGTTCGACGAGATGCTGTACTTCGACCGCATCTTCGTCGGCGGCGGGAACGCCAAGCACCTGTCAGCCGCCGACATAGGTCCCAAGGGCGAGATCATTCCCAACACGTCGGGGATCCTCGGCGGTGTGCGCGTGTGGGAGTTGGACGCATGACCCGATGGCTCTCCGCCGATGAGCAGCGGCATTGGCGGTCCTGGCTGGCCGCTTCCATCCTGCTCAACGACCGTCTGTCACGTGACCTGCAGGAGCAGCACGGACTCACCATCGCCGACTACGAGATCCTCGTCCATCTGTCCGAGGCGCCGGACCGCCGCCTGCGGATGAGCGAACTGGCCGAGAGGGCGCTGTCCTCGCGCAGCCGTCTGTCCCATCAGATCGACCGCATGAGGACCGCGGGCCTGGTTGATCGGGAGTCGTGCGCGGACGACCGCCGTGGAGCCTTCGCCGTCCTGACCGAGCGCGGCTGGGAGGTGCTGGTGGCCGCAGCTCCGGATCATGTGGAGAGCGTCCGCCGTCATCTCATCGACGTTCTCACGCCGGAGGAGTTCGCAGCCCTGGGCCGAGCGTGCGCACAGGTCGCAGACGGACTCGGCGGCGGGAACCGAGGTCCCGCCGCCGAGTAGTCGACAGCCCGATCTGCTGGGATCAGCAGGAGCGCTTCTCCCGGATGGTCGTCGTCTGGTTGTCCCCGGCCCTCACGACGATCCGCACATCCTGGCCGCGGTTGACGTCGCAGGAGAAGACCACTCGCCAGATCTGGCCGTTGGAGTACTCGTCCCCCAGGTAGGTGCCCTTCTCCTCGAGGTCGGCACCTTCCTCGTTTGCCTGGAATCCGGTCACCGACACGATGCCCTTCGTTCCCAGGCGGGCCTTGGAGCTGGCGTCGATGACGTAGACGAGGCGGTTACGGGCCTCCCTCTTGCGTTCGACGATCGAGACCTTCGGCGGGGCGATGGCCGCAGCCGTCGCGGTTGCCGTCGCGGTCGGTGCGGCAGTTGCCGTCGGAGCCGACGTCGGCGCAGGTGTCGCCGAGGGTGTCGGTGTCGGTGCAGGAGTCGCCGCGGGTGTCGGCGTCGCGGTCGCGGTGGGTGCGGGGGCGCTGTACGGGGCGAGCTTCACAGAGGACTTCTTTCGACCGGTGGGGCTCTTCGCCGTGAAGGTCATCGTCACCTTCGACAGCACCCGCTCCCCGCCCTGGACCTTGGGCCTGGAGAGCAGGACGCGCACCGGATAGCTGGTGGTGGTGCCGGCGACGCACGTGGGCTTGCAGTCATTGACCTCGTAGACGCCGGAGCCCTTGGCCCGGCCGTTGGACCAGCCGCTCCAGGTGAGCTCGGTCAGCATGGAGTTCGCATCAGCGCACGACAGCACCAGGTCAGTCGGCCTGACCTCGAGGGTGCCGCAGTTGTTGACCTGGGCGCGCCCCGCCGCCGATGCGGGTACAGCCGCGACGGCCATGAGTCCCGTCGTCAGTGCGCCTGCCGCCACCAGGGCGATGCCGGAGCGCCACATCCATGCCTTCATGTCGTCCTCCATCGTTCGGATCGGCCTCGGTGCCGATAGGTCGACGCTAGGGCGGAGTCGCGCCGGAGCAGGCGCAACGGACGGAAGTGGGCTGCCAGCACCCCATGACGAGGGCCGCAGCGGGAGATTTCCACATCGGCGGGGCTGGGGGACGAGCCAGCCTGTAAGCCGGATTCTGTGACCAGCGAACTGGCCGGTGATCATCCATCTGCGACTGCCGTTGCCGACAGCCTGGTGCGGTCTACCCGCAGGCACTGAGCGGGCCGCTCACCTGCGCAGGCTGGTCGCCCAGCCCTTGTGACCTTGCTCCGGGTGGGGTTTACCGAGCCGCTGCAGTCACCTGCAGCGCTGGTGGTCTCTTACACCACCGTTTCACCCTTGCCGTGATCGCTCACGGCGGTCTGTTCTCTGTGGCACTTTCCCGCGGGTCACCCCGGGTGGGCGTTACCCACCACCCTGCCCTGTGGAGTCCGGACTTTCCTCGACCCGGACCGCCGAGGCGATCCGAGCCGCGATCACCCGGCTGGCTCGTCCGCCGTCAGGTTACCCCTTCGCTAGCCTGCCGCAGAACCACTCGCGACCGCCGGTGGGCAGAGGGGAGACGCGTGCTGATCCTGCTGCCGCCCAGCGAGGGGAAGTCAGCCCCTGCGTCCGGGCCGCGACTGAGCCCCCCGGGACTGTCCTTCCCCGGCCTGGCCTCGACCCGCAGGGCGGTGCTCGGCGCCGTCGTCACGCTGTGCCGGGGCGACGTCGACTCGGCAGCAGCGGTGCTGGGCCTGGGGCCCACTCAGCGGGGTGAGGTCGAGGTCAATACCCGCCTGCGTTCGGCGCCGTGCGCCCCCGCGATCGAGGTCTACACCGGAGTGCTCTACGAGGCCCTCGATGCGGCAACACTGCCCGCTACCGGGCGCCGCCGACTCCAGGACATTGCCGCGATCTCTTCCGCCCTCTGGGGCC
This sequence comes from Candidatus Nanopelagicales bacterium, assembly GCA_044233495.1. GTDB lineage: Bacteria > Actinomycetota > Actinomycetes > S36-B12 > S36-B12 > UBA10649. The sequence continues at coordinate 4,135 of JBIIJX010000198.1, forward strand.
TGGTCCGGCCGAACGACCTCATCCCCGCCTACCGACTGAGCGGCGATGTGCGCCTGCCCACCATCGGCTCACTGCCCGCGGCCTGGCGCGGGCCGGTCTCGTCCGTGCTGGTGGAGACCGCGGGGCTCATCATCGACATGCGCTCCGGCACCTACGTCAGTCACGGTCCTGTGCCCAAGGAGGCGCTCGACCGTGCCGTGACCGTGCGCGTGCTCAACGAGCGCAACGGCAGGCGCACGGTCGTGAGCCACAACAACAAGGCGACCAAGGGCCACGTTGTGCGATCCCTTGTCACCACGCGTCGACGGCCCACGGATGTCGCCGGACTGGTCGGCGCTCTCGAGGGCGAAGGCTACGAGGTCGAGCTGACGGACGGTCGAGGCGCCGAGCCGTCGATGCTCGACGTCATCCTGCGCTGACCGCTGTCACACGCCGTGCGGTGGACCCACGGCCCGCAGGTGCGTCGCCTCGGCGAAGCTGAACATGGACGCGTTGCCATCGGGAAACCAG
>JBIIJX010000199.1:0-4640 GCA_044233495.1 Candidatus Nanopelagicales bacterium
ACGACCGAGTCGGCCGGCACCTCCACACGACCTCGCTCGACGGGTACGTAGCTGCCCTCGGAGGTGATCACCCGGACGGCGACGATCGCATCGTCCGCGCCCGGTGCGGCGATGGACAGCACCCGCGCCCCGGTGCCGTTGATGATGCCGGGGACGAATACCCGCGTTGCCGGCGGAGCGGCGTGCGGGATCCAGTCGCTGCCGATGTTGGTCAGCCCGGACCGCTGCTCGTCGTCGACCGAGGCGCCGATGCGGCCCGTGCGGGCAAGCACCTGCACGGCTGTTGCCGTCACTCCGGGGGCGAGCACGTCGAGCCGCACCACGAGACGGTCCTCGCCCTTGACCACCAGCCCACGTCCCGCTGGGGCGTCGATGATGCCGTCCGGTCCGCGGATGATCACGTCGACGATGGCGGCGGTCTCGTCGGGATTGACGAGGACGATGCGGGTCTGCCGACCCGCGATGGCTCCGCCGCCGACGAACCAGAACTCCGAGGCCGCCGGGGCGCAGGCGGTGCTGGCCAGACTCCGGCCGGCGCCGCCGGGGTCGCGGCCCCACTGATCGGCGATCAGCCCGGGCGCCATCGATCCCTCGCCGTACGCCTCGATGGGTGGCAGGGCAGTCGCGCCGAAGGCCTCGATCTGAGCCTGCCCTCCGGGCATCCGGATGCGGGCCTGGGCCGACGTGCGGCCGGGCAGGGTGCGCAGTCCGGCCTGCCCCTGGTCGGCCTGGCAGAGCAGGACGGCGGATCCGATCGGCTCGATCGTGAGCCCGGCCTCGGCAGCACCGGCGCCGGGCCGCGGAACGACGGTCGCGATCAGAGTCACCGCGGCGGCGAAGGCCACTGCCCCCAGCAGCCAGCGGGCGGTCACGCGCAGGGGCTCGGCGGTCCGCCGCGGCGCGCGCTGCGAGCGCCGCCTGCGCGCGGGGCGTTCGGCACGAAGCTCACGCCGAACGAGGCGGCGCGTGCTCGCCTCCCCCTCGAGTCGCACGGCGCGGGAGGTGCGCCGCCGCCCGATCATGGCGCGCTCCCGTCGGTGTCGGGTGTCGTGACGCCGACGATCGCGTCATCGTCGATCGCGTCATCGTCGATCGCGTCATCGACGGTCGCGTCAACTTCGGTCGCGTCAACTTCGGTCGCACCATCGACATCCGTGTCCGGATCCGGGTCCTCGCGTCGACGCTCGGGCAGCGCCATCACCACGAGCACGAGCAGCACGACCAGCTGCAGCCACATCCATCGACTGCGATCCGTGCCGTCGAAACGCACGTCGATGATCGGTGCCCCGTCGGGCACCACGAAGGCTGCGGACCACGACGCCAGCCCGGCAACCGTCACAGGCGCGAGTGCGGTCCGCGTGCCATCCGGTGCGACGGCATCGGCGACCCAGCCTGCGTCCGCGCTGGCGCCGACGAGGAGGGCGCGCTCACCGGCGCCGTCCGGCATCGTCTGGTCCAGGTAGGGGTCGGCGGTCACGGTGCCGTCCTCGACGAGTCCGACCGGAACCTCACGCCCGGGCTCGATAACCCGCGCCCGCGTCGTGACTCCGGCCACCCGCCACAGCACCTCGCCACCGGAGCTGGACAGTCGACGCAGGCCGGGCTCACCGTCCAGCGTCGGGATGAGTGAAGCGGCGCTGCCCGGCGCGAGCAGCACGTAGCGGACGCCGTATGTGGCGAGGGCCTCGACCTCGTCACCGCCCCGCCCGGAGACCATGGCGGCGACATAGGGATCGAGCGCCTCCCATGCGGAGGCCGGCGGACCGGTCTCCGCATCACCGATGCGCGGGCCCGTGCCATTGATCAGCGTGTAGTGCACCCGACCAACATCGTCCGCCCCGAGCATGAGTGTGCGCGGCGCCTGCGCGCTGACGGCATCGGCGGCGACGAAGGCGGGCAGCGGCGAGGGCGGTTCCTTGCGCACCTCGGTGGGCAGCCCGACGGCGAACCAGCCGGCCGTGAGCACCGGTGCGAGCAGTGCGGCGAGCGCGACCAGCAGCGCGACCGGCTGGCTGACGGTGAAGTTCGTGCCGATGAAGCGGTCGCGCAGTCCGTGCACGGCCACCGCGGCCATGGCGATCAGGGCCAGCCCCAGCACGAGAGTGGCCTGCCCCGGCCAGGGCTGCACCGGAGTCGTCAAGCCGGGAGGCGTCACCTGCACCACGGTCTGCAGGCAGCCGAGGACGAGGGCCAGTGCGCCGAGGACGGCGAAGCCGCCGGTGATCGGCAGGCGGTCGCGACGCAGGAGGGCCAGCAGCCCCGCCACGACGAGACCGGCGCTGATCCACACCGGGGTCATGCCCGGACCTCCGGGGTGCAGGAGCAGCACCTGCCACGCCGGCACGCCAGCGTCCAGCACGGCGCCACCGGACAGTCCCGGCTCGAGCAGCAGCAGGCTCGGGTTGGTGAGCACATGCCAGGACCACGGCATCAGCAGCACCAGCGGGACGAGCAACGCGATGGCGAAGCGACCGAGCACCGCCGGACCCGGGCCCGGTCTGCGGCGCACGAGCAGCAGGGCAGCGGCGATGCCGCCGATCACGAGCAGCAGCCAGACGGCCGGGGCGACGGACAGCACGACCGCGACGAGCATGGCCGTGCCCGCGGCGCGCCGGAACGTGCCGCGCGCAGAGCTGATCCGCACCAGCGACCGCAGGGCGAACGGGAGGGCCACGGCGAGGATGGTCGTGCCGATGCGCCCGGACGCCACGGCACCGGTCATGGCGGGCAGCAGGGCGTACGCCGCGGCCGCCCACACCCGGATGCCCGGCTGCGGCACGAGCCCGCGCATCGTGACGAACGCGGCGAGTCCGGCCAGCGGGATGCCCAGCAGCAGCGCGACGGTGACGGCGGCGGGGGCCTTGCCCAGCAGCAGGAAGGCGAGGGCAGCCAGGACCGTCAGGTAGGGAGGCGACGGGGTCACCGATCCGGGGCCGACGTCATGCCAGGCCTGCAGGTAGCTCTGCCAGAGGTCTCCGGCTCCGGGCGGTGCGGGCAGCAGGGCCCCGCCCTGCAGCAGGCCCTCACCCAGCCAGAGCCCGCGCGTGCCCGCGATCGCCAGGACGGTGAGCAGCACCGCGAGGATCACCCCGGGCGCGGTGAGCAGCCGCCGCAGGAAGCCGGACGACCCCTCGACGAGATAGTCGGCATCGTCGCCCACCGGCCCGCTCTCGAGCGCACTCACCGAGGACGACGGCCCGGCCGACGAGCTCGTCGTCGCCAGTCCGGCCACCGTCTCCCACACCTGTCGGGCCTGGGAGGCCAGGGTGGGGCGCAGGTGCCGAACGACATTCGAGGGCAGCGTCGTGGTCCGGCGGATGAGCGCACGTGAGCCGCGGATCCTGCTCGGGTGCAGGGCGAGGGTGAGCACGGCCCCCACCTCGTCGCGGGCGGCCGCGACGTCCTTGCCCAGCAGGTAGACGAACGCTCTTCCGAGACTGCCGACCAGCAGGCGCACCGCCGTGAACGGGGCGAGCAGCCAGCCCGCGTGCGCCAGCAGCACGTGGACCGATGCCTCGCGGTCCGCACGGTGGGGTCGTGGGGCCAGATCGTCTGCGCGGCGCCCGTGGGCCGACGCCTCGCGATGGTGGATCACCGCATCGGTGGCGACGAGGACCCGCTCCCCCGCCTGATGGGCGCGCCAGCAGAAGTCGAGGTCGTCGCGGAACAGGGGCAGCGAAGGATCGAAACCTTCCAGGCGCTCCCACACGTCGCGCCGGACGAGCATCCCCGCGGAGCTCACCGACAGCACGTCGCGTGGACCGTCGTGCTGCCCCTGGTCATGCTCGCGCAGCTCCAGGCCTGTGACCCGCCGACCGGATCCGGTCACGGTGACCCCGGCCTCCAGCAGCAGCCGGCGGTCGTGCCAGCCGAGGATCTTCGGCCCGAGGACCGCCACCGACGGATGGTTGTCGGCGGTGTCGAGGAGTCGGGCCAGGCAGGTGGGGTCGGGAGCGCTGTCGTCGTGCAGGAGCCAGATCCAGCGCACGAGATCCTCATCGTGCGCCGTGGCCAGGCCCGTCACCCATGCACGCTCCGCCAGCCCGAGCGCGACCGCCGCTCCGAACCCGGCGGTCGCCGGCGCGTCGACCACGGCGTCCCGACCCAGTGACTCCACCAGCAGCAGACGTGTGCCATCGGTCGAGGCGACGTCGACGCCGTTCACCTCGTCGGGGGTCCGCTCCTGTGTCGACAGGGTCGTCAGCACGGCCGGCAGCCACACCTCGCCCTGGTGCCCGACGATCACGGCCGTGACGTGATGGGACCGGCGGGGCAGCGCGGGCAGCTCCTCGAACGCTTCGTCCTCCCCGGCGAACCACTCGCTGGCTGCGTCGTCCGGCACCGGCACCGGACCGGCGTCGACGACGATCACGGCAGTCGACGACATGTCCGGGTACGGGTCCCTCAGAAGCGGGTCCTCGGCGGGAGCGTCGGCGCGGTCGTCCTCGAGGAAGGAGGCATCGAGTGGGAGCAGCCCCGCCGCATCGTCCGGGAACGGGAGCCCGTCGTGGGCACGCGGCTGCCCGTCATCGGTCACGTCAAGCAGCCTACGTCGTGCGTGCGGTCCGGCCGTCGATGCACGCCGACGGCCCGGGCGTACTAGACCACGCGCTTCTTCAGCCGACGACGCTCACGCTCGG
>JBIIJX010000275.1:0-2863 GCA_044233495.1 Candidatus Nanopelagicales bacterium
ACCTTCGCCTGGTGACCGCAGAGCGCGAATGCGTGGTCGCCTGCGATCAGCGGCGCGTCGACCGGATCGTGCGCAACCTGCTCGAGAATGCCATCGAGCACGGTGACTTCCACGGTGTCGATGTGCGGATCGCGCAGAATGACGAGGCTGCGGCGATCACGGTGCGCGACTTCGGGGTCGGCCTGCGACCGGGTGAGTCCAGTCTGGTCTTCAATCGTTTCTGGCGCGCGGATCCCGCGCGTGCACGGACCACCGGCGGGACCGGCCTCGGGCTGGCGATCTCTCTCGAGGATGCGCGCCTGCACGGGGGATGGCTCGAGGCCTGGGGGGAGCCGGGCAAGGGGGCCTGCTTCCGTCTCACCCTGCCGCGCGAGCGGCTCGGCTCGTTCGCGGAGTCTCCACTGCCGCTGGAGCCCGCGTCAGGTGCCTACGTGCCGGAGCGGCTGCCGGGCGACGACCTGTCGAGCGGCTCCCCGGCGCCGGAGTCGACCGGCGGCGATGCCCCGGCGCGTGCGGCGAGCCCCGCTGCGAGGTACGTCATCAAGGGGGTCGAGGGACCGTGAGGATCCGACGCCCCGTGTCGGCTCGCACGTCGGCAATCGCGCTGACCCTGGCGGTCGTCACCGTGATCAGCGGATGTGCGTCGCTGCCGTCTTCGATGACGGCCCAGGTGCCGACGGCGGGCCCGATCGAACAGGGTGAGGTCGTCGGCGTCGATCCGGAGGACCAGTTCATCCGGGTCATCGCCCGCGAGCCGCGGCCGGGCATGAGTCCGACGGAGATCGTCACGGGGTTCCTCGACGCGTCGGCGTCCTTCGAGGACGGCCATGCGGTTGCACGAACGTACCTGACGCCGGAGGCGAGCCAGGGGTGGAACACCAATGAAGGCGTCACGGTCTACGACGGTCTGCCGATGCTGACGACCATGGGCGCTGCAGTGTCGATGCGCGCCACGAATGCCGGTTCCATCGCGGCGTCCGGTCGCTTCACGGTCGCGGCCCCGGGCTCGGAGGTGCGCACCAGCTTCTTCCTCGAGCAGGTCGACGGCGAATGGCGGATCAGCCGGGTGCCGCAGGGCCTCCTGCTGTCGCAGGCCGACGTCGATCGGGCGTTCCGGACGTTCAACGTCTTCTTCTTCAACCCGGACTTCTCGATGCTCGTGCCCGATCCGCGCATGGTGCCGGTCATCGGCCCCGGACTGGCGACGACTCTCGTGCGGCGGCTGATCGCCGGGCCCACGTCATGGCTCCAGCCGGCTGTTCGCACCGGTTTCCCGGTCGGGGTCTCCCTCGCGATCGAAGCGGTGACGATCGAGGCGGGCGTGGCACGCGTGGACCTGACGCCGAATGTCCTCGACGCGGACGATCGCACCCGGGTCGCCCTGTCCCAGCAGCTGGTGTGGACGCTGCGCCAGCTGCCCGATGTGCAGGCGGTGGACATCACGGCCGGCGGCCAGTTGTTCACCGTGCCAGGGGTGCCGAGCCCACAGCCGCGCGATGCCTGGCCGAAGGTGGATCCCGACGCGGTGCCGGTAGGGGCCCGCGGATATGCGACCCGCCCTGAGGGGGTCGTCGCACTCGGCTCCGACGATGTCACTCCGGTGCCGGGCCCGGCCGGCACCGGCGAGGTCGTCCTGGTCGATCTGGCGGTGAGCGCGGACTCGTCGTCGCTGTCGGGCATCGATCCGGAGGGCGCCGTGTGGCGGTCGCGCCTTGCCGACGACGCCACGCTGATCAGGGTGCGTGACGAGGGCCGGGCCAGCTCCCTCGCATACGACGGTGTCGACTCGGTGTGGGTGGTGGACGCGGACGAGGGTCTGTTCGCGGTGTCCTCGGCCGGGCTCTCCAGTGCGATCCCGGTACAGGGGCTGACCGGCCGCGCGGTCATCCAGGCGGTCCTGCCGTCGCGGGACGGGACGCGCGCCGCCATGATCGTCCGCAGGGGCCCTCGCACCGAGCTGCTGCTCGCACGCGTGGTGCGCTCGCCGCTGAGTGCGTCGGGCATCACCATCGAGGCGCCGGTGCGGGTCGAGTCGCGGCTGGCCGAGGTCAGCGACGTGGCATGGTCCGGTGCCGACACGCTCTCGGTCATCGGCAGCGAGAGTGCGGGCAGCATTCAGGTGTTCGACGTCGATCTCGCGCGGGGTGCAGTCGCGCCCAACGGCTCGCCGCAGGCGCCGGTGAGCGTGGCCGCGGCACCCGGACGGCCGACTCTGGTGGGTGCTGCCGACGGGCTGGTCTACGAGTCCATTGCCGGCACGTGGACCGAACGGGTCCGCGGGTCAGCGCCCACCTACCCGGGATGACCTCTCCGCCCTGCGTGCTTCGTGCTCCTGGTGCGCCACAGCGGCCACGGCCGCCACGTGCACTCCGGCAGCGCGCAGCACCCGCACCGCTTCCCAGGCCGTGGCACCGCTGGTGACGACGTCGTCGACCACGATCCGCCGGGCGTCCGGCAGGCATCGCGCCGCACGCGGGTCCAGTCGCATGGACCCGCGGACAGCGGACCACCGTGCACGGCGATCGAGGGACTTCAGCGCACGGTGGGAGTGCACCTGGCGCACGACCCGGGCGACCGAGGTCTGCACTCCGCGTCGGACCAGTTCGCCGGCCGCGACCTGCACGATGCCGCCGAGCGCGTCGAAGCCGCGTGCCGACCGGGCCGTCGACGGCACGGGCAGCAGGCACGCCGCCTGTCCGTCGGGCGCCAGCGCACCGGAGACAGCATCGGCGAGCAGCAGTCCCAGCGGATCGCGCAGCGCCAGATGGCCGTGCTCCTTGTACGCGAGGACGAGTCGCGCACCCACTCCCCGGTAGGGCAGTGCGAACCACAGTGGCAGGGAGCCTGCTGGATCTAGTGCACC
>JBIIJX010000200.1:0-4615 GCA_044233495.1 Candidatus Nanopelagicales bacterium
TTGAGGGCGTACGTCATGACACGTCGGAAGACGGGGCCGCCGAGCTCGCCTCCATAGCGGCCGTTCTGGGGGTTGTCCAGGAAGACACCCACGACCAGCTGCGGATCGTCGATCGGTGCCATGCCGATGAAGGAGGCGACGACTCCGCGGTAGCAGCCGCAGGTCTCGTCGAAGGCCTCCGCCGTGCCCGTCTTGCCACCGACGCGGTAGCCGGGCACCCCGGCGTTGGGTGCCGTTCCCTGCGGCCCGACGACGGTCTCGAGCATCGCCCGAACCTGCCGCGACGTCGCCGAGGTCACCACACGCTTGGGCTCGGCGACCTCGGGCACCTCCTCCGTGCCGTCACTGGCAACGAAGGCGTCGACCAGCCTGGGCTGCAGCCGGACTCCGTCGTTCGCGATCGTGGCGAAGACGCTCACCGCCTGAACCGCATTCATGCTGAAGCCCTGGCCGAAGGAGAAGGTGGGAAGGGACGTCACCGACCACGAGCGAACAGGGAGCAGCGATCCCTCGGCTTCGCCCGGAAACTCGATGCCCGTCGGTTCGCCAGTACCGAACTCGCGGAGATAGTGCTCGAGCTTGCGGCCGCCGATGCGCTCCGCGGCCAGGATGGTCCCGATGTTGCTCGACTTCGCCATGATGCCGGCGAGCGTCAGGTCCAGGGTCCCGTGCGGCGTGTGGTCCATGAACTTCTCGTCACCGCGCTTGATGACCGGGGGAATCCTGAACCAGGTGTATGCATCCGCTGCACCCTCATCGACCACGGCAGCGATCGACATGAGCTTGGCCGTAGACCCGGGCTCGAACACCTCGCTCAGTGCGCGGTTGCCGAGCAGCTCCGGATCCGCGGATCCGGGGTCGTTGGCGTCGAAGGTCGGAGCCGTGGCCATCGCGAGGATGTTGCCGGTGCGCGGGTCCATGACCACGACGGTGCCGCTGTCGGACTGCGAGTCACGGACCTGGTCCGCGATCGCCTTCTGCGCCATGTACTGGATGTCACGATCGATCGTGAGTCGCACATCGACGCCGGGTCTGGCCTCGGTCACCGAGCTGGCCGCCGTCGGGATCACGCGCCCGCCCGGTCCCCGCTCGTAGGTGATCTCCCCCGCTACGCCTGCGAGGAGGTCCTCGTACTGGTACTCGAGCCCGCCGAGGCCGGTGCCCTCGGCGCCGACGAAGCCGACGACGTTCGCCGCGACGTCTCCCGCCGGATACACGCGACGGGACGTGGTCTCGCTGAAGATCCCCGGCAGGCGAAGCTCACTGATGCGGTTCCAGATCTCCGGTGTCAGTGCCTTGGCCAGGTAGACGAACTTGCGATCGCCGGTGAGCCGGGGCACGAGGACGGCCGGATCGACCCCGAGAATCGGGCCGAGCGATGCGGCGACCGCCGCAGGATCCGTGACGAGGGTCTGGTCGGCCGTCAGGTTGCGCGCCTCGACCGTCACGGCGAAGGGTTCGCCGTCGCTGTCGGTGATCGTGCCCCGCAGAGCCGGGATCTCCTTGACCTGCATGCGCTGGCCGAGGGCCTCGGTCGCCAGCGTCTCACCGCGAACCGCCTGGATCTCGACGAGTCGCGCACCGATGGCCATGAGCACAAGGCCCGTGACGATCAGAAGGATCGTGCCGCGCTTGCGGGGGTTGGCCATCGCGATGGAGCGAGCACCCGAGTCGCGCCCCGAGCCACCCCGACCGCCGGAATCCGGCCGTGCAGTCGTCCGGTGCGTCGACGTTCCGGTGCGCGTCGACGGTCCGGGCCGAGTCGTCGTACGGCTCACGGCACTGGCACCGCCACGAGGTCCGCATCGCTGCCCGACGCTTCGGCGGCGGCGTCCTGCTTGCCACCCTTCGCGCCCTTGCCGGCCTTGCCAACCGTGATTCCGCTGCCTTCTTTGCCGCCCTTGCCGACTTTGCCGCCCCGGCCGCTCGCGAGCTCGTCGGTGACGTCGATGATGACGGTTTCCTCCCACAGGCTGTTCTCCGCCAGGGGGTCGGCATTTCGGGCGGCCTCCGCGGCGGCGGCCTCGTTTGCTGCTGCCTGTGCGGCGGCCTCATTCGCCGCCGCCTGTGCCGTCGCGGCATCGACCGCTGCCGGGTCCAGCGCGGGGTCCGCTGAGACGGGAAGCCCGGCAAGTGAACTGTCCACGCCCTCAGCCGCGGTCGCGTCCGCAGGAGTGAGCAGGAGGGGCATGGTCGACCTCGTACCCGGAGCCGGCTTGGGCCTGCCGAGCACCTTTCCTGTCTCGACGTCGAGGAAGGCTGCGTTCGGGCTCGGCACCATTCCCATTTCGCGCGCCGACTTCTCCAGCGACTCCGGAGCCGCCATGGCTTCGACCGACTCCGCCAGGGCCTGCTCCTCCTGCATCAGCGCGGTCTTCTCGGCCTGCAGCTCACTGATGGTGAAGGCGCCCTGCGCCAAGGACGTGTTGATGAGCAGGATCCCGACCATGCCGATGATCAGCACACCAGTGACGACGATCGCGAACACACCACGGCTGGCACGCTCCGGACGCAGCGGGGACACCATGCGCAGGTGAGGCCGCACCGACCTGTGGGATCGGGCACCGCGGGTGACGTACTCCGTTCCGGCGGGATTGCCACCGAGCACCACGTCACCGATCGCCGGATCCACGGTCGGATCGATGCTGGGGTCGACGTCGGGTGCAGTCCTGGGATCCGACGTCAGACCGTCGATGCGGTGCTTGCGCAGGGCGCTCATGCCGCTTCACGCACCTTCTCGGCTGCTCGCACGCGAACGGACGCTGCGCGCGGGTTCTGCTCGATCTCCTCCGCGTCAGCGACGTCCGCACCTCGAGTGAGCAGGCGCAACCAGGGCTGGTACTCCTCCGGCACGACGGGCAGGTCTGCCGGCACCGACGAGCGCGCACCTGCGGAGAGCACGTGCTTGACGATGCGGTCCTCCAGGGACTGGTAGGACATCACGACGATCCGGCCGCCAACCGACAGCGCCTCAAGTGCTGCCGGCAGCGCGCGACGCAGGGTGTCGAGCTCACCGTTCACCTCGATACGCAGCGCCTGGAAGGTCCGCTTCGCGGGGTTGCCGCCGGTCCGCCTGGCAGGTGCGGGAATGCACGCCCGGACCACGTCGACCAGCCGGGCTGAGGTCGTGAAGGGCGCTACCTCGCGCTCGACCACGATGCGTGCCGCGATCCGGCTGGCGAACTTCTCCTCGCCGTACTGCCGCAGGATGCGCGTGAGGTCCGGTGCCGAGTACGTGTTCAGGACTTCGGCGGCCGTGATTCCGGACGTTTGGTCCATCCGCATGTCGAGAGGGGCGTCCTGGGCGTAGGCGAAGCCACGCTCCGCCTCATCGAGCTGCATCGACGACACTCCGAGGTCGAACAGGATGCCCTGCACGCGGTCGAGGCCAAGATCGTGCAGCACGGTGGGCAGCTCGTCGTAGACCGCGTGCACGAGGGTCACGCGCTCGCCGAAGCCGGCCAGGCGCTCACCGGACAGGCGCAGCGCCTCGGTGTCGCGGTCGAGGCCGACGACGCGGGCGGCGGGGAAGCGCAGGAGCGCCTCCTCGCTGTGGCCGCCCAGACCGACGGTGGCATCGACGAGGACCGCACCCGGCTCCTCCAGCGCTGGGGCGAGCAGCGTGAGGACCCGGTCGCGCAGGACCGGGATGTGGGTGGGTGCGGAAGGGGTCATGGTCAGGCCCAGGTGTCCACGAGGTTCGCGACGGCCACGAGGACGCCGGTGGTGAGGGCCAGGGCCAGGCCGAGGACGGCGGTGGAGCGAAGGGTGGAGCGGATCGGCTGGCCGGAGGTGGTCAGGCTGCTCATCGATTCCCCTGGTTCAGGTTCGCGGTCGGACGGGTGAGCGAGTCGTGCCGGTGGAGCGAGTCGTGCCGGTGGAGCGAGTCGTGCCGGTGGAGCGAGTCGTGCCGGTCGTGCGGGCCGTACGGGCCGTGCGGTGGAGCGGTCGGCGGGGAGGCGGGTACTTCGGTCCGTGTCGGTCAGGTCCCCGCCCGCTGTTTCCAGCGGACCCTGGCGCGGGGGAAGTCGCGTCAGGATGCGAGCGAGGAGCGGGAGGAGACCTCACCGCACGGCTTCAGATCCCGGGCAGCACCTCCTCGCTGAGATCGGAGAACGCCTCTTCCTGCGTGGACAGGTATGCGGCCCAGTTCGCGGCGTCCCAGATCTCCGCGGTGGTGTTCTTGCCGACGACGACGACGTCGCGGTCCAGACCCGCGTACTCGCGCAGGGCCGGGGGGACGGTGATGCGGCCCTGGCGGTCGGGGACTTCATCGAAGGCGCCGGAGAAGAGCACGCGCTGGTATGCCTGCACCTTCGGGTTGGAGCGACCGGCCTCATTGAGGCGCTCGGCGTAGCCCGCGAACTCCTCGGCCGGCCAGACGACGATCGAGCGGTCCTGCCCCTTGGTGAGCACCAGGCCCGCGGCGAAGCCCTCCCGGAACTTGGCGGGGAGCACGAGCCGGCCCTTGTCGTCGAGCTTGGGGGTGTGGGTGCCGAGAAAGCCGAGAAACATGCGCCCGTCCCTCCCCTTCAGCCCCTTACGCACCCTTGGTCTCTCCAAGTGACGCCACTGTACTCCATTTCCCTCCACCGTCAACCACGTTGCCCCATCC
>JBIIJX010000214.1:0-4083 GCA_044233495.1 Candidatus Nanopelagicales bacterium
CCTCGCTCGGTGGTGGGCGAAATGCCGCTCCTTGCTGAAGAGGCGCAGCTGCCCCTTCCTATGGAGCCTCGGCTGCGGTCTCTTCTACGTAGTGGCGTATCTGGGCCGTCGCTGAAGGCCGTCCCTGCTTCTCTGGCGATCGAGACGGGGGTGACCAGTCCGAGAGCATGCAGACTGGAGGGCACCTGCCTCCAGGGGTGCCCGCATGACTCGATCTGGTGGGCGGGCGAGCAGTTCGTGCGCTGGGAGGCAGAGGGCGTGATCGGCCTACGTCGAGGGTGGCTTGTTGAATCCCTCGGCGAGAGTGTCCAGCATGTGGACTTGAAGGTGATGACGGAGCAAGGCTCCAGGGAGCACATTCGTGCGCAGCAGGTGTTCCTAGCCTCGGGCGTGATCTCCACGGCGGCCATTCTCGTGACGTCGGGCGTTGCTTCTTCACTGACCGTCCGGGACTCGCAAACCGCATTCGGCGGCATGGTGTCGATCCGTGGCAGTGCGTGGCGTCCGTACTACGGGCCTTCGCTCTCGCAGGTCTGGATGCGAAGCAGCCAGGACGCCAGCTTCATGGCCCAGATGTACCCTCCCGACGCTTCGCACGCAGATCGATTGGGACGCAAGCTGCCTGGGATGCGACCGGTGGCCGTGGCCCGAGTCAACCAGCGGCTCTTCCCGCTTATCGCCTATCTCGACAGTCATCAGTCGGGCACCTTGACCGTGACGCCCTACGGCGACAGCGTTCGGGTATCGGTCGGCTCCATCGGTGATCACAAGGCGATGCGCCGCAACGTCGCGAAGCTTGCCCGCAGGGTCCTTGCCTCTGGTTTCGTGCTTCCGCCCATCGCACTGGAGATGGCTCCTCCCGGTGGTGGATTCCACATGGGGGGCACCATGCCCCATGGATCAGCCACTGATGGTTGGGGCCGTCCTCACGGCTCACAGAGAATCCACCTCGTGGATGCATCTGTTTTCCCGCACATTGAGGCAGGGAGCATCACGCCAACGGTCATGGCCAATGCCCATCGCATCGGACGCACGGCACCGGTGGCGGGAGCCGCATGAGAATCGGCGTTACAGGACTCAGCAGCGAGATCGGCCGGGCGATTGAAAACCGAGCTGTGCTCGAGGGCTACTTGGTGGAAGGAATGGGGCGGAGGCCCGGATACCGGTCCTTTGACGCCACACGCGACATCGATCCCTCCTGCATCGAGGGCCTCGATGGCGTGATCCACCTTGCATGGGACCGAGAGCCCCTGTCCCCTTGGAGCATCGCTGTGGATCACAACGTGAAGGCCTCGGCCGAACTCTTCGCTGCATGCGCCAATGCCGGGATCCCAGCGGTGCTGCTCTCCAGCTCGTCGGCCGGACAGCCGAGCAAGTCCCGTTACGGGGCGGCGAAGCTCGCTTCAGAGAAGGCGGCCTCAGAATACGGATTTACGTGTCTACGAGCCGGGCTCATCTGGGGTGGCGGACTGCCTCCTATCCTGCAGACGCTGCAGCGTCTGGCAACCATTCCCGCCATCCTTCCCCTGCCGTCACCTGGGATGGCGCTTGACCACAATCACGAGTCACATGTGGTGTCCTCTCTTCTGCAAGCCCTGCTGGGGAGTGATGGTGGTGGCCTTGTCCGTTCTCTGGCGAGCCGGGAATTCGTGACGTCCACGGAGATCCTTCAGGCGTTCAGGGGCTCGCGTGGGGCCCTTCGAGTGCCCGTTCCCGCTGCCCTTGCAGCCAGAACGGCTCGGAAGTTACGTGACACGGGGATTCTTTCCACCCCGCGACTCGACTCGGTTGCACTGTTGGACACGACCTCGAACGATCTGCACTTCGACCCGGAGTACCCGGAAGCGTTGGGCGGAGAGGCGTTCCTGTCGTGGCTAACCGCTGGCGACTGGCCCACTCCGGCCTAGCCTCTCGCTTCCCTGTTTGCCGGGACTGATGCGTCCGCGTCGCAACGCAGGATTTGACCGACGGTGACCGTCTGCCAGAACAACTGGCGAGTGATCCCGTCATGAATGACGCAGCCATCAGGAATGGTGACTGACCCTTGATTCTCGCGCACGAGCCAGTACTGACCGGGTTCAAGCAATCCGGGCCGTGCGTCGACGCCGCGCTCGCTGAGATAGGGCTTGAACATGGGTTGGTCGGAGCAAGGCATGATCTGCGCGTTGCGCCCCTGCTCGTAGGCGCAGCTCTCTGGGCCCTCTGCGGGGAGTTTGCGCATCAATTCGTTGCTGCTTGCTCGCCAGTAGTCCGTGGGCCAATTGCCGTCGATTGGCTTCATGGCCGTTGCGGCGTTGTAGTAGGCGTAGGTGTAGGGAAAGAGCGAGAGTTGAGCCGCGGTGGGCACAATGAGGCCGAGTGCGGCCACGATCCAGATCGCAGTGCTCCAGGCACGCGACGCCTGCACCTTAGTGATCTGCGTCAGCGCAAACCAGAGTCCGAGGACGGCGGCCATGGCGGCGGCAGGCACCACGAACAGGAACTGGCGGACGCCGTTGTAGACAGTGGCTTGAAGGACGATGGCGATGAGGGGCAGCATCACGGCCTGGAGCACCACAGGGGTGGACATGACAATGGTTGTGGCCACTGTTTCAGAGGGGGGCTGGAACATGGTTCGAATCGCCTGCCACAGCCAGGCGACGATGAAGAAGGTCCCTGCGATCACGATCAGCAGGGGTAGTTGCGCCGCAAACCAGCCGGGAAGGTAGCTCCATGGCACCGGCTGATCCACCCAGGAGCCGGCGAACATGATGGGCTCGTCGAACGGGAACTTCGCTGACACCACGACGCCCTGGTAGAAGAGCGTGAAGGGGTTCTTCCACACGTTGGGGTAGAGCAGCACGAGCGTGAGATAGGTTGCGGTCAGGGCAGCCCCGGCCTCGAGGAGCCTCCGGGATGCACGCCTCAGTGCGGACTGGGTGTGCGGTTGCGAGCCAGCGGCTTGCCTCGTGCGTCGCTGAACAAGCCACCAAATGATCGTGGCGCCGAAGACACTGCCGACAATGGGTACTCCTGCCGCCGCCCGTGTGCCGGCTGCGAGGAATGCCCCTACGTAGAGTGCGGCGAGCGCGGGGAATCGCACTGATCGGCGCGTGAGGTAGTCGTCGCGCATGAGCAGCACGATGCCGAGGGTCGCGATGGTGTAGCCGGTGGCGACGGGGCCATCCTTGATGTTCATCATGCTGTTGCCTGTCCACAGCGGGATGGAGGCGAGCGCAGCCGCCCCCACGACTGCCCAGCGCCATGAGCCCGTGATGACCCGAAGGGTGAGCCCAGCGGCAGCGATGCCCAAGAGACCGATGAGGGCACCACCGACGTGTCGAATGGCGTAGGCCTGCGAGGTGTATTGAATCTGGGCCCAGTCCTCCGCCCCGGCGATGACTGCCAAGGCGTGTGTGAACAGTAGAGACACAGGGCCGTAGACGTAGATGCCCCACAGATAGTTCGGGTCAGGCTCCCCGTTGATCAGGGCATCTTCGGTGATATTCCACCCTTGATCGAAGAAGACCTGCAGGGAGCGCATGTTCGTGCGCTCATCCCAGGTGATGCCGATCTGGTAGGCACCTACGAGAGTGATGGTGATCCCCGTCAGGAGAACGAGGAGGGAGAGGATCAGGAACCAGCCGGGCACCCGCTTGACGTGGTCCACAAGGCGACTCCCTGACACATTGGCAGCCTAGGACATCAGCCGATCCAACCCTGTTCCGCTTGCCGCTTGCCGCTTGCCGCTGGACTCGGCGACGGGAGCCTATGCTGGAGGCTGCTGATGGCTGCCGGTGCAGGGGAGTGGGGGAGATGACTCGACTCGCTGTCGTCACGCCCGTGTTCAACGACGGAACCTGCCTGCAGCACCTCTTGGCGGACTTGGCTCATGCTGGACTGCCGGCAGAGGTGGATGTCGTGGTGGTCGACGATGGATCGACCATTGAGGTCAATCTTGCTCCGGGCTCCGTGCCGTCTGAACTTGGTTCGGTGTCACTACTGCGCCTCGGGGCGAATGTGGGCCACCAGCGGGCGATTGCGATCGGTCTGGTGGAAGTGGTACAGCGCGGTGAGCATGACGCTGTCGCCGTGATTGACTCC
>JBIIJX010000202.1:0-4541 GCA_044233495.1 Candidatus Nanopelagicales bacterium
GCGAGTTCCTGAGCCGCCCCCTCCTGGACGTCCAGCGCTGGACCACCTCCGAGGCGGTCTACGCCCTCGGCAGCGGCGTGGGGGCCGCCATCGTGGTCGTGCTCGGCTCCGCCGTCACGATCGCCGCCGAGCTCTTCCTCTTCGCCGTGGTGGGCATCACCCTGCTGGCCTATGACCTGATCCTCACCCTGATCGCCCTGGTGCTCTTCGCCGTGATCATCCTGGCGATGAACCGGTTCCTCACCCGGTGGGGCGCTCGCAACGCCCAGGTCATGACCGACTCCTCCATCCAGACCCTGTCGGCCGTGTCCGAGGCACTCGAGACCTACCGCGAGACGACGGTGCTGCATCGGCGCGACCTCTACGTCTCGCGCTACGAGCGGCTCGTCGGCCGCTACGCCGTCGCAACGGCCAACCAGAGCTACATCATGGAGATCCCCAAGTATGTGCTCGAGGCGACGCTGTATCTCGCGGTGCTGCTGATGGCGGTGGTGCAGTTCCTGACCAAGGACCTCGGCGCCGCGGCCGCCACCGTCGCCGTGTTCCTCGCGGCAGGCTCACGCGTGGTGCCGGCCCTGCTGCGCCTTCAGGGTGCCTACATCTCCATCCGCAATGCCTCGGTCAGTGCGCTGCCCACCTACTACCTCGCTGACTTCCTGCGTGATCGGGCGTCGCGCGAGGGCCGCTCGCTTGGGCGCCGCAATTCCGTCGAGGCGGCCGCCGCCATCCGGGCCCGCATCGCGGCCGGGCACGCAGACTTCGTCCCGACCGTCGAGGTGCGAGACGCCAGCGTGACCTACCTCGGCGCCACCACGCCGGCCCTCGACTCCGCCTCAATGAGCGTGGCCCCCGGCACCTCGGTTGCCCTCGTCGGCAGCACAGGGGCCGGCAAGTCAACGCTCACCGACGTCATCCTCGGCGTCCTGGAGCCCGACGAGGGCACCGTGCTCATCAGTGGCCTGCCACCCCGTCAGGCCATCGAGAAGTGGCCGGGAGCCATCTCGTACGTGCCCCAGCAGGTAGCACTCGTGTTCGGCTCCGTCCGCGACAACGTCGCCCTGGGCCTGCCCACCGAGGCCGTCGACGACGACCTCGTCTGGCAGGCCCTCGAACGAGCACGCATCGCCCGATTCCTGCGCGAGAGCCGTGAGGGTCTCGACACGATGATCGGCGAGCGCGGCGTGCGACTCTCGGGCGGCCAACGGCAGCGACTGGGCATCGCCCGGGCCCTGTACACGCGGCCTTTGCTCCTCGTCCTGGACGAGGCGACCTCCGCCCTCGATGCCGAGACCGAGCAGGCCATCGTCTCCACGCTCAATGACCTCGAAGGCGAGGTCACGACCATCACCGTCGCCCACCGCCTGGCAACGGTCCGCCGCGCGGATCAACTGCTCTACCTGCGCAAGGGGCAGGTGGAGGCGCGGGGCACCTTCGAGGAGGTCAGGTCGGCCGTTCCTGACTTCGACCGGCAGGCATCACTGCTGGGCCTGTGAGCTCTCGTCCTCCTCACATGGCGGGTAATCTGCCTCCTTGGAGGATTGATGACCACCAACAGCATCGTCGAGCCCGGCCTTCGGGCCATCCGATACGCGCGGACCGTGCAGGCCGTGCGCCGCTACGACGCTCAGCCCGGCCCCGAGCGCTCGATGGACGGCGATGAGTTCTTCCGGATGCGCTCGGCCATGGACATCAGCCCCGAGTCCGGCAAGCGACTCTCCCGACTCGGGGTCCGGCAGCCCACCGGTGGCATCCCCACCGAGGAGCAGGCCCGCTCCAGCACCTTCGTCGACTTCGCAGAGATCGACACCTGCGTCCAGGGACTCAGCCGCGACGGCGTCTACGTGTTCAAGCAACTTCTGCCGGCCGACATGGTCCTTCGCATGCGTGAGAGCGCGCTGACGGTGCCGGCGGCGCCCCGGGGGCTCGATACTCCCCCGGCACCCTTTCCTCGTTCGGCACCTCAGGTGGGCCGCTACGACGTCGACGAGAACGACACCATGCTCAGCCCGGACATGCAGGACTACGTCAGCGACCCAGCACTCGCGCTGATCGCCGCCCGGTACCTCGGCCAGCCCGTGATCCAGGACCAGACCGCACTGTGGTGGACGACCACCCAGGGATCCGCCGACGCGGCAATGAACGCGTGGCTGTTCCATCAGGACCGAGACCGGCTGTCCTTCCTGAAGATCTTCTGCTACCTGACCGACGTCGGCCCGGACAACGGACCCCACACCGTTGTGAAGGGCACCCACAAGGTTCTGCCGAAGTCACTTCGGACCGACGGTCGCCAGAGCGACGACGCCGTGCGAGAGGCCGGACTGTGGGAGAACGTCGTCTCCCTCAGCGGTCCAGCAGGGACGATGATGGCGGTCGACACCGTGGGCCTGCACAAGGGCCTTCCCCCGGTCGCGGGCGACCGTTGCGTGCTGCAGGTGGAGTACGCGACCTCCCTGTTCGGGGCGCCTGTCGACTACCCCGTCTTCGCCCCGTCAGAGCTTGCCGCCGCGCGCTACCGGTCGATGCCGCAGATCCTGCAGCGCTGGCACCGAAGCTTCACCTGACCGTCATCGCGTCAGGCGGATGCGCTGCCTGCTCCTGAGGTAGTCGCTGACCTTCCGGGTGAGCTCGTTGGCCTCGCTCAGCGACACTCCCTCGAATGACGGGTCGTGGCCCGCTGCTCCGCTCAGGTGCTCGAAGGTAAACCCACGCCGCTGCATCATGAGCCCGTAGGGAATGGCCGCACTCGGATGGGGAGTTGGCGGCGAATCGATCGCCTCACCGATCTCCTTCGGATTCGATACGCGTCTGGCGCAGCCGAGCTGGTCGTAGGCACTCGGGCCCATGACCACGACCGGCCGCCCGATGAATCCGGCCTCGACTCCCGAGGTGGAGCCGTAGGTGAACACGACATCCGCGCGCCGCATCAGGGTGTACGAGTCGACCTTCGAGAACGGATCGAAATGGGCAGCCGGCCCCGCACGCTCCACTGCAGCCATCCAGTGCTGGAGGTCGTCCGCAGGCTTGAGTCCCATGTGGGGATGGGTCCTGACCACGAGAGCGGTGTCCGCACGAGCGCGGCATTCAGCGGCCAGCAGGGCCAGAGCGTTCTCCTGCGACTCCAGGTACTGGCTCCAGTCCAGTCCGAGCTCGGCGATCTCATCGCCCGAGGAGCTGAAGAACACGACGAGCCTGGCTGCCTCGGGCAGTGACTCCAGATGCCCCGGCTGCTGATGGGCGACGAAGATCGCGTTGTTCGCGTCCGCGTGGGTCTGCCGATCCACGAACCACTTCGAGCCGATCTCGTCGCGATCCTCCCCCCACTGGTCATACATGGCCAGCATGCGCCCCTGGAGGTGCTGCCAGTCGTGGGTGGTGGCAACGGTGAGGTCGAAGTCGGTCTCGTAGCCCCCGGTGTCGTAGTAGAGAGTCTGCGCCCCCTCGGCCTCGGCTGCTGCCGCGACCGCCCGATCGTGCGTGAATCGTCCGTTGTAGACGACGACCGTGGTGAGCCCCCGCTGACGGATCAGTTCACGTGACTGGTCGTACGCCCATGCGTACGATCGCATCGCCTCGCCCAGGTACCGGGCGGGCCATTCGTAGTCGTCGCGGATGGGGGTGTCGTCGTCAGGATGAACCTGCAGGATCGACTGACCCATGCCCGACCCCCGATAGGTGAGGGAGCGGATCGTCACCCGGCGGGTGTCAGCCGGCGTGGGCAGCGCCTCCACCGGTCGCCACGGCTTGAGCGGCGGGCGGGCGAAGGCACCCTTCGGGAAGCCCGCCCTTCTCAGGGCTCGATAGGCGCTTTCGTCCCTACTGGCTGAGCCGAGCAGCCTCGCGATGCCGCGATGGGCCGTCCACCCGGTGTCATAAAGGGGCGTCTTGCCCGACCACAGCGCGATCGTCACCTCGCATCCGATACTGCGCGCGGCAAGGGCGGTCTCGACGACGGCACCGAGGGCGAACGACCATTGGTTGAACGAGATGATCCCGATGTGGCGTCTTTGCTCCTCGGTGAGCGTGGTGCTCAGGTACTCCGCGAGCGATGAGTGCTCCGCCTGCATGCTCATGGGGCCGGCGCGTCGGAGCGCGATCGTCGACGCGGCCAGCTCGCTCGACCGGCTCGCGTGGCGACGAGCCACAGCGCGTAGCCCATCAGGGCCCAGATCGGCATCTCAAGGAAGACCTTCTGGCGTATGGCATCCGTCCAGACAGGACCAAGATCCTCCTCTCCTGGCCGGAAGCGATTGGAGAACAGGATCGGCAGGGCGAGCAGGCCGTAGAACACCACGAACCAGCCGTACTTCACGAGCAGCCGACCGACTCCGCGCCAGCGCCGAGTCCAGCCGATGACCACCGCGCTCGCTGAGATGAGGAGCAGGTAGGGCCACCCGGAGAAGAGCCAGTCCCAGGCATCACGCCATGGGATCTTCTCCACGAAGTAGTTCTGGGTGTACTTGGACGACGGCCGCAGGGCCTCGGGAACGGTGATCTGCAGGCTCTTCCACAGGCGCTCGGGCACCTCCAGTGGGCGGGTAACC
>JBIIJX010000203.1:0-4536 GCA_044233495.1 Candidatus Nanopelagicales bacterium
GGGGAACCGCAGGTCGTCGAGCACGGCGGCGACGTACAGTCCGCTGCCTCCTGTCACGACGGGCGTTCTCCCCCGCATGAGGACGGCGTCGATGCACTCGCGCGCCTGCTGCTGGAAATCCGCGACCGAGACGTCCTGATCCATCGTCCAGCAGTCGATCATGTGGTGGGATACTCCCGCGCGGTCGTCCTCGGTCGGGGTGGCCGTGCCGATGTCCATACCGCGGTAGGCCTGCATGGAGTCGGTGCCGACCACCTCGCCCGGCAGGCACCGGGCAACCTCGACCGCGAGCGCCGTCTTGCCGGCGGCCGTAGGCCCGACGATCGCGAGCACCGGGGTCTCGTTCACCCGGCGTCTACCGGCTCTTGGGTACGTCGATCGTGGCGTCCGGCGGCTTCTCGCCCTGCTGGAAGCCGACCGAGTTCTTCGCCTGCACGAAGATCGAGAAAGCCTTGTCGTAATCGGTCCTGCCGATGGTCACGGTGCATGACAGCGCACGAGTCAGGCAGCCGTAGCCCTGCAGTCCCCTGTCTACTACCAGCACGACGTACTCCAGTCGCCGTGCGCCGCCCTTGTCGCTCGGCGCCTTCCACGTGATGACCAGCTTGCGGGTGCCCTCGTCGAAGTCGGCCCGGACGTTCGTCACCGGTCCCGGCACCGTCGTCGCCGTCTCGGCGACCATCTGCGGGCTGGAGAACACCGGGTCGCTGCCCGGACCCATGCCCGCGGTGTTGACCCCGGCGATCGCCACCCCGTAGGACACCCCGTTCTGCAGACCGGTGATCTCGCACTGGTTGACGGTCGCAGGGACGTCGCAGATCTCGCGCACACGGAAGGGGAACTCCAGCAGCGAGACCGTATAGCGCGCCGGCGGATTGGCGGCGTTCGGGCGAACCGGATCCCACTCGACGAGGAGCCTGCCGTCGAAGGGCTCGACCACCACGCCCGTTGGTCGGCTCGGCTTGCCGACCACCGTGATGGAGGACCGCACGGGCGCCGAGGGGCCCACGTCGTTGACGGCGCGCACGCTCACCTGGACGTCGGTTCCGGGAGCCGCTCTGGTCAGCACGCACCTGGTCTCCGTCGTCGAGCAGCTGCCCGCGTTCGAACTCACCTCGAATCGGCTGCCGGACGAGTTCACCCATCCCGCCGGGGCCTGCCACGTGACGATGACATCCGGTCCCACCTGCCGCAGACTCAACGACGAGGGGCTCAGTGGCGCGCCGACCAGGATCGCCTCCGTGCTCGCGATCGGACTGGTGCCCACGGAGTTCACTGCACCGATCTCGTACCGCACGGTCTGCCCGCGCGTGAGACCGGTGACCACGCACGCCAGTTCCGTGGTCGAGCAGACCTCCCGACCGCCCACCTGTCGCACGACGTACCGATCCAGCACCGGGGTGCCGCTCCGGGCCGGCGCCTCCCAGGCGATGCGCGCCGTGGTTCCCGACACGGCGAGACTCGGGTTCAGCGGGGGTGTCGGCAGATCGAGCGTGATGTCACCACCCCGCACCTGACGCGAGTACCCGGCGCCATTGCGAAGCAGGACCTCGAAGGTCAGCGGGACTCCCAGGCTGACACCGGTGATCCGGCAGGACGTTGCGCGTCCCGGGGCCTCGCAGATTCCCGGGCCGGGAACGGCGCGCACGACGGCCGACTCGACGACGGTCTGGCCATCGGCGTCCCAGGTCACCACGACGTCGCGCCCTCCGACGCTCTGCGCGCGCACCCCGCTGGGGTCGCGGGGCGGCCCGGCGATGGCGTAGCCGGTGCTGACGCCGGTGCTCTCGTAGAGGTCGTTCAGGCTCGACAGCGAGAACATCCATGCCGCCCCGTCCGGCACCCCGGTGAAGGTGCATGTTCGCACCGAGGCAGGCACCTCGCAGGTCTGGCCATTGAGGGCCATCACCTTGTACCTGATGACATTCGCCGCAGCCGCGTTCGCCGGCGCCTGCCAGGTGACGGTGAAGCCGCCCGGTGCGACCGTCACCACCGGGTTGACCGGCGGATCAGGCTTGGGCGGCGGCGCGACGAGCGTGAACGACACCGGCCGGCTCGTCGATGTCGACCCGCTCCCGGTCGCCGAGACCGTGGCGGTGTAGGCGCCGTAGCCCAGTCCGCTGACCAGGCAGGACATCGAGTCGCCGGTCCACGACGTCGTGGGCACGCACGTCCGGCCTCCCGGATTTACGGTGGCCAGGTAGGAGATCGGCTGGAAGCCCCATCCCTTGATCGCCGCGAAGGAGATGGTCACGGACGTCGTGTACCGCCAGGTGTCGGCCTTCAGGTTCGTGACGGTCGGTATCTGGCTGGGCGTCACCCTTGGCGTGCGCACCCGCGCGGAGGTCTTGCCGCCTCCGCGGGCTTCGACCAGGAACGTCGTCTCCTGACCGTTCGCGGCATCGACCGTGCACTCGCTCGCCGTTCCCGGCACGGTGCACAGAGTCTGTGAGCCGCTTGCATTGAGGACCGCGAACATCTCCTGGTTCGTCGTGAAGTCAGGAGCCCAGTAGACGAGCACCCGACCGCTCCCGGGAATGGCACCCACACGCTGGGGGGCTCCCGGGTCGCCCGGCATGCGCGGATGCCCGGTGACGGTGGCCGACGGGCCGGTGCCGTCCTCGCTAAAGGCCTGCACCGAGAGCGGCTTGGGGCCGGGATTGGAGAAGTCGACCTTGCACGAGCGAGCCGTGGCAGGAACCGTGCAGGCGACAGCTCCCCAGCTGTACAGCACCCGGTACCCCTCGATGGGGGCTGAGCCCTCCGATGCAGGGGGCGCCCACGCGACCGTCACGGCGTACACGGCGTCCCGCACCGTCACCGATGTCGGCACCGACGGAGCCGACAGGGTCACCGGTGATGCCTCAGCCTTCAGCAGGACCGACGACGACGCTTGGCCGTTGGCATTGGCGGCCGCGACCGTGACCCGATGCTTCAACGCGGGGTTCAGGCCGCGGATGGTGCACGTGCCGGGAAGACCCCATGGGTCGCACGTGAAGCGCTGCACCGACCGGGCCGAGGTGGTGCAGCTCCGCCCGCACTCGAAGACCTCGACCGTGTACGAATCCGGCCTCTGCTCGGGAAGCTCCGTCGGATAACCCCAGGAAAGGACCGATCCTCCTCCGGACACCGGGGATGCCGTGAGCTCCGGTGGTGCCTGCGGGAGCACGGTCGTCCGGGGTGCCGCCTTGCCTGCCGTGAGCGAGACGGGCACCCCCTCACCGAGGGCATTGCGGGCGGTGATGACGAGCGGGATCTCGCGGGTGAAGGCCAGACCGATCCACCGACAGGAGTTCTGCCCCGCCTTCCTCACGGTGCACTGGAAGTCGACCATGCTGGACCCGGATTTGATCTTCATCCCCGAGTCCCAGGTCACGCTGGTGATGGGCGATCCGCCGTCGTCGCTGGGCGGATCCCAGGCGACGACGAGGTCGTACCCCGGGCACAAGCGACACGGGCTCACGTACTCCGATCGTGCGTTGCGCACGGGGCCGGGCGTCGTGACCGGCAGGACGGCACTCCCGACCCCGACCCGACCCGTGCCGTACTCCGTGATCGTCGTCACGGTGAACGTCACCTGCCTGCCCGATCGATCAACAGCGACCTCGCACGACGTGGCCAACCCCGAGCAGACGACCGCGCCCGACTCATCCGTTACCCGGTACGCCCGGATCGTGGCGCCGTTCGCTGCCGGTGACGTCCAGCGGATCGTCGCCTTGCGAACCGCGGGCGTCACCGTGACAACCGGAGCGTCCGGGATTGCCGCGGGCGTACGGAATGTCGATCGGGCGACCGGGCTGCTGCCTGCGCTGTTGCGAGCACTGGCCACGATCACGTAATCCGTGTTTGGTCGAAGTCCCGTCACCGAGCGCGAACGCTGCTCCGGGTTGAACGTGGACTCACCACGACCCTCGATGCCGGAGGAGTAGACCGTCGGCGCCTCACCGCCGTCGCTCGAGGGAGCGCCGACCGTCCAGTCAACACTCGTCGCCGTCACGGTGCCCAGCGTGATGCCCGGCGCACTGGGCGCCGTGATGCTCGGACGGGGTGCGGGCGCGTTTCCCAGTGTGCGCCCAGACCAGGGCGAGGACGCCGGCCCGTCGAGGCTCACGCTGTTCCCCGCCGCGATGATCACCGTGTAGTCGGTATCAGGGGTCAGTCCTGTGAGCTCGATCGGATTGGGGCTGCCCATGAGTTGAGACCGAACCCCGTTCAACGTGACACTCACATACTCGACCGTGGCGCCATTCGTGGGGCCGGTGTAGGCGATGGACAGCGTGGTCGAGCCGGGTGTGACGCTGGTGATGGTGAGTGCATCGGGGGTTCCGCTGGGAGAAGGCGAGGCTGACGCTACGCCGACTCCGGACGCGGCTCCGACGCTCGCCCACACCAGGCCGCCTACGACCACGGCCCCGACCACGAGCGCCGAGATCAGGTTGAGCGAGAACCTGACCATCTCGCGCCTCTGATGGCTCACCACGGATCGACGCTAACACTCACCCCGACGCAGACGGTCGCACTGCCGGCACGACGGGC
>JBIIJX010000204.1:0-4413 GCA_044233495.1 Candidatus Nanopelagicales bacterium
ATCGCTCTTCGGTGACAGTCACGCGCATGGCACCGAGGGTGTGCACTTCTTCACGCGCGGCAAGGTCGTGACGAGCCGTTGGCTCGATCCCAGCCATGGTGGCATCAACCTCGGCTTCCCGACCCAGTCCTAGGAGCGCGCATGAGCACCGCACCCGGCTCTCCGCTGCTCAGGATGACGCAGACGACTCCGACAGTCCTCTGGAATGACTCGGCCGACCCTCGCGAACTGAACGAGGCGATCGGCTGGGGAGCGGTCGGTGCGACGTGCAATCCGGTCATCGCGCTGACGGCCCTGAAGGCGGATCAGTCGACGTGGGCCGCTCGGATCGCCGAGTACGCCGCCGCTCATCCTGCGGCGACGGATGACGAGATCGGCTGGGCCATGGTCAAGAGGCTGTCGGTCGAGGCGGCAGCCCTCCTCATGCCCGCCTTCGAGCGCTACGCCGGTCTGAATGGGAGGCTGTCCATCCAGACAGATCCGCGCCTGTACCGAGACACTGAGCGGCTCGTCGAGCAGGCCGTGGAGTTCAGCACCCTGGCCCCGAACATGATCGTCAAGATCCCCGTGACGTCTGCCGGTGCTGCGGCCTTCGAGGAGGCCACCTACCGCGGTGTCAGCATCAATGCGACGGTCTCGTTCACGGTTGCGCAGGCCGTGGCCGTCGCGGAGGCCGTCGAGCGCGGACTGCGACGCAGGGAGGCCGAGGGTCTCGATGTGAGCACCATGGGCCCCGTGTGCACGATCATGGTGGGTCGTACGGACGACTGGATGCGTGTCTCCGCGGAGAAGGAGCAGATCACCGTCGATCCCGGCATCACGGAGTGGGCTGGGGTTGCCGTGTTCAAGAACGCCTACCGCATCTACCGGGAGCGGGGGTACCGCACGCGACTGCTGTCCGCGGCCTTCCGGAACCACATGCACTGGAGCCAGTTCATCGGCGGCAACGTCGTCATCTCGCCGCCTTTCGGCTGGCAGAAGCGCATCAACGCCAGCGCCATCGAGCCCTCGCATCGCCTGGACGACCCCGTCGATCCGCGGATCCTCGAGGACCTCTACGACAACTTCGGCGAGTTCCGGAAGGCCTACGACGAGGACGGCCTGTCAGTCGCCGACTTCACGTCCTACGGTGCCACCGAGCGCACGTTGCGCCAGTTCCTGCAGGCCAACAACGACCTTGAGTCGTTCGTCCGCGACGTCACCCTGCCGAATCCGGACAAGTAGCCGACCACGTCCCGACCCCGCACAACCGGGCGGGCGCGGTCAGGAGCGGTCAGGAGCCCTGCAGGTCGCGCAGGCACTGCACCAGGAAGCGATGGTCCTCGACGTCAGGCAGTCCGGAGGCGTAGAACCCACCGACGACGCCCACGCCGCTGACGACGATGGGCATGCCACCCCCGTGGGCGGCGTACTCGAGCTCGCTGAGCCCGGTGGACGCGTGGAAGGTCGTGCCGCGCTCCTCGTACTTGACCTTCGTGGCGAGCGTGGAGCGGTGGTAGCGCTCGACCGTCCGGCGCTTGCGCTCGATCCAGGCATCGGAGTCGGGCAGTGCGCCGGGCAGCACCGCGCGGTAGGCCAGCCGTCCGAGGTGGTGCACCTCGATGACGATGGGCAGCGAGTCCGTGATCGCCCGGTCAGTGGCGAGCAGGCCGAGGGCGACCGCCTGAGCAGGGCTGAAGGACGGCAGGTCGAGCTCGGCGGCCTCGGCCGCCAGGGTCGCAGAGGTGTAGGCGCCGGTAGTCACCACGGGAGCGTATCCCCGCAACGGGTGCCGGAGCGCGATAGCGTGCCGTATCGATGGAGAGAGGACTGGAGACCGACGTGAGCGACGCCCCGCTGTACCTGATCGCGACCATCCGGCCGAGGATGGACCGCGCCGAGGAGGCCGAGCGGGAGATCCGCGCCCTCATGGCCGGCACTCACGCCGAGCCCGGGTGCATCTACATGGAGCTCGTCGAGTCCGCCGACGACCCGACCACGTGGATCATGCTCGAGAAGTTCCGGTCGCGCTCGGACTGGGACGACCACATGCGCACCGACCACGTTGTCCGCGGCAATGCTGCACTGGTGGACCTGCTGCGCGAGCCGACCGTCCTCACCCTGCTGACCGAGCGGCCCGCGCCCTGAGACGGATGCCGTCCTCGCGCCGAGACTGCCGTCGTGCCATCCATCGATCTCAACGCCGATCTCGGTGAGGAGTGCGCCGACGACCTCGCGATGCTCGACATCGTCACGACGGCCAATGTCGCCGCGGGCGGTCATGCGGGTGGCGGCACGGTTCTGGATGCGACCGTGCGGGCTGCCGCGGCCCTGGGGGTCGCGATCGGTGCGCATCCGTCATACGTCGATCGCGCAGGATTCGGACGGGTGTCCCTCCTCGCGGATCACGACGACGCGTCACTGACCGCCATGATCCGCAACCAACTCCTCGAGGTGGTGGGGGCGTGCGCGCAGGCAGGTGCCGCGATCTCCCACGTCAAGGCACACGGCGCTCTCTACCACGATGTCGCCGCAGATGCTGCCGCTGCCGAGGCCATGCTCGCCGCGGTCCATTCCGTCTCGGCTGATCTCGGTTCCCCGATCGCCGTCGTGGGACCGCCCACAGGAGCGCTGCGGGCCGCGTGCCAGCGTCGCGGAACCCGTTACGTGGCCGAGGGATTCGCTGATCGCGCCTACCTGTCGGATGGACGCCTCGCGCCGCGCTCGGTGCCCGGAGCCGTGCTGCATGCGACGGCCGATGTGGTGTCCCAGGCGCTGTCGATCGCCGTTGACGGCTCCGTCCGGACGATCTCGGGCGAGGAGCTGCAGCTGGACGTGGAGACCCTGTGCGTGCACGGCGACACCCCCGGAGCCGTGGCTCTGGCGGCGGCCATCCGGACAGCACTGGAGACCGCGGGTGTGTCCATCGTGCCCGCATCACGGCCATGAGCCGGGCGGCGCACTGGCTCGGGGACTGCGCCGTCGTCGTCGAGGTCGCCGACGGTGACGAGCGGGAGAGCGTCGCCGCGATCCTGGAGCGACGCCTTCCGGCTCTGCAGGTCAGGTGCGGCATGCGCGAGGTGCTCGTCGAGTCGCCGCGCCCTGCTGCCGACCTGCGCCAGCGTGTCCTCGATGTCCTCGATGTCCTCGATGTCCTCGATGTGATCGAGGGCTCACCCGGTGCCGTCGTCGGGCCGGATCATGCGCCGTCCCTGGTGACCATCGAGGTGGACTACGGAGGAAGGGATCTGGCAGAGGTCGCCGACCTGCTGTCCGTCAGCGCAGACGACATTGTTCGTGCACACGGGCAGCAGCGGTGGCGCGTGGCGATGATCGGCTTCGCACCTGGCTTCGGCTACCTCGAGCCGGTAGGTGGCGAAGTCGTGCCATGGTCGGCGCTGGCCCGCCGCGCCACGCCGCGCCCGGCAGTGCCGGGCGGAAGTGTGGCCGTCGCGGCGGGGATGAGCGCGGTGTACCCGCAGCAGATGCCCGGTGGCTGGCACATCATCGGACGCACCGAGCAGGTGATGTTCGACGTATCCGCCGCGACCCGTCCGGCACTGCTGGCCCCGGGTGACCGGGTGCGCTTCCTGCAACGCGGCGGGCGACCATGACAGCCGCGCCCTATCCGGTGCTCGCGACGGTCGAGCTGGTGGGCCTGGCGACAGTGCAGGACGTCGGCAGACCGGAGGTGACCGCCATCGGCGTGCCGCGCTCCGGGGCGTGGCATCTCGAGCGCTACTCAGCCGCGGTGGCCCTCGTGGCGCGCGACCCGGCACCGACGCATCCGGCGGTGGAGCTGCTCGCCGGCACGATCGTCCTGCGCGCCTGGACGACCACGGCGGCTGCGGTGGTCGGGCCCGCATGCGTCCTGATCGATGACGGCGACGCCCCGCTTGGCACGACGCTCGCACTCGCGCCGGGGACTGTGCTGACCGTGCGGCACACCGGTCGTGGTCCGGTCTACGTCGCGCTGGCCGGCTGGCACGAGCCGCTCGTGCTCGGATCGTCCGCGACCGACACCTTCGGCCGGATCGGCGGGCGGGTGCTCGCCGACGGCCATGCCCTGCATGGCCACGGTGACACCTCGGAGGTCGGGGCGTTCGCCCGCCCGCTCCGCGTGGACTCCTCGATCCTGCGCATGATCCCGGCCCATGGCATGGCGGGACCGGATGTCACCGACCTCGGCCACGCATGGGAGACGACGACAACGGCGCGATCGGGAACCCGCTTCGCCGGACCTCCGGCCGGTGGTGCCGGTGCCGGTGCGAGTCGGCCGATGGTGGTGGGAGCGGTACAGGTGACGCCTGCGGGGGAGGGGATCGTCCTCGGTCCGGACGGCGGCCTCAGCGGGGGCTACCCCGTGATCGGGGCAGTGATCCGTGCCGACCTCGACCTGGTGAGCCTGCTGGCGCCCGGCGACCGCGTGACGCT
>JBIIJX010000038.1:0-14759 GCA_044233495.1 Candidatus Nanopelagicales bacterium
CACCTGCGCGACGTCCACGCGGGTCGACGTGCCCTCGCGGATCATGGCTGCGAGCCTCCGCGTCCACTCCCCAGGGCGCCGGGACCGGATGCCCATCGACCTGGCGTTGTCATTGCCCGTGCCTGCAGGGATCACGCCCAGCACGCACTCCCCGGGAACCGCAGCCTGCAGCACCTGGTGCACGGTGCCGTCCCCACCGCAGGCCACAAGCGTGGTGGGTCCGCTGGAGCAGGCCTCTGCCAGCGCCGCGCGCAGACTCGGCAGATCCGGTGGGAGCAGCAGCTCTGCCTGCACTCCCTGGGCCGCGAAGTCGCGCACGGAGGCCTCGGCGATCTCACGAGCGCGCCCGCGCCCGGCGAAGGGGTTCGCCACCACATACGCCTGTGCCGGGCTCACGGCGTCACGGTAGTGCTCGGATCAGCGGCGGACTCCCCGGACATCCCAGACACCCGTGGCCCGGCTGGCATCAACCACCCTGCGCCGGTCTCCCCCCCTCCGCAAGGGGTCTCCGGGGCAGCGTCGGGTCGCCCGAGCCGCCGGTTCCCAGCACCGGACCTGTGCCACCCGGCGGATCGGTATCGTGAGGCGTCCGCCCCTGTAGCTCAGTGGTAGAGCAACCGCCTTGTAAGCGGTAGGTCGTCAGTTCAATCCTGACCGGGGGCTCTGCCTGTCGTAGTCACCGGCCAAGGAGGAAGCGATGCACCGACCGACCGCCCTGAAGGCCCTCGCCGCGGGACTCGCCGCGGGACTCTTTGCGGTATTCCTGCCGGGTGCCGCCGCCGCCGAGACCGCACCGCCAGTGCAGAGGTCCCTCATCCTCAACGCCTTCGGCGACGCCGAGGCCACCTATGGGGAGTCGCTGCCCTTCCTGGCGGCATTGAGCGCCAAGGTCGACCGCACTCGGGAGTCCGCCTACTGCAAGGCCGTCGTCGAGGGCACCCTCTACGGGCAGCCCGTGGCCGTCGTCGTGACGGGCACAGGCGGCGGCAACGCCGGTCCCTGCACCCAGGAGATGCTCGGCTGGTACTCCCCCCACATCAAGGAGATCATCTGGTCGGGCATTGGCGGAGTCACCCCCGCGGTGGGCGGCATGTACGACAGGGCCGGACGCGTGCTCGGCAACCCCGAGGTGATGATCGGCGATGTCTGCGTGGGCACGGCGTCGTGGTCCTGGGACCTCCACTTCTCCAACGTGAACGACTGGGCCGCGCGCCGCAATCCTCCGACCGACGTCTACGCGCCATCCGGAGGCTGGTGGGAGATGGTGGACTCGCAGGGCAAGCAGGTCGTACCCGGCTTCGACAACGTCCAGCAGTTCGTCGTCGCCGATCCCGCGCTTGCTGACGAGATACTGCGTGCGGCCAAGTCGACCAGCGTGCCGAAGCGTCCGGCCAGCGTGACCGAGAAGATCGCCCGGTTCCACCCGGAAGAGGCTTCCTGGCGGCCACCGAAGTTCTACTCCTACCGCGAGTGCGGAGGCGAGATCTCCGGCGACGACTTCTGGCACGGCGCCACCGAGGATCGCCTCGCCCGCGAGTACATGAGCGCCCTCATGCGCAGCTCCGGCATCAATCGCACTGCGCGACCAAACACCATCGTGGCCTTCTCGGCCATGGAAGCGGTTCCGTGGATGAGTGCCGTATCTCGCTGGAACGCGAAGTTCGGCACCCGCATCCCGATGGTCGTGGTGAGGTCAGGAAGCAACTACGACCAGATTCCACTGCGGCCGGACGGCCAGCCTGTGCTCAACAAGAGGGGCAGGCCCCTCACCGCGATGCAGGACATCCTGCTCGGGTTCGATGACACCAGTTCGGCCTATGCCTCATCCATCGCGGCCGCACCCATCCTGCGGATGTTCGAATTGCGTTCAGGGCAGCAGTAGCGACAGCCGAGGCACCTGATGCGAGCCACCGGTCGAGGTGTCCACGGAGATCGCCGCCATCCGGGTCCAGCGGCATCTTCGCGCGGCTGGCAGTTCGCAGGAGATGGGTCTGACCGACCGACATCGCTATGCGGTGCTTCGTCGTCAGGGTCCTGACCGCACCATGGCCAACGGCGTCTGCACGGGGTCTCCCGCTCGATCCGTCATCAAGGTGGCCGTCGGCCTAACCTCGAATCATGGAGTCACATGACGGCGTCCAGCGGCATCGGTCGCTGGTTGGCTTCGTCGCCGGTGTTCTCGCTCTCAGCGCTGGACTTGGTGCGGCACTTGGCGCTGCGCCCCCCGCTGGCGGAATCACCACCGACAGACTGCAGGCGTGCGTGCATCGCAAGACGAGTGAGGTACGCATCGTGGCCCTGCCCCGGCAGTGCGCCCGGGTTGAACGGCCCGTCCTGATCTGGCCACAGCAGGTTCAACCCACCCCGGCCATCAGGTACGGCATCGGCCCTCCCTCTGCGGCCTTGGGATACGACGGCGACTTCTACGTTGACACCATCGGCTCGGTGTTCTTCGGACCACGCGTCGCAGGCAACTGGGGCGTCGGACAGCGCCTGGTCGGTCCGACAGGACCGACCGGCCCGACCGGTCCCACCGGCGCGACCGGACCCCAAGGTCCCTCCGGGCCGACAGGACCGACCGGCGCGACAGGTGGCTTCGGAGGCCACGGCAGCTTCTACGACACCACCACGGTGCCGCTCACGAACACGGCCATCGCGGTGCCCTTGGGTTCAACCGATGTCTCCAGCGGCGTGGCCATCGTCAACGGCGACGAGATCGCCATCACTGCGGCGGGTGTCTACAACATCGCGTTCTCTCTCCAGCTGTACAACGCGGTGAATGCCCGCCGCACGGTCACCATCTGGCTCAGCAAGAACGGCACGACACCGGCGGACTGGTTGCCCTGGACATCGACCGACATGTTCCTGGGCACGGCCGTGGAGACAGAGCGCACCGTCGCAGCCTGGAACTTCTTCGTCACGGCAGCGGCTGGGGACCGCTTCAGCCTCATGATCACCGCGAGCAGCACGGGCCCGGAGATCCTCGCGGGCAGTTCCGAGAACCTCACACCCGCTGGGATACCGCAGATTCCCTCGACCATCGTCACCGTGAATCAGGTGGGGTGACCGCTACCCGTTCTCCGCCCGTGAGCGCTGAGCATCGGCGAACGGTCACGTGCAGCCTCCCGGCTTCTACTCGTGGAAGCCGTGCCGTACCGGCCCCGTCGAGCCTCGCACGACGAGTTCGGGACGGAAGACAAACTCGTCGCGCGGTGCCGGCGTGCCGTTGACTCCGTCGAGCAAGGCCTGGACGGCCGCCGTTCCCATCGCCGTCACAGCCTGGCGGACCGTGGTCAGCGGCGGATCGGTGAAGGCGATCAGCCGAGAGTCGTCGTAGCCGACAACGGAGACATCCTCTGGCACCTGCATGCCGCGCTGCCGGACCGTACGGATGACGCCGAGCGCCATGAGATCAGATCCGCACACCACGGCGGTGACACCAAGGCCGAGCAGGTGATGCGCAGCGGCCTGGCCGCCCTCCACGGTGAAGAGGGAATGGGACACGAGGGACTCCGCCTCATCTGTGTCCATGCCCGTCGCCTGCATGAGTGCCGCGATGAAGGCGGCGCGCTTGCGGACCACCGGGACGAAGCGAGCTGGGCCGACCGCCAGGCCGATTCGCCGATGCCCCATGGATGCAAGGTGAGTCACGGCAAGCTGCATGGCAGCTGCATCGTCATCGGAGATGAACGGCGCCTCCACACCGGCGGCATACCCGTTCA
The DNA here is from genome assembly GCA_044233495.1 of Candidatus Nanopelagicales bacterium. Classification (GTDB taxonomy): domain Bacteria; phylum Actinomycetota; class Actinomycetes; order S36-B12; family S36-B12; genus UBA10649. The sequence continues at coordinate 3,723 of JBIIJX010000038.1, forward strand.
CGAACACCACCGGCAGCCCGCGCTCCACCAGAGCGCGGTACGCCGAGTGATCCGCAGTGGCATCGGCATGCATGCCGGAGACGAAGATGATCCCGGCCACGCCGCGGTCGAGAAGCAGGTCCACGTACTCGTCCTCGGTGACCCCGCCAGGCGTCTGGGTGCACAGCACCGGCGTGAATCCGTGCTGCGCGAGCAGGGTCTCCATCACCTGGGCGAATGCCGGGAAGATCGGGTTCTCCAGCTCGGGGACGATGAGCCCGACGAGGCCGGACTGCCCCCGCAGTCGGATGGGCCGCTCGTAGCCCAGCACATCGAGGGCGGTGAGCACTGCCTGCCGTGTGGCGGTGGACACCCCAGGCCGGTCGTTCAGCACTCGGGAGACAGTCGCCTCGCTCACCCCGGCCTGCTCGGCGATGTCCGCCAGCCGCGCTCGCGGGTTGTCGCTCACGCTCCGAAGCCTAGGGGGCGGCCGCCACGTCTCGGCCGGCACTGCGCCACCCCGGACGTTCAGGAGCGTGCGGAGAACACCGCCTGAAGCACGATCCCGGCCGCTACCGACGCATTCAGCGACTCATGGCCGCCGACCATCGGGATGCTCACCCGCCAGTCGCAGGTCTCGGAGACCAGTCGCGAGAGTCCAGCTCCCTCCGCGCCGATGACGATCACCACGGGATCGACGAGGACGCTCGCATCGAGCGAGCCGAGCGCCACATCGGCATCGGCGGTCAGCCCGATGACGGTGAAGCCGGCCTTCTGGAGGGTCTGCAGCGAGCGGGTCGTGTTCGTCACCTGCGCCACCGGGATGCGCGCGAGGGCGCCGGCGGATGACTTCCATGCGGATGCGGTCACACCGACCGATCTGCGCGTCGGGATGACGATGCCGTCGGCCCCGAACGCCGCTGCGGACCGGGCGATGGCACCCAGATTGCGGGGGTCGGTCACGCCGTCGAGCATGACCACGAGCGAGCCATTCTGGACCTCACTGAGGTCGGCGTACTCGTACTCGGGAACGGTGAGCACCAGACCCTGGTGCACGCCACCGTCGGTCATCCGGTCGAGTTCCGGACGTGCGACCTCCATGATCGGGATGCTCCGCGCGACGGCGATGCGCAGCACCTCGCGCCACCGATCGTCGGCATCCGCCTTGGCCTGCACGTACAGCCCCGTGGCCGGGACATCGGCACGCAGGGCCTCGACGATCGGGTTGCGGCCCATAAGCATGCTGCCCTGGGAGCGTCGCGATGACGATGACTTGGCAGGCGTCCGCTTGGTCACGGCAGCGCGCTTCGCCGCGGCCCGCTCTCGTCGTGCGGCCGGGTGATGCGGACGCTCCGAGGCCTTGGGTGTGGGACCCCGTCCCTCAAGCTTGGCCCGTCGCTGACCACCGGAGCCGACGGTCGCGCCCTTCTTGGTGCCCGACTTGCGCATTGCGCCTCGGCGCTGGGAGTTGCCTGCCATGGTGTTGCCTCTCCTCAGCCGAGCGTCCAGCGAGCACCGGACGGGGTGTCCTCCACCGTGATGCCGATGGCATCGAGTCCGTCACGGATGGCGTCCGCAGCAGCGAAGTCCTTGCGCGCGCGCGCATCCTGCCGCTGCTGGAGGACGACCTGCACCAGCGCGTCGATCACTTCATCGTGACGATCCGACGACGAAGCACCGCTCCACGGCGCCGCCCACGGATTGAGCCCCAGGACGTCGACCATGGCCAGGACAGCCTCGAATGCCCGACGCGCGGCGTCCGGGTCTGACGCCGCCAGTGCAGCATTCCCCTCACGCACGGTCTCGTGGATCACGGCCAGCGCCTGGGGCACCGCGATGTCGTCGTCCATGGCCGCGTCGAACGACGAGGGCCGGGCCCCGGGCTGGACCTCCGGGGCACCGGGGATGGCGAGCAGCTCCGCAGCGCGCTGCAGGAACCCCTCGATGCGCCGATAGCCCTGCCCCGCCTCCGCCACGTGATCGTCCGAGTACTCCAGCATCGACCGGTAGTGCGCGCCCGCGAGGTAGTAGCGCAACTCGACCGGGCGGACACGCTGCACCACCTGCTCCACCAGCAGCGAGTTGCCCAGGGACTTGCTCATCTTCTCCCCCGACGTGGTGACCCACGCGTTGTGCAGCCAGTACTGCGCGAAACCGCCGCCGGCAGCCTTCGACTGGGCGATCTCGTTCTCGTGGTGCGGGAAGACGAGGTCGAGACCTCCGCCGTGAATGTCGAACGTCTCGCCCAGGTACTTGGCCGCCATGGCCGAGCACTCGATGTGCCATCCCGGGCGACCGGAGCCCCAGGGCGTCTCCCATGCCGGCTCGCCGGGCTTGGCCGACTTCCACATGGCGAAGTCCCGCGCATCGCGCTTGCCGCGCGGATCGGCGTCGGCCGCGTCCTTCATGTCGTCGAGTCGCTGGCCGCTCAGGGTGCCGTAGGCCGGGAATGAACGTACGTCGAAGTAGACGTCGCCCTGCGCGGCATACCCGTGCCCGGAGTCGATGAGGTGCTGCATCAGGGCGATCATCTCGGGGACGTGGCCTGTGGCCCGTGGCTCGTAGGTCGGGGGCAGGCAGCCGAGGATGTCGTAGGCCGCTGTGAAGGCGCGCTCGTTCCGCATCGCGACATCCCAGTACGGGATGCCCTGCTCCGCACCGCGGGCGAGGATCTTGTCGTCGATGTCGGTGACATTCCTGACGAAGGTGACGTCGTAGCCGCTTGCCAGCAGCCAACGCCGGATGACGTCGAAGGCGACGCCGCTTCGGATGTGGCCCACGTGCGGAGGGGCCTGCACGGTTGCACCGCACAGGTAGATGCCGACCTTGCCCTCCTGGAGGGGCACGAAGTCGCGCACGGAGCGCGTCGCGGTGTCGAAGAACCTCAGGGCCACGAACCGAACAGTACCGAGAGGTCCTCAGGGAACCGAATCCCGCACGATCACCGCGACAGGAGGACCACCTTCTCCGGACGAATCCGGACGACCACGCGGACGTTGTCGGTGCCGTCGTCCATCGTGTAGCGCTCAGCACCGGTGTAGCGGTGGCAGAGGCGGTCGATCAGATCGCGACCCCCCTCCTCCGTCATCGTCGCCGTGCCGCGGATCTCCACGTATGAGTAGGGGTTGCTCGCGGGGTACACGAGAACGGACACCCGGGGGTCGCGTTCGATGTTCAGGTGCTTGCGCCGGCCCTTGACGGTGGACACGAGGATCTCGTCACCATCTCGCTCGACCCACACCACGGACTGGTGCGGCTGACCGCTGGGCAGAAGGGTCGCGATGACGGCGAACTCTGCGGAGTCGAACCAGCCCTTGGCGAGATCAGGCAGGGTGGTCATGAGACACCCAGCCAACGGCTCACTGCGTTGAAGGCGACCTCGTTGGTGGCCTTGCGCTGCTCCTTGGTCGTGTTCTTCGATCCGTTCACGTAGTACGACGTCTGCAGGATCGCGTCGTTCACCAGGGTGTAGACGGTGTAGGCATCGTTCACGTACGACGAGCCGGCGGGAGCGGACTCGGTCAGGTTGTTGAGCGTCACAGAGATCGAATCGACTCCGACGACCGACACTCCCGGCACAACGGAATTGCTGACCGCCGTCGAGTAGGTGGTCGTGTTGCCCTCCTCATCGGTCCAGTTGATGGATCCGGTGCCCGTGCACTGCTTCGCGTCTCGCTTGAGTGCATCGAAGGCCGCGCTGGCCGCCGTCGCGCCGGAGTACTGCAGCACGACCACCTGGACGGACGGACCAGTCCCCTTCGGGCTGTAGTAGTTGCCCGCGAACTCCAGCAGCGGCTTCTTCAGCTTGACTTCCTTGTCCTCGGCACCAGGGACGGATGTGGGAACCCCGCAGACGACGTTCGCGAACCCAGGATTGACGTTGAAGGTGAGGTCGGGAGCGTAGGACCCGAGCACCTTCGGGATGTCCGAGCGCTCGATCATGTGACCGGCCGCGTACTCGTACGCCTCGCGGTCGTAGGCCGAGGCAGTGGGGGCAACGACGAGGACCGATACCGCGACGGCAGCGATGGCGGTCAGGGTTCGTGAGGCGCGCATGGAGTCCCTTTCAGACAACGGTGGGTAGAACGGACGCTACCGCAATGGCCGCGACCCCCTCGCCGCGACCGGTCAGCCCGAGACCGTCCGTCGTCGTCCCGGATACCCGGACCGGTGCGCCCAGCGCAGCGGTCAGGACGTCCTGGGCCTCCTGGCGCCGAAGCCCCACGCGCGGCCGGTTTCCGATGACCTGCACGCTGGCGTTGACGACACTGAAGCCCGCGGCGCCGACGAGCGATGCCGCATGACTGATGAGCGACACCCCTGAGGCCTGCGCCCACTGGGGATCGTCGGTTCCGAAGACCGACCCGAGATCTCCGAGGCCCGCCGCCGACAGGACCGCGTCGCACAGGGCATGTGCGGCCACGTCCGCGTCCGAGTGGCCGCCGAGGCCGACCTCGCCGGGCCACAGGAGTCCGGCCAGCCACAGGGGTCGCCCCTCCTCGAAGGCATGAACGTCCGTGCCCACCCCGACGAACGGCACCCGTGCTTCAGAGGACACCGGAGGCCCGCCTCCTGGCCACGATGGCCTCCGCGACGATGAGATCGAAGGGGCGCGTGACCTTCAGGGCCTCCTCATGCCCGGGCACGACAAGGACGGGGACGCCGAGCGACTCGACTAAGCCAGCATCGTCCGTCATGCCCAGATCGCACTCCGCGTGGGCCCGCTGCAGCACGGCCCGGTCGAAGCCCTGCGGGGTCTGGACGGCCCGTAGACGATCTCGGTCGACTGTGCGGATGACGGTCTCGGCGTCGTCGACCTCCTTCACGGTGTCGACGATGGGCAGGGCCGGCACCACTGCGGGGTGCCCGGCCGAGACCGCGGCCACGACCGAGGTGACGACCTGCTCGGGCACGAGGGGGCGCGCGGCGTCGTGCACCAGGACGATGTCGATGTCGGAGGGCAGGCTGATCAGGGCACGCGCCACGGAGTCCTGGCGGGTGTCGCCGCCGGCGACCACCGTGACGTCGGAGGCGAAGGAGTGCTCCCCGAGCATGGCCGACACGGCATCGACGGACGCCTCGGGCGCCGCCACCACCACGAGATCGATGACTCGACTGGAGGCGAGGGCTCGCACAGCGTGGACGAGCATCGGAGTCCCGCCCAGGGTCCGGAGGGCCTTCGGGGCACCCGGCCCCAGTCGCTCGCCGCGACCCGCCGCAGGGACGATCGCCGCGGTACGGCGGGGCTGCTCCTCACCCGGTGCAGCGTTCACTGCAGGCGCTGTCTAGGAGGCGAGGACTTCGTCGAGGATGGCCTCCGCCTTGTCCTCGTTGGTCTTCTCAGCGAGAGCCAGCTCGCTCACCAGGATCTGGCGTGCCTTGGCCAGCATGCGCTTCTCACCGGCGGACAGGCCACGCTCCCGCTCGCGGCGCCAGAGATCGCGCACGACCTCCGCGACCTTGATGACATCGCCGGAGGCGAGCTTCTCGAGGTTCGCCTTGTAGCGGCGGGACCAGTTGGTGGGCTCCTCCGTGTAAGGCTGGCGCAGCACGTTGAACACCCGATCGAGACCCTCGGCGTTGACGACGTCTCGAACGCCGACAAGGTCGACGTTGGCCGCCGGCACCCGCACCGTGAGGTCACCCTGGGCTACCCGGAGGACGAGGTACTCGCGGTCCTCTCCCTTGATGGTGCGGATCTCGACTGACTCGATGACGGCTGCTCCGTGGTGCGGATAGACAACCGTGTCGCCGACGTTGAACGCCATGGAGTGGGACCCCTTTCCGAGGGATCCAAGGCTACCACGGGGGTTTCGACCGCCCGACGGCCGCGAGGAGGAGCGACCACCGCCTTCGATAGTGTGTGCCCGTGAAGCGCTCCCACTTCGTCACCGCCGCCCTGCTGGCCACCTCGGTCCTCGCCCTCACCGGCTGCTTCAACGGCCAGAAGGCGACCACCACAACCCAGGCGGCCATGAACACCGGCAACGGGGTGCAGACGCAGCAGGGTCCGATCCGGATCGAGAACGCCACGCTCGTCGTGAGCAACGACGACACCAACGCCGCCACTCTGCTGGTGCGGCTGGTCAACGAAGGTGCCACGCCCGATGCACTGGTCTACGCGACCGTCAACGCCGCGCAGGCCGAGATCATCACACCTCCGGCGGAAGGCGATGCGGCGACGACGCTCCAACCCGGCGCCTCCGCGTCATACGGCTGGGAGTCGGAGCTTCGCATCGACGTGGCCGATCTCGACGTCCCCCTGTCCACCTACGTCCCCGTCGAGCTCGGGTTCGCCGAGGCCGGGCTGTCGAAGCTGTGGGTGCTGACGGTGCCTCAGGCCGGGTACTACGAGGACGTCACGGTTCGACCGTAGGCGACCGCGTCGCCACTCGACGCCGCACACCCTCTCGGCACGTCCATCCTCACGGTTCGAATTTGTAGCCGAGGCCACGAACCGTCACGAGGTGAACCGGCTGGCCCGGCTCGACCTCCACCTTCGCGCGAAGCCGCTTGACGTGCACATCGAGGGTCTTCGTGTCGCCCACGTAGTCGGCGCCCCACACCCGGTCGATCAGTTGCGCGCGGGTCAGCACTCGACCTGCATTGCGGACGAGCAGCTCGAGGAGGTCGAACTCCTTCAGGGGCATCGCCACAGGCTCACCGCGCACCGTCACCACGTGGCGGTCGACGTCCATACGAACCGGGCCGGCCTCGACCGTCGCCGACAGGAGCTCCTCGGGCTCGCCATGGCGCCGCAGAACGGATCGCACGCGCGCAAGAAGCTCCCGCGAGGAGAAGGGCTTGGTGACGTAGTCGTCCGCACCGATCTCGAGGCCGACGACCTTGTCGATCTCGCCGTCCTTCGCCGTGAGCATGATGATCGGAACCTGCGACTTCATCCTGATGATGCGGCAGACCTCGAGACCAGAGACCCCGGGCAGCATCAGATCGAGGAGGATGAGATCCGCGCCCCGCTGCTCGAACGCCTCGAGGGCCTCGTTGCCGTCCGACGCGACCTCGACCTCGTATCCCTCGCGCTTGAGCATGAATGAGAGCGCCTCCGAGAACGACTCCTCGTCCTCCACGACCATGATCCGCGTCACGACTGGGCCTCTCCTGCCGGGGTGATGATGGTGGGATCGTCGTTGAGCATCCCCAGATCGACGACGTCCGACTCGCTCGGCGACGCGGGAACGTAGGCCGGGAGCCTGACCGTGAAGGTCGATCCAACCCCGACCTCCGACCACACGGTGCACTCACCGCCGTGGTTCTGACTGACGTGCTTGACGATGGCGAGGCCGAGGCCCGTGCCGCCGGTGACGCGCGATCGAGCCGGATCCACCCGGTAGAAGCGCTCGAAGACTCGGTCGAGGTCATTGGCGGCGATGCCGATCCCCTGGTCCTTCACGGCGATCTCGACGATGGACTCGGACACTCGGACGCCGACGGCGACACGTGTGTGGCTCGAGGAGTAGGCGATGGCATTCATCAGCAGGTTGCGCAGGGCCGCCAGCAGCTGCCTCTCGTCACCGTAGACGAGGCTGCCGGTCGGCTCACCCACCTCGATCTCGATCTGCTCCCGTGATGCGAGCGTGCGAACCTCGTCCACCGCGCGCCCGACGAGATCGTCGACCGATACCACTTCGGCCCGGGTCAGGGGATCGTCGCCCTGCAGGCGGGAGAGATCGATGACGTCCTGCACGAGGGTGCTCAGGCGACTGGCCTCGATCTGCATGCGCTCGGCGAAGTGCCGTACCTGCTCCTCGTCGTCAGCAGCTGCGAGCACGGCCTCCGCGAGCAGGGAGATGGCGCCGACCGGTGTCTTGAGCTCGTGGCTGACGTTGGCGACGAAGTCCCGGCGAACCACGTCGACCCGACGCTCCTCCGCGAGGTCGTCGATGAGGACGAGGATCGCCCCGGTACCGAGAGCGGCGACCCGCACGCGCAGTTCGAGGAGTTCACGCCCCAGAGGTGGGCGCCGGACGCGCATCTCGAGCTCACGCGCATGACCGTCTCCGGCGGCCCGGTCGATCAGATGGCGGATGTCAGGCACAGTCACGGCGTCGCGGGCCACCAGGCCGAGCCCGGTCGCTCGCGCATTGGCACGCAACACGGTGCCGTCCGGTGCGGCAACGATTGAGGCTGACGGCAGCACGCTGAGCACGCGCACCACCTCGTCCGGCACATCGGGCATGCCGGCGGCAGGGGAACCAGCCACGCGCACCTCCCCGACACGTGCCGAACCGGACATGCCCCAAGGATAGGAGCGGCGTCGGGCGGCACCCCCTCAAGCAGGAACTTCCACGCCATCATTCACGAAGGATTCCGTCGCCAACACCACTCATTCACCAGAAGGCCGCGTGCCGTTCACGTCGTGGCGCGGATTCGTTGCCTGACGGGCGTACCGTTGTCCTCGAACGGGCTACCGAGGGGACCCATGGACGCCGATCTGACGCGACATCTCGATGTCGTCAAGGGTGATTTGATCCGCATGACCCAACTGGTCGGATCGGCCATGAACCGTGCCACCCAGGCCCTGCTCGACGCGGATCTCGCCATGGCGGAGTCCGTCATCGCCGCCGATGCCCAGATCGACGTCCTCTCCAGCGACGTCGAGGACCAGTGCTTCGAGCTCATCGCCCGGAACGCCCCGGATCGCGACGAGCTGCCCGAGATCATCGGGGCACTGCGGATCGCCGCCTCCCTCGAGCGCATGGGCGATCTCGCCGAGCACGTAGCCAAGCAGGCGCGCCTGAGGTACCCGCGCCTGTCCATCCCCCAGGAGCTGCGGAGCACCTTCGCCGAGATGGGCGGCCTGGCCGAGGCGATCGTGTCCAAGACCGGCTCCGTGATCGCCTCCCAGGACGTCGCTCTCGCCGGCGACATCGGCCGTCACGACGCCGAGGTCGACCGCCTCCACCGGGAGCTCTTCACGATCGTCCTCTCGCCCTCGTGGCCCCACGGGGTCGAGGCGGCCATCGACGTGACCCTGCTCTCGCGCTACTACGAGCGCTACGCGGACCACGCGGTGTCCGTGACCAGGCGAGTCGTCACGATCGTGACCGGCGAGCCCTACGTGGGCGTCTCGCTGTAGTCGCCCCCGGCAGCCCCGCCGCACTTCCGGGACTGGCTGGCTCATTCCGCCCCCGTAGGGGAGACTTCATGGGTGCCCCAGCCCGCTCAGCTCGACGTGCGCCGCCTCCGCAGGCCCCGGCGCGTCGCCGTGCTGTCGGTGCACACCTCCCCACTCGACCAGCCGGGAACCGGCGATGCGGGCGGCATGAACGTCTACATCGTCGAGACTGCGCGCCGCCTCGCCGAGTCGGGCGTGGAGGTCGAGATCTTCACCCGGGCGACGTCCTCCGACCAGCCGCCCGTCACCGAGCTGACGTTGGGGGTGCTCGTCCGCCACGTGACCGCAGGGCCGTTCGAGGGCCTGGCCAAGCACGACCTGCCGGGACAGCTCTGCGCGGTGACCGCAGGCGTCCTCCGTGCTGAGGCCGCACGTCCCGAGGGCTGGTTCGACCTGATCCACTCGCACTACTGGCTCTCCGGCCAGGTCGGGTGGCTCGCATCCGACCGCTGGCACGTACCGCTGGTCCACTCGATGCACACCATGGCGAAGGTCAAGAACCGCGACCTCTCCGAAGGTGACTCCCCCGAGCCACCACTGCGCATCATCGGCGAGGAGCAGGTGGTTGCCGCCGCGGACCGCCTCGTCGCGAACACGTCCGACGAGGCTCGCGAGCTGGTCGACCTCTACGGGGCATCTGCCGACCGTGTCGACGTCGTGCACCCCGGAGTCGACCTCGACCGCTTTCGACCCGGCGACCGCCTGGCGGCGCGCCGACGTCACGGTGTCCCGGACGACGCGGTGCTGCTGCTGTTCGTCGGACGTATCCAGCCGCTGAAGGCTCCCGACGTCCTGCTCCGAGCTGCTGCAGACCTGGTCGAGGGTGATCCGGAGCTCCGCGCCCGTCTGCAGGTGGTCGTGTGCGGGGGCCCCTCGGGCTCGGGACTTGATCGGCCCACTTCACTGATCGAACTGGCGGAGTCCCTCGGCATCGCCGACCTCGTCAGGTTCGAACCCCCGGCCGGCCGCGACCTGCTCGTCGACTGGTATCGCGCGGCCGACGTCTGCGTCGTGCCGTCACACTCGGAGTCCTTCGGACTCGTCGCGGTCGAGGCCCAGGCCTGCGGCACCCCTGTCGTCGCGGCCGCTGTCGGCGGCCTGCAGACCGCAGTCGCCCATCAGGTGAGCGGTCTGCTCGTGGACGGACACGATCCGCGTGACTTCGCGGGTGCCATCGGCACGATCGTCTCGCAGCCGCGACTGCGCGAGGAGCTCGCCCGCGGAGCCCACATGCATGCTGCGGCCTTCGGCTGGTCCGCGACCACAGCAGGACTCCTGTCGAGCTACTCCGCAGCCATGGCGAACCTGGAGTCCAGGCGACTCCTGGCCAGCCGCTCCTCATGACCCGCGCCGAGGCCACCGGCGTCGTCCGGCGCTACCTCGAGTCGAGCGGACTGCCGTGGGAGAACCCCCAGGACGGCACCTTCGTCGTGACGCTGCCTGGTGAGCACAAGCTCATGACGACCACCGCACTCTCCGTCGGTGACCACGCCCTGACGATCAACGCATTCGTCGCGCGCAATCCCGATGAGAACCACGAGGGCGTGTACCGATGGCTGCTGGAGCGCAATCGCCGTACCTACGGAGTGTCCTTCGCCATCGATCACCTCGGGGACATCTACCTCGTCGGCCGAGTGCCGCTTGACGCGGTGAACGAGGAGGAGCTCGATCGCCTCATGGGTGCGGTGCTCGAGTACTCGGACGGATCCTTCAACATCCTGCTCGAGCTCGGCTTCGCGGACAGCATCCGCCGCGAATGGCAATGGCGCGTGGAACGGCAACTTCCCACGGACAATCTGCAGGCGTTCGCTCACCTCATGCGGCAGGAGCCTGTGCGCCACCCGGACAGCGGCTGAGCACACGCGGTTCGGCAGGATGAGGCCATGAGCGCAGCGCCCTACACCCTTATCCCGCTCCGCCAC
>JBIIJX010000206.1:0-4369 GCA_044233495.1 Candidatus Nanopelagicales bacterium
CTCCGTCGTCAATGCCCTGTCCGCTCGGCTCGACGTCGAAGTGGACCGCTCGGCGAAGATCCACACCATGTCCTTCCGGCGGGGCGTCCCCGGGGTGTTCGATGGGGATGGGCCGGAAGCGACCTTCACCCGTCGCGGCGGACTCCAGATCGCCGGCAAGTGCCCCCGCACCCGTACGGGAACCCGGGTGCGCTGGTGGGCAGATCGTCAGGTGTTCACCAAGGACGCCGACTACGACCGCGAAGCCCTGGCCGAGCGCGCGCGCCAGACCACCTTCCTCGTGCCGGGTCTCGCCATCGCCCTGCGCGATGAGCGCGATCCGACCGATGTGTGGGAGGAGATGGTGCAGCACAAGGGCGGGATCGCCGAGTACGTGCGGTACCTGTCGGAGGGGGAGGCCGTCACGCCGGTGATCCGCCTGACGGGCGAGGGGCACTTCAGCGAGACGGTACCTGTGCTCGACGACAAGGGGCACATGTCGCCTCAGGAGGTGCAGCGCGATCTCGGGGTGGACATCGCACTCCTCTGGGACGCCGGCTACGAGACCTCTCTGCGCTCCTTCGTCAACGTGATCGCCACGCCCAAGGGGGGCACCCACGTCAGCGGATTCGAGCGCGCATTGGTCAAGGTCGTGAACGACCAGTTGCGTGCCGCGAAACTGCTGAAGGCGAACGAGGACAACATCTCCAAGGATGACGTCATGGAGGGTCTGACGGCCGTAGTGACCGTGCGAGTGGCCGAACCTCAGTTCGAGGGCCAGACGAAGGAGATCCTCGGCACACCGGCGGCCACCCGTATCGTCTCCCATGTCGTGACCAAGGAGTTGGGCCGCTGGTTCACGTCCCCGCCGCGCGGGGAGAAGGCGGCCACGAAGACGCTGCTGGAGAAGGCCGCGAATGCCATGCGTGCCAGGGTCGCGGCCCGCGCCCACCGTGACACCCAGCGCCGTAAGACCGCCCTGGAGTCCTCGGCCCTTCCCGCCAAGCTCGTCGACTGTCGCAGCGACGAGGTCGAGCGCACGGAGCTGTTCATCGTCGAGGGCGACAGCGCCCTCGGGACGGCCAAGACGGCCCGTAACTCCGACTTCCAGGCTTTGCTGCCGATCCGCGGCAAGATCCTGAACGTCCAGAAGTCGTCACTTTCGGACATGCTCAAGAACGCCGAGTGCGCGTCGATCATCCAGGTGATCGGCGCGGGTTCGGGGCGATCATTCGAACTCGACGCAGCCAGGTACGGCAAGGTCATCCTGATGTCTGACGCCGACGTTGACGGAGCGCATATCCGGTGTCTGCTGCTGACGCTGATCCACCGTTACATGCGCCCGCTCCTTGATGCGGGTCGTGTGTTCGCGGCTGTCCCGCCTCTGCATCGCGTGGAGATCGTCTCGCCGGGGTCGAAGTCCAACGAGGTGATCTACACGTACTCGGACTCCGAGATGCACGCCGTTCTCAAGGATGCGGACAAGCGCGGTCGACGCGTGCGCGACCCCATCCAGCGGTACAAGGGTCTGGGGGAGATGGATGCGTCGCAACTGCGGGAGACGACGATGGATCCGGCACACCGCACCCTTCGGCGCATCACGATGGCCGACACCGAGGCCGCTGAGCGCGTGTTCGACCTGCTGATGGGCAGTGAGGTGGCGCCGCGTCGTGACTTCATCGTCGAGGGTGCCGCGGCCCTCGATCGCGACCGCATCGACGCCTGACCCCCCACCCGCATCAGATTTGATCCGCTTCCCGGATGAAATCCGCATCCGTGGCGCGATTTGTCCGTTCTCATCGGGATTTCATCCGGGAAGCGGATCAAATCTGCACCGGGTGCTGGAGTGGGGGCGCTAGGGGGTGGCGGCGGGAACTCCGGAAACTCCGGGAACTCCGGGTCCGGCATGGGTGTCAAGGCCGGCCGACCGGCGCAGCCCGCGACCTCCCGTGATGGCGAGCACGACGCAGAACACCGCGGCACCGACCAGCACGATCATCGTTCCGGAGGGCACGCCCGCGAAGTAGGACAGGTACATGCCCACGACGCCGGACGCCGTGCCGATCGCTGCGCTGAGCACGAGCATGCGGCCGAAGGAGTCGGTGAGCATGCGTGCCACGACGGCGGGAATCACGAGCATGGCGGCCACCAGGGTCACGCCCACGACCGTGAGGGTGGCGAGGATCGACAGCGACAGCACGATCATGAAGACGGCCTCGAGTCGTCGGACGTTGACTCCCGACACCTCTGCCACCTCCGGGTCGAAGGTGGCGAAGAGCAGGGCCCGGTACCGGCCGAGAACGACGGCGACGGCAAGTGCCGACACTGCCAGCAGTCCGACGATCTGGCCGGTGGTGATGCCCAGAATCGAGCCGAAGAGCGCATTCTCGAAGGCCGGCCCGCTGGTGCCGAACTTGGCGAAGAGCGCGACACCGAGCGCGAACGAGGCCGTCGTGACGACGCCGATCGCCGCATCGGCACCGATGCGGGTACGGCGCGTGACACCGTTGATCGCCAGGGCCGAAGCGATGCCCCATAGCGCTGCGCCCACCGCGTAGAACTGGGCCGCGAAGAGCTGGACGGCCGCGAATCCGCCGAAGATCGAGTGTGAGAGCCCATGGCCGATGTAGCTCATGCCGCGCAGGACGATGTAGACGCCGATGAAGCCGAGTAGCGCCCCGGACAGTGCGGCGACGAGAAGGCCCTTCTGGAAGAACGCGTACTCAAGAGGAGCGACCAGCGTCTCGAGCATCATGCGCCCCATGCCGTCTTCGACTGCGGGGCCTCGTCGATGATGACGCGCATGCCCAGGTGCTCGAGCACCTCCATGCGTGCCCCGAATGTCGCCTCCAGGACATCAGGAGTGAGGACCTCGGCAGGGGTGCCCTCGCCGATGACGCGATGGTTCAGGCACAGCAAGTGGGGAAGGTGGGCGGCCATCCCGTTGAGGTCGTGGGTCGTCAGGACGATCGCGATGCCGTCCTCGTGCAGCTCGCCGAGCAGATGCAGCATGTCGTGTCGTGTGGTGATGTCGACTCCACTGGTGGGCTCGTCGAGCAGCAGGATCTGGGGATCGCGCAGAAGCGCTCGAGCGAGGAACATGCGCTGCTGCTGACCGCCGCTCAGATCCCGGATGTGGCGCTCACCGAGGTCCGCGATGCCGAGACGCTCCAGGACTCGAGCGACGTCGCGGCGGTCCTGCGGGGTCGTGCGGGGGAAGACGCCCCGCTGTGGGCGTGCCATCAGCACGCACTCCGCCACGGTGACCGGGAAGTTCCAGTTGATGGTCTCCAACTGCGGGACGTAGGCAACCTTCAGCCCCTGCTGGCGGTCGACCGTCCCTGCCGACTGGCGCATGGTGCCCAGCAGAATGCGAAGAAGAGTCGTCTTGCCCGAGCCAGAGGGGCCGACGATTCCGGTGAACTGGTCCTCGTGGACATGGAACGACACGTCCTGCAGGACGGTGTGGTGGCCGTACGCCGCGTCGATACGCGAGAGCCGGATGAGCTCCGGGCCGACTCCGGTCCCGGTCACTGGGGGTATACCGCCGTGTCCGGGACATCCAGGGTGATGTCTAGAGCCTCGAGTTGCGTGGGCTTGCCGCCCAGTCCCCGGATCATCGTGGCGAAGTTCGACCGCATGAGTCCCAGCCAGGAATGCTCAGCCTCGCCGGGCGCGCCCGGGAGGTCGTCGTCCCGGAGCGAGTCCTCGTAGCGCACTCCGGCCTCTTGTCCAATCTCCTCGAGCACGGCGGACGGGAACACCTCCGATCCGAAGATGGTGGGAACGCCCGCCGCGCGGATCTGCTCGATGAGCTGGGCGACCTCTGCCGGTGTCGGCTCCGCGAAGTCCTTCGGCTGGATTGCGCCCACAACCTCCCACCCGAAGTTGTCGGCGAAGTACGCATAGGCGTCGTGGTACGTCACCAGCTTCAGCTGGCCCTCGGGAACCGTCTGCTGATCGGCACGAATGGCAGCGGCGAGCTCGCTCGCCTTGGCCTCGAAGGCGGTGTAGTTGGCCGCGTAGACGTCCGCCCCGTCGGGATCCAGAGCGGTCAGCTCATCGCGGATGAGCGCGGCATATGCGGTGGCGTAGGTCGGGTCGGTCCACAGGTGGGGATTGGGCTTGCCCTCCTCCTTCGGGAAGGAGAAGTCGAAGATGTAGTCGGACTCGGGGAGCACGGTGGTGCCGATCTCGACGAGCCGGGCCTCCGGGGCCATGTTCGCCTCAGCGAGGGCCATCGTGGGGTCCTCGAGCTTCAGGCCGTTGACGAGGACGAGGTCCGCCGTGCTCAGGAGCTCGGCGGTCTGGGGCTCGGGCTCGAAGGTGTGGCTGTTCGTTCCCTCGGGCACGATCCCCTCGATCCGGACCCGATCACCGCCGACGGCCG
>JBIIJX010000027.1:0-16692 GCA_044233495.1 Candidatus Nanopelagicales bacterium
CCGCCCGATCCCCGACACCCGAGCGGTGCGGACCTTCCGCAGCGACGGTCCGCCGCCCACGGCTCCGGCGGCCGCGGCGCCGATCGTCGACCGGCGTCCCGGGTACGCGCCGAGCGACCTCTCACGGATCGAGACCATCCATCCGCGCAGCTACAACGATGCCCGGCGGATCGGCGAGCACTACCGCGAGGGCGTTCCGGTGATCATGAACCTGTCCGAGCTGGAGGACGCCGATGCCAAGCGCATCATCGACTTCGCTGCCGGTCTGGTCTTCGGGATGCGCGGGTCCATCGAGCGCATCACGAACAAGGTCTTCCTGCTGTCGCCCGTGAACGTCGATGTCGGCGATGCGGCCCGAGCCCAGATCGCCCAGGACGGCTTCTTCAACCAGAGCTGATCCATCCCGAGCACGACAAGCCCCGCCAATAGAGCAGAAGGTCACGAGGAGCAGCAGGTGTCGATTGTCTTCGAGGTGATCGCCCTCGCTCTCCTCGTCTTCTGGCTCTTCCTGCTCGCCCGTCTCGTCTTCGACCTCGTGCAGGCGTTCTCCCGCGGATGGACGCCCAAGGGGCCGCTGCTGATCCTGCTCGAGCTCATCTACACGATCACCGATCCGCCGCTGAGACTGCTCCGGCGAGTGATCCCGCCCCTGCGCATCGGGCAGATATCCTTCGATCTGGCCTTCCTCATCCTGCTGCTGGGGACGAACATCCTCATCAGCGTGGTGCGGGGGATCGGCGCATCCTTCGCCTGACGACCTCGGCGGGGTCGCGCCGGAGCCGTGATGTGCCGCGGCACGGAGAGGAGTCGCAGGTGCCCCTGGGTCCCGCTGATGTGCGCTCTGTCGAGTTCGGCACAACCCGGCTGAAGGCCGGCTACGACATGAACGAGGTAGATGCGTTCCTCGACATCATCGAGGCGGACATCGCGCAGTACTCCACCGAGCTCCAGCGCTCGCGCGACAGCGAGGCGGTGCTGCGCACCCAGCTCGAGCAGCTGCAGGCGCGCCTCCTGGTTGCCGAACGGCGCATCGCCGACCTGCACGAGGAGGCCTCGCGGATCCGGGCCGGCTCGGAGCATCCGTCCACCGAGGTCACCGCGGAGCTGCAGGGCCTGCTGGTGGATCAGCCTGAGGCGTCGGCAGTGCTGACTGCTGCGCAGCAGGCGGCCGACGAGATCGTGCGCCGGGCACAGGCGCGGGCCGGAGCGGTACGGGCGGCTCTGCGACTCGCGCTGCGGGAGCAGCTCGCCGTTCTCGAGAAGGACTGAACTCCGCCCTCGGCCAGTGCGTCAGTCCCGGCGGGCCAGTCGGAGCTCGGCAGGCAGGTCGGCGTCGACCACGTACGCATCGTCGGGTGCGGAGCCGTTCGTGAGCTCCACCGCCAGAACCTCACGGGCGATGTCGTCCCCGTGCCTGGAGATGGCTGCTGCGAGCAGTTCATCGTCCGATGTCCACCACACCCGGATGCGATCGCTGACCTCGAGTCCGGCGGCCTTGCGGCCCTCCTGCAGGGTGCGCACCACCTCCCGGGCCAGGCCGGCCCGCAGGAGATCGTCGTCCAGGTGCAGGTCCAGGGCCAGACTCTCGCCCCCCTCGGACACCACGGCCCATCCCTCCCGCGGGGTCTCGGTGATGACGACATCGTCGTCGGTGACGGTGACGTCGCCGACCTCCGGCACCGCGACGACGAAGGACCCCTGTGCGCGCAGGCTGCTGACGAGGGAGCCGGGATCGATACCGGTGATGGCCTGGGCCACCGTCGGAGTCTGCTTGCCGAACCGTGCTCCCAGCGCCCGGAAGTTCGCCTTGACGCTCACGTCGACGAGGCCGGCGTCGTCACCGGCCAGCGACTCAAGGGTCAGCACGTTGAGCTCCTCGGCGACCTGGTCGCGCAGGTCAGCGGGGAGTGCCGCCCAGCCTGGCGCTGACACAAGAGCCCGGCGCAGCGGCTGCCGGGTGCGCACCGATGAGGTCGCTCGAGCCGCGCGCCCGAGCTCCACCAGTCGGCGCACGAGTGCCATCTGGTCGCCGAGTTCGGCATCGACGTCGGCCGGCTGCCAGGAGGGCCATGAGGCCAGGTGCACCGAGCTGGGTGCGGTGGTGTCCGTCGGACGGAAGAGGTCCTGCCAGACGCGCTCGGTGATGAACGGCGTGAAGGGGGCGAGGCACAGTGTTGCGGTGCGCAGGGCTTCATGCAGCGTCGCCAGCGCGGCGGGATCCCCGTCCCAGAAGCGCCGGCGGGAACGCCGGACGTACCAGTTGGACAGGTCGTCGATGAACGTCGACAGCAGGCGCCCTGCGCGCTGGGTGTCGAACGCCTCGAGAGCGAGGTCGACCTCGTGGGCCATTCGGGCGGCCTCGGAGAGCACCCAGCGGTCGATCACCGGACGCTCAGCAGGGGCGGGCGCGCCGTCACTGGGCTGCCACCCGGCGGTGCGTGCGTACAGGGACTGGAACGAGACCGTGTTCCAGTACGTGAGCAGCGTCTTGCGCACGACATCGGCGATGGCGGTGTGTCCCACGCGACGGGCCTGCCAGGGAGAGCCGCTGGCCAGCATGAACCACCGGAGTGCGTCGGCGCCGTGCTCGTCCATCAGTGGAATGGGCGCGAGGATGTTGCCGAGGTGCTTGCTCATCTTGCGGCCGTCCTCGTCGAGGATGTGGCCGAGGCAGACGACATTGCGGTAGGACGACTGGCCGAAGACGAGGGTGTTGACCGCCATGAGCGTGTAGAACCATCCGCGCGTCTGGTCGATCGCCTCGCAGATGAAGTCCGCGGGGAACTGCCTCGCGAACTCCGCCTCGTTCCGGTGCGGGTAGCCGAGCGCGGCGAAGGGCATCGACCCGGAGTCGTACCAGCCGTCGATGACCTCAGGCACGCGACGCGCCTCGGCGCTGCAGGTGGGGCACGGGATGGTGATGTCGTCGACGTAGGGCCGGTGCGGGTCGGTGTCCGTGACGTCCCGGCCTGCGAGCTCGCTCAGTTCGGCCAGCGACCCCACTGCCACGAGGTGGTTCTCGGGGCAGCGCCAGATCGGCAGCGGGGTGCCCCAGTACCGGTTGCGCGACAGCGCCCAGTCCACGTTGTTGGTCAGCCAGTCGCCGTACCGACCCCACTTGATGGTCTCGGGGTACCAGTTCGTCTGCTCGTTCTGCGCCAGCAGCTCGTCCTTGCGCTCGGTGGTTCGGATGTACCACGAGGGCTGTGCGTAGTAGACCAGTGGCGTGTGGCAGCGCCAGCAGTGCGGATAGGAGTGCTCGTACGCGAGATGCCGGAACATCAGACCGCGCTGCTCGAGGTCGGCGATCAGTGTCTCGTCGGCCTTCTTGAAGAAGGTGCCGCCGACCACGGGCACCGAGTCGTCGAAGTGGCCATCGGGACGGATCGGATTGACGACGGGCAGGCCGTAGCGGCGGCACGTCACAAGGTCGTCGGCGCCGAATGCCGGTGCCTGGTGGACCAGGCCCGTGCCGTCGTCCGTGGTGACGTAGTCGGCCAGCAGCACGAAGTGCGCGTCCGGGATGTCGACGAAGTCGAACGGGCGCACGTAGGCCACCCGCTCCAGGTCGGAGCCGGACATCGTCGCCAGGACGGTGACCTCGGCGTCGGCGAAGATGGCGCCGATGAGCTCCTCGGCGACGACGAGCGTCTCGTCGTCGGTGCGGACGACGGCGTAGGTCGCGTCGGGCTTGACGGCCACGGCGGTGTTCGACACGAGTGTCCATGGGGTGGTTGTCCAGACCAGCAGGCTCGCGCCCGGAAACCGCTGGGCGAGGGGCTCGTCCGTGCGCAGCGGGAACCGTACGTACACGGACGGATCGACGACCGTCTCGTAGCCCTGGGCGAGCTCGTGGTCGGAGAGTCCGGTGCCGCATCGGGGGCAGTAGGGCGCGACGCGGTGATCCTGGGCGAGGAGGCCCTGGTCGAAGATGTGCTTCAGTGACCACCAGACGCTCTGGACGTAGTCCTTGTCCATGGTCCAGTAGGCGCGGTCCATGTCGACCCAGTAGCCCATGCGCCGGGTCATGTCGGCGAACTCGTCGACATGCCGGAGCACGGACTCCCGGCAGCGGGCGTTGAACTCGGCTACCCCGTAGGCCTCGATGTCCTGCTTGCCCGTGAACCCGAGCTCCTTCTCCACGGCCAGCTCGACCGGCAGGCCGTGGCAGTCCCAGCCCGCCTGGCGGGGCACGTAGTACCCCTTCATCGTCCGGTAGCGGGGAAAGACGTCCTTGAAGACGCGGGCTTCGACGTGGTGGGTGCCCGGTGTGCCGTTCGCGGTGGGTGGACCCTCGTAGAAGACCCACAGGGGGCGCCCCTCGCTCTGCGCGACGGAGGCCTCGAAGACCTGCTCGGCGTCCCACATGGCGAGGACCTCGTGCTCCAGGGCCGGCAGATCGACCTGCGCTGGCACGGCCCGGTACATGGGTCCTCCGTCGGTGCGGGCCAGGTCGGCCGGTGGATGATGCGGATCCCGGCACGCCGCGCGAGTGGCTGGTCGTGGCGTTCGTGCCACGGCGGCCGGGATGCGCGGGCCTTGTCGAGGTCCCGGCCGATCAGGATATCGGCGCGCCGACGAGTGGGATCCGCCGCATGGGCCTACCATCGGCCGGACACCGGGCGTGTGGGCACGCGAGCCGCTCGCCTGACGGCGCCGTCGCGATGGACAGGGGACCTCATGGCTATGCCAGCCGCGAAGAAGAGCGCGCCCGCGAAGAAGGCTCCGGCGAAGGCTCCAGCGAAGAAGGCCATTGCGAAGGCTCCGGCGAAGAAGGCCCCGGCGAAGAAGGCCATTGCGAAGGCTCCTGCGAAGAAGGCGCCCGCCAAGGCTCCTGCGAAGAAGGCGCCCGCCAAGGCTCCGGCGAAGAAGGCCCCGGTGAAGGCTCCAGCGAAGAAGGCCCCGGTTAAGCCAGCCGCGAAGAAGAGCGCGCCCGCGAAGAAGGCTCCGGCGAAGGCTCCGGCGAAGGCTCCTGCGAAGAAGGCCCTTCCCGCCAAGCGACCCGCCCCTCTGGTCGTGCGCGAGGACGAAACCCCCTGGACAGCCAAGGAGCTCAAGGAGGTCCGAGGGGAACTCAACGTGGAGCTCGAGCGCCTGCAGTCCGAGTTGGCCAGCGCCGAGGAGGGGCTCGCCGACCTCATCCGCGACTCCGGCGACGGTGCTGGCGACGATCAGGCCGATGCCGGGAGCAAGACGTTCGAGCGCGAGCACGAGATGTCACTCGCGAACAACGCCCGCAGCATGATCGAGCAGGTCGAGCACGCCCTTCAGCGTCTTGACCAGGGCACCTATGGCATCTGCGAGTCCTGCGGCAACCCCATCGGGAAGTTCCGGCTTCAGGCCTTCCCCCGGGCCACCCTGTGCATGGCCTGCAAGCAGGCTGAGGAGCGCTACCTGCTGTAGGCAGCCTGCAGGGGCCCAGTCCGCAGCCACGTAGGGTGGACGGGTGACCGAGCAGGGTGCCGACGCCGACCATGAGCCGACGTCCGCCGACACCGTTGGCGTCGCCGCCGCCGTGGGAGCAGCACCTGCCGACGATTCCGGTATCCGGCGGCGCTGCCTCATCGTCCTCGGCAGCGTGGCCGTCGGCGCCGTTGTGCTTGACCAGCTGGTCAAGTGGTGGGTTGTCGCGATGCTGCGTCCCCGACTCGAGTCCGGCGAGGGGCCGATCGTCCTGCTGGGCGGACTTCTGAAGTTCACGTACGTCGAGAACACCGGCGCTGCGTTCTCCATCGGCGTGGGCTACACGTGGATCTTCACCATCGTCGCGATCATCGTCGCCGGAGTGATCCTGCGCACCTCCCGTCGACTCGGCAGCATCGGCTGGGCGGTGGCGCTCGGCGGCCTGCTCGGCGGCCTCCTCGGCAACCTCATCGACCGGCTGACGCGGCCGCCGGGTCCGGGCCTGGGCTATGTTGTCGACTTCATCTCGCTGCCGTACTTCGCGGTCTTCAACATCGCGGACATGTTCATCACACTGTCGGCCGTCGGCATGGTGCTGCTCGCGCTCCGGGGCATAGAGATCAGCGGACGTCGGTCATGAGCCGTTCGCGCGCACGAGGGCCACGGCGCCCGTGAGCCTGCGGATACTGCCGGTGCCCGAGGGCCTGGAGGGGGAGCGGCTCGATGTCGCGCTGACACGACTCCTGGGGCTGTCCCGATCACGCGCCGCCGACCTCATCGAGCGAGGCGGGGTCGAGGTCGACGGTCGGCAGGCGGTGAAGTCCGACCGCCTGACCCCCGGTGCCGTTCTGACGATCGACCTGAGCGAGCCGGAGGCTGTGGAGCCGGTCGCGGAGCCCGTGCCGGGCATGCGCGTACTGGTCGACGATGACGACGTTGTCGTCGTCGACAAGCCGGTGGGGGTCGCGGCGCACCCGAGCCCGGGCTGGACCGGGCCGACGGTGATCGGTGGGCTGGCCGCCGCCGGATACCGCATCAGCACATCGGGTGCGGCAGAGCGTCAGGGCATCGTCCATCGCCTCGATGTCGGCACGTCGGGTGTGATGGTCGTGGCCAAGAGCGAGGGTGCCTACACCAGTCTCAAGCAGCAGTTCCGTGATCGCACGGTCGACAAGGTGTACCACGCCGTGGTGCAGGGCCACTGTGATCCGCTGAGCGGCACGATCGACGCTCCGGTGGGACGTCACCCCCAGCATGACTACAAGTGGGCGGTGGTGAGCGAGGGCAAGCCCTCTGTCACGCACTACGACACCCTCGAGGCATTTCCGCACGCCTCGCTGCTGGAGATCCATCTGGAGACCGGTCGCACGCACCAGATCCGGGTGCACATGTCCGCACTGCGCCACCCGTGCGCCGGCGACCTGATGTACGGGGCAGATCCGGAGCTGGCCCGGCGCCTGGGCCTGACGCGCCAGTGGCTGCACGCCGTCAGCCTGGCCTTCGAGCATCCCGTCACGGGCGAGCGGATCGCCGTCAGCAGCCCCTATCCGGACGATCTCCGCTCCGCCCTCGATCGCCTGCGCGGCACGGGTCCGGGCTGACGGTCCGGAAAGTTAGGGTGGGGCCGTGCCCCCATCCCCGCCGTCGGACTTCGTGCACCTGCACGTCCACACGGAGTACTCGATGCTCGACGGTGCGGCGCGGCTGGGTGACCTCTTCGACGAGGTGGAGCGACAGGGGATGCCTGCGGTCGCCATGACCGACCACGGCAACCTTTACGGGGCGTACGACTTCTACAAGGGAGCCACGGCCCGAGGGCTCGTGCCGATCATCGGGCTGGAGGGCTACTACGCCCCGCAGGGTCGGTTCGAGCGGCGGCCCTTCGACTTCGGCGGTGGCTTCGACGAAGCCACCCCGGACGACTCCAGCGCCGGTCGCGGCAAGCAGAGCTACACGCACATGACGCTGTGGGCGGAGACCACTGCAGGGATGCACAACCTGTTCCGGCTGTCGTCGCTGGCCAGCCTGGAGGGCTACTACTTCAAGCCGCGCTTCGACCGCGAGCTGCTCGAGCGCTACGGATCCGGGCTCATCGGCACCACCGGCTGCCCCAGCGGCGAGGTGAACCGGTGGTTGCAGGCCGGAAACTACGACCGGGCTCTCGCCGCCGCCGCAGACTTCCGCGACATCCTCGGTCCCGGCAACTACTTCTGCGAACTGATGGATCACGGCCTGGGGATCGAGCGCAGGTTCCGCGAGGATCTCCTGCGTGTCGCACGGACCCTCGACCTCCCGCTCATCGCGACGAACGACCTCCACTACGTCCATGCATCCGACGCCGACACGCACGACGTCCTGCTGTGCATCGGCACCCGCACCACCATGGACGATCCGAAGCGCTTCCGCTTCGATGCGCGCGACTTCTACGTGAAGAGCGCTGCCGAGATGCGGCAGGTGTGGTCCGAGCTCCCGCAGGCCTGCGACAACACCCTTCTCATCGCCGAGCGGTGCCGGGTCGAGTTCGCCGAAGGGGCGAACCTCATGCCGCGCTTCCCCGTGCCGGAGGGCGAGTCCGAGGAGTCCTGGCTGGTCAAGGAGGTCGAGCGCGGGCTGCAGAAGCGGTACCAAGGCGCCGTGCCCGACGACGTCCGTCGGCAGGCGGAGTACGAGGTCGGAGTCATCATCCAGATGGGCTTCCCCGGCTACTTCCTCGTCACCGCGGACCTCGTGCAGTACGCCAAGGACAACGGCATCCGCGTCGGCCCCGGTCGGGGATCCGCAGCGGGCGCGATGATCGCCTACGCGCTGGGCATCACCGAGCTCGATCCGATCAAGCATGGCCTGCTCTTCGAGCGGTTCCTCAACCCCGAGCGCATCTCGATGCCGGACATCGACATGGACTTCGATGAGCGCCGACGTGGCGACATGATCCGCTACGCCACGGAGAAGTACGGCGAGGAGCGCGTCGCGCAGATCGTCACGTACGGATCCATCAAGGCCAAGGCGGCGATCAAGGACTCGGCCCGAGTGCTGGGCCACCCGTACGCACTTGGCGACCGCATCACCAAGGCCATGCCGCCTTCGGTCATGGGCAAGGACATCAGCCTCGCCGGGGTCTTCGATCCCACCAATTCCCGCTACGGGGAGGCGGCCGAGTTCCGTGCGCTGTACGAGTCCGACGCCGAGGCCCGCCAGGTCGTGGACACCGCTCGAGGGCTGGAGGGCCTCAAGCGCCAGCCGGGGGTGCACGCTGCCGGTGTCATCCTGTGCCGCGAGCCGCTCATCGACGTCATCCCCGTCTGGCGTCGTGAGCAGGACGGCGCCGTGATCACGCAGTTCGACATGGGTGCGTGCGAGGCCCTCGGCCTGCTCAAGATGGACTTCCTCGGCCTTCGCAACCTCACCGTGCTGGACGACTGCCTTCGGTACATCCAGGAGAACCGGGGAGTGACCCTCGTCCTCGAGGATCTTCCGCTCGACGACCGACCCACCTACGAGCTCCTCGCGCGCGGTGACACCCTCGGCGTCTTCCAGCTCGACGGCGGCCCGATGCGTGCCCTGCTGCGCTCGATGCAGCCCGACAGCTTCGAGGACATCTCGGCTGTCCTCGCCCTGTACCGGCCGGGGCCGATGGGCGCCAACGCGCACAACGACTACGCCGATCGCAAGAACGGCCGCAAGCCCGTGGTGCCCATCCATCCCGAGCTCGCCGAGCCACTCGCCGAGATCCTCGACGACACCTACGGCCTGATCGTGTACCAGGAGCAGGTCATGGCGATCGCGCAGAACCTCGCCGGCTACTCCCTCGGTGCCGCAGACCTGCTCCGTCGCGCCATGGGCAAGAAGAAGAAGGAGATCCTCGACAAGGAGTACGTGCCCTTCAGCGAGGGGATGCGTGCCAATGGCTACTCGGACTCTGCGATCCGCACGCTCTGGGACATCCTCGTGCCCTTCTCCGACTACGCCTTCAACAAGGCGCACACGGCCGGCTACGGCCTGGTGTCGTACTGGACCGCGTATCTCAAGGCGAACTACCCGGCCGAGTACATGGCCGGCCTGCTCACGTCGGTGAAGGACGACAAGGACAAGTCGGCCGTCTACCTGAACGAGTGCCGCCGCATGGGGATCAAGGTCCTCCCGCCGGACGTCAACGACTCCGACTTCGACTTCACCCCGCGCGGAAGCGACGTCCGCTTCGGGCTCTCCGCCATCCGGAACGTGGGTGCCAACGTCGTCGACTCCATCATCGCCACGCGTCGGCGCGTCGGCCGCTTCGCTGACTTCCACGACTTCATCGCCAAGGTCGATGCCTCAGTTTGCAACAAGCGCGTCATCGAATCGCTCATCAAGGCCGGTGCCTTCGACTCACTTGGGCACACCCGCAAGGGGCTGTCCCAGATCCACGAGCAGGTGGTCGACGCTGCGGTCGACGTCAAGCGTGCGGAGTCGCACGGGCAGTTCGACCTCTTCGGCGGCCTGGAGGCCGGCGGCGACGACGCCATCCTGCCGAGAGACGACGTTCCACTGGGGGAGTGGGAGAAGGCCGTCCTGCTCGCCCATGAGCGAGAGATGCTCGGCCTGTACGTCTCGGACCATCCCCTGCAGGGTGCCGAGCACGTACTGGCCCAGCACACCGATCGATCCATCGCGGCGCTGCTGATGGACGAGCGCTCCGAGGGTGCGATCGTCACGATCGGCGGACTCGTCACCTCGGTGCAGCGCAAGACCACCAAGCAGGGCTCCCCGTGGGCCATCGTGACCCTCGAGGACCTCGAGGGGTCCGTCGATGTCATGGTGTTTCCGCAGTCCTACGGGTCGGTGGGCACCATGCTCGTCGACGATGCCGTGATCATCGTGCGCGCACGTGTCGATCGCAGCGACGACGACGGCGTGCGCGTGGTGGCCATGGAGATCACGCAGCCGGACCTCAGTGAGGCCAGCACCGGTCCCGTGCGGCTGTCGATGGCCGCGTCGCGATGCATCCCGCCGCTGGTCGAGCGGCTCAAGGACGTCCTGTCGGCGCATCCAGGCACCACCGAAGTGCACCTGCACCTGACCGGTGGAGCGAAGACGTCGGTGCTCAGGCTCGACGATCGGTTCCGTGTCACGCCGTCCCCCTCGCTCTACGGCGACCTGAAGGCCCTGCTCGGGCCGGCCTGCCTGGGATGAGCGTCCAGCGCCGGGCGTCGGCGGTCATCGTCGCTGGACTCATCGTGGGGGTCATCAGCGGTGCGGCCCTGGGGGTGGTGTGGGCTGCGCTTGCCCCGCGTGTGCCCCTCGTGGTGCAAGGGGGTGCCGCTGTCCCTGACTCGTTCCAGCCCGAGGAGTACTTCGCGTCAGATGTCGCCTTCGGGGCACTGGCCCTCGTCGCCGGCATCGCCATCGCCATCGGGCTTGCCTACATGCGCCGAGAGCATCTGTTCTCCGTCCTCGTGGCTGCGCTCCTCTCCGCGGGAGTCGGCACAGCGGCCATGTGGTTCGTCGGCACACGGCTCGGGTCGGTCGACATCGAGGGACTGGAGGCCACGACGGAGCCGGTCGTCATGGACGGACCGCTCGAGGTTTCGCTCGGGGCGATGTTCCTGATGTGGCCGCTGGCGTCCGCTGCCGTGATCACGGTGCTGGCGCTGTCGGACTGGATCAGCGAGCTGCGGTCGAGCGTCCGAGAGGAGCCGTGACAGCACCTGTCACGGCGACGAGGTCGGCGGGTGAGATCCCGAGGTCGAGTCCTCGTCGGCCACCGCTCACGTAGACGCAGTCCCACAGCAGGGCGCTCTCGTCCAGGTACGTGGGAAGGGGTCTGCGCTGGCCGATGGGCGAGATGCCGCCAAGGACGTATCCGGTGAGGCGCTGCGCGCGGGCCGGGTCCGTCATCTCGGCGCGGCGGGCACCCGCTGCCGCGGCGAGCGCCTTCAGGTCAAGTGTGCCGGCCACGGGAACGATGGCGACGACGGTCACACCATCCGCATCGGCCAGCAGGGTCTTGAACACCTGAAGCGGGTCGAGTCCGAGGGCATCGGCCGCCTCGAGCCCGAAGGATTCAGCCCGCGGGTCGTGGGAGTACTCGTGGAGGGTGAAGGCGATGCCGGCCCGCTGCAGCGCAACCGTTGCGGGAGTCCCGCCGCTCCGGCCAGCCATGGAGCCGCTTCAGTTCACCGACGGCGGCACGCCGGGCAGGTCAAGGGCCGGGACGGCGGCGAGCGCGGAGATGAGGAGGTTCTCCCGGGCCAGAAGGGCAAGTGCTGCCCGGAGGCGGTCCGCCGTCGACGCCGCCGCGAGGAGCTCCTGCCTCTCGGCGATCGGCACCACCATCGCCGCGGTCACCAGGTACGACAGGACGGTCGGATCCGCCGGCATGTCCTCCTCGTCCACGGAAGCCTGCACCTGCCCGCTCAGTGCGGCCCGGTACTGGTGGAAGAGGCGGCCCACGCGAAGGGCGAGTGGGCCGTCGTCCGGACCGGTGACGTCGTCGAGGAACTCCACGTCTGCGCGGAGCAGCGGCGCACTTGCATCAAGGTCATGGATCTGGAAGCGCCGACTGCCGGTGGTGACGATCTCGAATCGGCCATCGGGCAGTTCCTCGACCTGGCGCAGGATCGTCGCCACTCCGACGGGGAAGAGGGCGTCACGACCATCGCGGGCGATGTCGGCACCCTCGCGCAGGGCGATGATGCCGAACTCACGGGCCTCCTCGTCCGGCTCGTCGAGCAGGTCGCGCACGAGGACGCGATAGCGCGGCTCGAAGATGTGGAGCGGCAGGACCAGTCCGGGCACCAGCGGCGTGTTCAGCGGGAACAGCGGCAGCATGGCGGACACGTACGCAGCGTAAGGTAGGCGCGTGATCCGGCGCATCGACCTCCGGGGTTCGCAGGCGGACCCCCGTGACGTCGTGCCGCGTGCCGCGATGGATGTCGCCGACGCCGGCGAGCGGATCCGGCCCATCCTCGACGATGTCCGCACCGAGGGGGCCGCTGCGGTCCTGCGCTGGACGGAGCAGCTCGACGGGGTCCGCCCGCCCTCCTTGCGCGTCCCGGTCGACATGCTCCGCGAGCAGGCCGAGGCGCTCGACCCCGCTGTGCGTGCCGCCCTCCTGGAGTCCATCGACCGTGCGCGGCGCGTCCATGCAGATCAGCGGCGGGTCGATGTCACCACAGTCGTCGTGCCCGGGGGCACCGTCACCGAGCGCTGGGTGCCGGTCGACCGCGTGGGTCTGTACGTGCCGGGCGGTCGAGCGGTGTACCCGAGCAGCGTGATCATGAACGTCGTGCCGGCACAGGCGGCGGGTGTTGCCTCCCTGGCGGTGGTCTCGCCTCCGCAGCGTGACTTCGGCGGCTGGCCGCACCCCACGATCCTCGCCGCGTGCGCGCTGCTGGGCGTCGAAGAGGTGTACGCCGTCGGCGGTGCGCAGGCAGTGGCGATGCTCGCGTACGGAGCCGATCTCCCTGAGGGGGGTCGATGCGCGCCGGTCGACCTCGTCACCGGGCCGGGGAACATCTACGTCACCGCCGCGAAGCGCGCCCTCCAGGGCGTCATCGGAATCGACTCGGAGGCGGGCCCTACCGAGGTCATGATCCTCGCGGACGGCACGGCCGACGCCGGGCACGTGGCCGCTGATCTCATCAGCCAGGCCGAGCACGACGTCCTCGCAGCCGCTGTGCTCGTCACCGACGACCCGGATCTCGCCGATGCCGTCGAGGCGGAGGTCGTCGCGCAGCTCGCCACGACCAAGCACGTCGAGCGGATCCGCGAGGCCCTGGCCGGAACGCAGAGCGCGATCGTGCTCGTCGACGACCTCGAGGCCGGCCTGCGCGTCGTCGATGCCTACGCGGCCGAGCACCTGGAGATCCAGACGCGCGACGCCCGCGACTGGGCCCTGCGGGTGCGCAATGCAGGCGCGATCTTCGTGGGCCCCTACGCGCCGGTGTCGCTCGGCGACTATGCGGCCGGTTCCAATCACGTGCTGCCCACCGCAGGTTCCGCCCGGCACTCGTCGGGCCTGTCGGTGCAGTCCTTCCTGCGCGGCATCCACATCGTCGAGTACGACGAGTCGGCCCTGCGCGATGTGGCACCACACGTGCTCGCTCTGTCAGAGGCCGAAGACCTTCCTGCGCATGGTGAGGCGGTGCGCGTGCGCTTCGAGGGCCAGGGGTGAGCCCGGATTTCGTCCTGCCGATCCGTGACGACCTGGTCGGACAGGCTTCCTACGGTGCTCCGCAGCTGGACGTCGCAGCGCGTCTGAACGTCAACGAGAACCCGTTCTCCCTGCCCCCTGAACTGACACGGGCGATGGCCGATGCGGTCGCGCGTGCGGCCGTCGACCTCAATCGGTATCCCGATCGTGACGCGGTCGCACTTCGCGCTGCACTGGCCGACTACGTCAGGCGCGAGTCCGGTGCCGACATCAGCGCAGACCGCGTGTGGGCCGCGAACGGCTCCAACGAGGTGATGCACCAGCTCTTTCTCGCGTTCGGGGGCCCGGGTCGACTGGCTGTCTCGTTCGACCCCACGTATTCGATGTATCCCGAGTACGCACGCGACACGTTCACCTCCTACGAGACGTTCGCCCGTGGGGGTGACTTCACCATCGACGTTCCCGCCGCGGTGGCGGCCATCGCGCAGCGTCGTCCGAGCATCGTCATCGCCACTTCGCCCAACAACCCGACAGGCACCCCGCTGCCCCTCGGGGACGTGGAGACCCTTGCCGAGGCGGCGCGTTCGGTCGGGGCCGTCCTCATCGTCGACGAGGCCTACGCGGAGTTTCGGCACGACGGTGTGCCATCGGCGATGGTGCTGCTCGATGCGCACCCCAACCTGATTGTCCTGCGCACCATGTCCAAGGCGTTCGCGCTGGCCGGTGCGCGCCTGGGCTACTGCGTGGCCGCCGACCCTCGCGTCGTGTCCGTCCTCATGGTTGTACGCCTGCCCTACCACCTGTCGGCCGTCACGCAGGCGGTCGCCCTCACGGCCCTCGAGCACGCCGACATCCTGCAGGCGCAGGTCGCGCTCATCCGGCGCGAGCGCGACGCCCTCGCCGCGTGGCTTGCCGATCAGGGGCTGCAGGTGGCGGCCAGCGACGCCAACTTCCTGCTCTTCGGCACCTTCGCCGATCGCGACCTCGTGTGGCGGGGCCTGCTCGACCGCGGGGTGCTCATCCGGCAGACCGGTCCGGCGCAGTGGCTGCGCGTGACGGTCGGCACACCGGAGGAGAACGGTATGTTCAGGACTGCACTGCTGGAGGTGCTGGGCAGCAACAGCAGTCTTACGACAGACAACCGCGAGACCGAGGACGGACGACGATGAGCCGCAGTGCACGCGTGGACCGCAGCACCAAGGAGAGCACGGTCCTGGTCGAGTTGGAGCTCGACGGCACCGGGCAGAGCACGATCGACACGGGCGTGCCCTTCTTCGACCACATGCTCGCCCAGCTGGCGAAGCACGGCGGCCTGGACCTCAACGTCCGCACACGGGGGGACCTTGAGGTCGATGCGCACCACACCGTCGAGGACACCTCGCTCGCGCTCGGCCAGGCCATCAACGAGGCCCTCGGCGATCGTGCAGGGCTGCGTCGCTACGGAGACGCCCTGGTGCCGCTCGACGAGTGCCTGGTGCAGTCCGCGGTCGACCTCTCCGGGCGGCCGTATCTCGTGCACGAGGAGCCTGACCTCGTCGAACTCATCGGCACCTACGACACCACGCTGACCCGGCACATTTGGGAATCCATCGTGGCGACGGCGCAGATCACTCTGCACGTACGGGTGCTGTCCGGGCGCAATGCCCACCACGTGGTGGAGGCGCAGTTCAAGTCCGTGGCCCGATCGCTGCGTGACGCCGTGGCCCTCGATCCCCGTGTCGTGGGGGTTCCGTCGACCAAGGGCACGCTGACTCCGCCCACGTCATGACGTCGGTCGTCATCCTCGACTACGGATCGGGCAACCTGCGCTCCGCGCAAAGGGCCTTCGAGCGGGTCGGTGGCTCCGTCACCGTCACGAGCGACTTCGACGAGGCGCTCGGCGCAGACGGCCTCGTCGTGCCGGGGGTGGGCGCCTTCGCTGCATGCATGGCGGGCATCCGCGAAGTGCGCGGCGACGTCATCGTCGATCGCCGCCTTGCGGGTGGCCGACCCGTCCTCGGCATCTGCGTGGGCATGCAGGTGATGTTCGGGTGCGGGGTGGAGCACGGCCAGCAGGTCGACGGCATGGGCCAGTGGCCGGGCACGGTCGAGCGACTGCACGCCGACGTGCTTCCCCACATGGGCTGGAACACGGTGCGCGTGCCGAACGGGTCGAGCCTGTTCGCCGACGCGGCCGATGAGCGCTTCTACTTCGTGCACTCGTACGCGGTGCGGCACTGGGAATGGCAGCCTTCCGACACCCGCCAGGCGGCCCCCCTGGTCACCTGGACCCATCATGGCGAGGACTTCGTCTCGGCGGTCGAGAACGGCCCCCTCACGGCCACGCAGTTCCACCCGGAGAAGTCCGGCGATGCGGGCGCAGCCGTCCTGAGCGCCTGGGTCCGCTCACTGACGTGACCTGCACGTATGCCTGGGTCCGCTCACTGACGTGACCTGCACGTAGTGTGTGCGGCGTGAAGAAGCCCGCACCCCTCGTCCTGCTGCCCGCCGTCGACGTCGCCGACGGGCAGGCCGTACGCCTCGTCCAGGGCAAGGCCGGCACGGAGACCCACTACGGCTCGCCCGTCGATGCGGCGCGATCCTGGGTGGAGCAGGGTGCCCAGTGGATCCACCTCGTCGACCTTGACGCCGCCTTCGGCCGTGGCAGTAACGCCGACCTGCTGGCCCGCGTCGTGCACGAGTTCCGGGGTGCGGTCGACATCGAGCTGTCGGGCGGCATTCGCGACGACGAGTCGCTGAAGCGCGCCCTCGCCACCGGCTGCACACGCATCAACCTCGGCACGGCGGCTCTGGAGGACCCGGACTGGACTGCCCGCGTCATCGTCGAGCACGGTGACCGCATCGCGGTCGGCCTCGACGTCCGCGGGCACACCCTCGCTGCCCGGGGATGGACGCAGGAGGGCGGCGATCTGTGGGAGACGCTGGGCCGCCTGGACGCCGCGGGATGCGCGCGCTACGTCGTCACCGACGTCGCGAAGGACGGCACCATGCACGGGCCGAACTTCCATCTGCTCAAGGACGTCTGCAAGGCGACCAGCAAGCCGATCATCGCGTCCGGTGGCATCGCCCACCTGGAGGATCTCCACAAGCTCGCCGACATGGTGTCCCATGGCATCGAGGGGGCCATCATCGGTCGCGCCCTGTATGACGGTGCTTTC
>JBIIJX010000207.1:0-4313 GCA_044233495.1 Candidatus Nanopelagicales bacterium
AACGTCATCCGACCGTCAACGCCGTGGTCTCGAGTGTGCCATGCCGCTGTCCTCAGCGCCCGCTCTCGGGGCCGGTGGGTCCCCTTCGACGCCCACGGCTCAGGCGCGAGCGGTCCGGCGCGTCGAGCCTCTGCGCGGTGCCACACCCAGCAGCGGCGCAAGGAAGGCACCGGTATGGCTGCCCGACACCGCGGCGACCTCCTCGGGAGTGCCCTCCGCGACGACGGTGCCCCCACCGGAACCTCCCTCGGGGCCCATGTCGATGATCCAGTCCGCCGTCTTGATGACGTCGAGATTGTGCTCGATGACGATCACGCTGTTGCCCTTGTCGACCAGGCTCTGCAGGACCCCGAGCAACTTGCGGATGTCCTCGAAGTGCAAGCCGGTCGTCGGCTCGTCGAGCACGTAGACGGTGCGGCCGGTCGACCGCTTCTGCAGTTCAGCAGCCAACTTCACGCGCTGGGCCTCGCCGCCGCTCAGCGTCGGTGCCGACTGGCCCATGCGCACGTAGCCCAGACCGACATCGACGAGCGTCGACAGGTGCCGGGCGATGGGTGGTACCGCGCGGAAGAACTCCAGCGCCTCCTCGATGGGCATGTCGAGGACCTGGGAGATGGTGCGTCCCTTGAAGTGCACCTCGAGGGTCTCCCGGTTGTACCGGGCACCGTGGCAGACCTCGCACGGCACATACACGTCCGGCAGGAAGTTCATCTCGATCTTGATCGTGCCGTCGCCGGAGCAAGCCTCGCAACGACCGCCCTTCACGTTGAAGGAGAAGCGGCCTTGCTGGTAGCCGCGCACCTTGGCTTCGGGTGTCTCGGCGAAGAGCCTGCGAATATGGTCGAACACGCCTGTATACGTGGCCGGGTTGCTTCTCGGTGTGCGCCCGATCGGGCTCTGGTCCACGTGGACGACCTTGTCGACATGCTCCAGTCCCGAGACTCGCTTGTGCCGCCCGGGCACCGTGCGTGAGCCGTTGAGGTCGCGGGCGAGGACGTTGAAGAGCACGTCGTTGACGAGAGTGGACTTGCCCGACCCGCTGACGCCGGTGACGGCTACGAAGAGGCCGAGCGGGAACGACACCGTCACGTCTCGGAGGTTGTGCTCCTGGGCCCCGTGCACCACGAGCACACGATCCTCGCGAGGGCGCCGCGATTCGGGTATCTCAATGCTGCGCCGGCCGCTGAGGTACTGGCCGGTGATGGACTCACTCGAACTCATGAGCTCCTTCACCGGGCCGCTGACCACCACTCGCCCGCCGTGCTCGCCCGCACCGGGACCGATGTCGACGATCCAGTCCGCCGCGGAGATCGTGTCCTCGTCATGCTCGACCACGATGAGCGTGTTACCGAGGTCGCGAAGACGAAGCAGGGTGTCTATGAGTCGGCGGTTGTCGCGCTGGTGTAGGCCGATGCTCGGCTCGTCAAGGACGTACAGCACGCCGACTAGGCCGGACCCGATCTGTGTGGCCAGGCGGATCCGCTGCGCTTCGCCACCGGCCAGCGTGGCGGCGCCACGATCCAGCGACAGGTAGTGCAGACCCACATCGACGAGGAAGGCGAGGCGCTCGTTGACCTCCTTGAGCACCCGGCTCGCGATGGTGGCGTCGCGCTTGGACAGCCGCATGCCCGACAGGAGCTCAGCCGCCTCGCCGATGGGGAGTGAGGCGATCTCGGCGATCGAGTGTCCCTCGATGGTGACCGCGAGCGAGATCGGCTTCAGCCGAGCGCCCTGGCATGCCGGGCACGGAACCTCCCGCATGAATCCCTCGAAGCGCTCGCGACTCGCATCGGAGTCCGACTCAGCGTGCCGTCGCTGAACGAACGGGATGACTCCCTCGAATGCCGTGTAGTACGAGCGCTGGCGCCCGTAGCGATTGCGGTAGCGCACGTGGATCTCCGTGGGATGGCCCTCCAGCAGCGCCTTGCGTGCACCCTTGGGCAGGCTGCGCCAGGGGGTATCCATGCTGATCCCGAGCTCCTCGCACATGGCCTCCAGCAGACGTCGGAAGTAGTCCGAGACCTGGCCACGGGACCAAGGGGCCAGGGCGCCCTCGTCGAGCGAGAGGTCCTCGTCGGGTACTACGAGGTCGGGATCCACCTCGCGACGCGTCCCCAGGCCGGCGCACTCCGGACAGGCACCGAACGGAGAGTTGAACGAGAAGGAGCGCGGTTCGAGCTCCTCGAAGGACAGGCCGTCCTTGGGGCAGGCGAGGTGCTCGCTGAACACCTGCTCCCGATGCGGATCGTCATCGGCAAGATCGACGAAGTCGAGGACGACGAGACCTCCCGACAGCCCCAGCGCAGTCTCGACGGAGTCGGTCAGGCGTCGGCGCGAGGAGGCCTTGACGGCAAGGCGGTCGACGACCACCTCGATCGTGTGCTTCTCCTGCTTCTTGAGAACGGGCGGCTCCTCCAGCGCGATGACCACACCATCGACACGGGCACGCGAGTAGCCCTGTGCCTGCAGCTGGCGGAAGAGATCGACGTACTCGCCCTTGCGCTCTCGTACGACCGGCGCGAGCACCTGGAATCGGGCTCCTTCATCCAATTGAAGGACGCGGTCGACGATCTGCTGGGGTGTCTGCCGCGAGATGACCGAACCGCACACGGGGCAGTGAGGCACGCCGATGCGGGCGAAAAGGAGTCGGAGGTAGTCGTAGACCTCGGTGATCGTGCCGACCGTCGAACGCGGATTGCGTGAGGTCGACTTCTGGTCGATTGACACTGCGGGCGACAGGCCCTCGATGAAGTCGACGTCCGGCTTGTCCATCTGCCCCAGGAACTGGCGTGCATACGAGGACAGGCTCTCCACGTACCGGCGCTGGCCCTCGGCGAAGATCGTGTCGAAAGCGAGGCTGGACTTGCCCGATCCCGACAGTCCGGTGAAGACGATCAGCGCATCGCGGGGAAGGTCGACCGAGATGTCCTTGAGGTTGTGCTCACGCGCTCCACGCACGACGAGTCGCTCGCCCACAGGCACCTCTTCCCGGCTAGGGTTCCAATGACGGATCGGAGACCCGAATGTATAACGGACGCGTGACCGTCGCTGGCCCGGCGGACGTCCACGAGCTGCCCCGGTTGATCATCAGCAAGCTGGCTGTCGGACCCTACGACAACAACACCTACCTGCTGCGCTGCCGCAGCACCGGGGACCAGATACTCGTCGACGCTGCCGCTGAGCCCGGACGCATCATGGACCTCATCGGTCCCGAGGGTGTCTCGCTGATCATCACCACCCACCGGCACCCAGACCACTGGCAGGCGCTTCAGGAGGTCGCCGACCTCACG
This sequence comes from Candidatus Nanopelagicales bacterium, assembly GCA_044233495.1. GTDB lineage: Bacteria > Actinomycetota > Actinomycetes > S36-B12 > S36-B12 > UBA10649. Next base: position 3,291 of record JBIIJX010000207.1, read on the forward strand.
GGGGCACCCACGGCGGCGCACCGGGACGACGCCCCCGGCATTCCCGTGCCCACCGACGTGCTCCTCTCCGATGGTGAGCGCATCACGTTCGGTCAGTGCTCCCTCGAGGCCATCCACCTGGTCGGTCACACACCGGGCTCGATCGCCCTGCTCTACGACGACCCGGAGGGACCTCCTCACCTGATCACGGGAGACTGCCTGTTCCCGGGGGGCATCGGCAAGACGCACTCGGCGGAGGACTTCGACTCGCTCCTCGACGACGTCGAACGCAAGCTCTTCGACCGCCTGCCGGACGAGACATGGGTCTATCCCGGCCACGGCTGGGATTCCTCGATAGGTGCCGAGCGGCCACAGCTCGAAGAATGGCGCGAACGCCGATGGTAGGGACGTGACCCGGGGGCAGCCACCCGTTCCCGGCCCCCACCCCCACTGCTGGACTGGGGGCCGCCGAGGCAGGTGCAGATAGCCTGCCCTCATGCCTCAGGTGCGGGCAGCAACCGCCGCCGACGTCGATCGGCTCACGGCCATGGTGGCCGCGGCCTTCGCGACTGAGGCCGGCTGGGGATTCATGCTCGGTCCGGGGAATGTCGACGGGATGCGAGCCTTCGCCCACGCACTCATCGTTCCCAAGATCCGCAGAGGCACGGCGTGGATCACTGACGACTGCCTGTCCCTCGCCATGTGGGACCGACGCTCGGCGGACGCCCCCGCTGACGCGGACCACGAGTCGCTGTGGGCGGAGTGCCGCGCATCGATCGGAGAGGCGGCGTGGCAGCGCATCGCCACCTACGACGCCACCGTGCTCGCAGTTGAACCCTCCCGGCCGTATTGGTACCTCGAGGTGCTCGCCACCCATCCGGACGTCCAGGGTCAGGGCCGCGCCACCTCACTCCTTGCGCCGGGCTTCGAGATCGCCGCTGACAACGATTGGGAGTGCTGGCTGGAGACATCCGTCCCCGCGAACAAGGCCTACTACGAGGGACGCGGATTCACCGCGCGCCGCGAGTTCGTGGTGCCTGGGGG
>JBIIJX010000072.1:0-10949 GCA_044233495.1 Candidatus Nanopelagicales bacterium
CCACCCCCACCCCCGGTCCCTCGGCCGCTCCACGACTCCTCCGGCACGGCAGATCGGCTCCACCGGCACGGCAGATCGGTGCCCGACCCCCTGCGACGTACCCTGCGCAGGTGCCGATCTCCTGCCGCACCCCCGCGCACCTGCTCCTCCCGCTCGGGATCGCCGCCCCGGCACTGCTCCTCGCGGCCTGCGCGGGCACCACGACCGAGCCGGCCCCGAGCACCGAGCCCGTCGCCGGGTCCGCCCCTCCTGCCGCCACGGCCGAACCCCTGCCGACGCCGACCCCCTCTCCGACGCCCACGCCGACGCCCACCCCCACACCCACCTGGGTCTCGCCCTTCACCGGGATCGCCGGCGAGGGCGAAGCTCCCGTGCTGGTGGTCAAGCTCGACAACACCCGCAACGCGCAGCCGCACGCGGGGCTCGTCGACGCCGACGTCGTCTACGTGGAGGAGGTGGAGTACGGCATCACTCGGCTGGCCGCCGTCTTCTCCAGCGTCGTGCCGAACCGCATCGGGCCGGTGCGCTCGGCCCGCATCACCGATATCGACCTGCTGGCCCAGTACGGCAAGCCTGCCTTCGCCTACTCAGGCGCCCAGCGCAAGATGTTCGAGAGCCTCGATGCCGCGTCCATCGTGGACGTGTCGCCGCGCAAGGGCGGTGAGGGGTACAGCCGTGACTCCGACCGCCGGGCCCCCTACAACTACTTCCTCGACGGCAACGCCTCCCTCTCCGGCGCCCGCAAGGCGAGCCTGTCCGGCGACATCGGGTTCGTCTTCGACGCGGAGGTCCCCGCCGGTGGACGCACCGCGACCGATGCCCAGATGGAGTGGAGCTACGCGCAGGCCGGGTTCACCTACAAGCCCAAGCGCGGCACCTACGCGGTGAGCCTCAACGACGTCGCCGCGGGCGCAGAGGAGAACAAGGGCGGGCAGCAGGCCGACACCGTCGTCATCCAGTACGTGGAGCAGCGGCCCTCGATCTTCAACGACAAGGGCGGCGGCAACACCCCGCACGCCGAGACCGTCGGCAGCGGCCGGGCCATCGTGCTGCGTGACGGCCTCGGATGGAAGGTCCGCTGGGAACGGCCGGAGCGCACGGCGGGCACGACGTTCACGATGGAGGACGGCTCACCGATGCCCTTCAAGCCCGGTCAGGTGTGGGTCGTCCTGTTCGACAAGGAGCGCCGGGCCAAGGTGACACCCTGGACGGACCCCCTCGCCCCATCACCCGTGGCGAGCGTGACGCCGAGCGCCTCACCCAGCCCTTCCAGCTCCTGACAACGCTGGAGGTCCTGGTCAGTCCAGGAGAGCTCCGAGTTCGCTCGACCGCGGTCGAGCCAGAACCGTGTATCCGGCTTCGACCAGGACATCAGCCAGAGAGCGCACACCCTCGGTGCGGGGCATGTCGTCGTGTGGCCGCGCCAGAAGGCCTCAGCCCAACGCTGGCTCAACGCATACGGAGCGGAGGCACTGAGCTCAGCAGTGACGCCGCGCCTCGCAGCGTCAGTTGCAGTGAGATCGGCCGAGCCACCAGGATCGAACGAGGACACCGACACCACCGCGCCATCAGTCTCGTCGTGGGCAACCAGATCGCCCGGGCGACCTAATCGCTCCCTCGCGGCCCCCAAGTTCGGATGTCGACTCGGTGGTTGGACGAGCCCGCCGCGCTCGACTCTCGCAGGTCTCCCCCGACCACCTCCACCCCCGGCACGCCCTTGGGCGCCTCGACCCCCATCTCGTGCAGCCGCCTGGCCTGGACGATGACCTGACGCTCGTACGAGCCGACGAAGGCGTTATAGCCGCGAACAGCCTGCTCCAGTCCGCGGCGCATGCCCTCGACGTGCTCGGTCAGGGTGGCCAGACGCGAGAGCATCTCTGCACCCGCCGCGCGGATCTCCTCAGCATTGTCGGCCATCAACTGCCTCTGGTAGCCGAACGCGATGGTGCGCAGCAGCGCCACCATCGACGTAGGCGTGGCCAGGACCACCCGGCGTTCGAACGCCTTCTCGAGCAGCATCGGATCGGCATCAAGCGACACCGCGAGCAGTGACTCCAGCGGCAGGAACATCACGACGAAGTCCGGCGACGTCGACACGTCGGAGTAGCCCTTGCCCGCCAACTCACGCGCGCGCGCCAGCACATCACCGGCGTGCTTGCGCAGCAGTTCAGCGCGTCGCGCATCGTCTGGTTCAGCGATCGACTGCCAGTACGCGTCGAACGGGAACTTCGCGTCGACGAGAACCTCACCACCACCCGGCAGCAGCACGACGACGTCGGGCCGCGTGCCCGACTCGCGGATGTCCTGGCGACGGTAGTGCACGCCCTCGACGAGACCGGCGTGGTCGAGCAGGCCCTCGAGCTGCATCTCACCCCACTGCCCGCGCGTCTGGCCGCCGGCCAGCGCCGTGCGCAGCTGCGTCGTCGCCTCCTCGAGCCCGGCATACCGCTCCGAGACGGCGGTCAGCTGCGTCGTGATTGTCGCCTCCGCAGCCGCGCGATCACGATTGGCGCCCTCCGCGGCCCGTCGGAGGCTCTCGAGGTTCTCGCGCACCGGCGCGAGTAGGGCATCCAGCTCGACGACGGACGATGACGCACGCGAACGCTGCCGGGTGAGCATCACTCCCAGGAGTGCACCGACCACGAGCCCGACGAGCAGGAACAGCACGGCCACGATCCAGGTATCCATGCCCCGATGGTCGCAGTCAGGACCGACAACGGTGAGCACATCGAGTGTGCCCCTCCGGTCGAGTAGACCCTCTCGGCGTCAGGTCTCGAGCCCGACAGCACGGCCCCACGCCTCGAGGACAGTGGGGCCGTGCTCACCGAGCGCCTCGCAGGCCTGGCGCACCTGACCCTCGGACAGGCTCGGATGCGCCCGAACGTGCAAGCCGCCCCCGCGCGGCTCCACGATCATCTGGGGCACATCGCTCCACTCCCAACTGACCGAGATCGACATACCACCCCCAGATTGCGTTATCGCAACCCTAGTGCCTGCCTGCGTGAATGCGCCCCATGCGCATCGACACGAACCGAGATATCGACATGCACCGAGATATCGACATGACGCGAGATGAGGCCGCACTTGTGTGCACCGTTACACAACAGTCGCGTATGGGGCCGACATGAAGAGATCGATACAACGTGGTCCCTATAGTGACGTCGTTGACCGGGCCTACCCGGCGCGGGAGGCCGTTGATGCATGCGACACCGGAGCAGAGCCAGGCATGGCTGCGTGCTCGCATGGCAGAACTCGGTGTCTCCTCACTCGATGAGCTGGCCAAGCGCTGCGGTTCGGACAAGGGCAACCTGTCGCGAATCTTTCGCCAGCTGCAGAGCCCGCGCGTGGATGTCCTCGAGCCCATGGCTGCAGGGCTCGAGGTCGGGGTCTACGAACTGCTCGTGCGGATCGGAGTGGTCGATCCCGATGTCGACACCCCGCCTGTCGTTAGCCGCAATGGGCAGACGGTCACGTTCACGTGGCCCGAGTGACCGTCAGGCAGCCCAGGCGCCCAACGACTTCAGGTCCCGACGCTCCTCCGCCTGAGGCCTAGGTCCTGTGCACCAATGCCGGCGGACCCGTACCCCCGGCGCCACCGCGGTCGCCGACCCGACGAGCCTGCCCCATCCGCCCGTGATTGACTCTTCTCCCGCTCATGACGGTCCGATGGGCGCGGCAACAGCTTCACGGGGAGGTGGAATGGACGCGGTGGCCCAGGAGCAGGCCTTCGTCGACGGCGCTTACGCCCTCCTCGGCGATCTCCGCTCCCACCTCGCGTCGCGCATGGACTCGCTGGCACAGGCCCCCGACACCGGCACCGGCCAGGACCTCCTGGAGAAGCAGGCCCTGTACGACAACCTCTCCCAGCAACTGCGCAATGCCACGGCCGCGGAGAACCGCCTGTGCTTCGGGCGCGTCGACCACGCCGATGGCCGCGTGCAGCACATCGGTCGCATCGGTCTGCGCGACGCCGACGGCGAGCCTGTTCTCCTGGACTGGCGCGCCCCGAACGCGGCGGGCTTCTACCAGGCCACGACAGTCGACCCGATGGGCGTACGCATGCGTCGCCGCATCATCACGCGCGATCGAGTGGTCACCCATACCGAGGACGAGGATCTCACCGATCCGACGGTCATCGTCGTCGACGCAGCCGCGCGCGCAGTCGATGCACCGCGCGACGGACGCATGAGTGACATCATCGCCACGATCGCCGCCGACCAGGACCGAATCGTGCGCAGCCCGCTCAACAAGGTCACCGTCGTGCAGGGTGGTCCCGGCACCGGGAAGACCGTCGTGGCCCTGCATCGCGCCGCCTGGCTGCTTTACACGCACCGCGATCGGCTCGCAAGGGACGGCGTGCTCGTCGTCGGCCCGTCCACGGCCTTCCTGCGCTACATCGACCAGGTGCTCCCAAGCCTCGGCGAGACGGATGTCGTCCTGCTGACACCGGGGCAGCTCTTTCCGGGAGTCAGCGCCACTCTGCCCGACGAACCGGCCGTCGCCATGGTGAAGGGCGGCCTCGTCATGGCGCGCGTCATCGCGAACGCGGTGCGTCATCGCATGCGGATTCCCAGCGAGGACGTCACGATCCGGCTGACGGACGGATCCGAGGTCGGCATCACCGCGGCGCAGCTCGCGGAGGCGCGCAGGTCCGTGCCCCGCAATGCGACGTTCCATGCCGGTCGCGAGCCCTTCCTCCGTCGCGCACTGGATCACCTGTCCCGGGATCGGGCCCGGCGCCGGGGTGAGGATCCCGGGGATCCCGACATCCGCGTCGCCCACCTCGCCGACCTCGTCGACGAGCCGGCCGTCCGGCGCACCCTGAACCTCATGTGGCTGCCGATCACCCCCGAGCGGCTCGTGCGCCTGCTGCTGACCGATCCCGACACCCTCGCGCAAGCGGCCGACGGACTGCTCACGCCCGCCGAGCAGCGCCTGCTTCTGCGCCCGTCCGACGCGCCGTGGACCGTCGACGACGCACCCCTTCTCGATGAGGCCGCCGACCGGCTCGGGGAGTTCGTGCGCGCCACTGCGGCATCCGAGCGCGACGACCCCGACTATGCGGAGCTGCGCGTCGAGGATCCACACGTCCGCTATCGACCCTCGACGACCGTCGCCGAACGTGCGATGGTCGACCGCGACTGGGTATACGGGCATGTGGTCGTCGACGAGGCGCAGGAACTGTCGCGCATGGCCTGGCGCGCCCTGGCCCGTCGGTGCTCACGCCGGTCGATGACCGTCGTCGGAGACCTCCAGCAGACGGCCCACCCCGCCGGAGCGCGCGACTGGCAGGAGGCCCTCGAATGGGCGGGCGAGCACATCGACGTGCACGTGCTCACCGTCACGTACCGCATCACTCGCCAGACAGCCGACACGGCCACCGACCTGCTCACCGCTGCCGGTGGCGAGGCTCCCGTCCTGCACCCGATCCGCGAGGGTGCTCCTACCGAGCATCTGACACTGGCGCTGCCCGACTTAGCCGGGGCGATCGTCGAGCGGCTCGACGACGGACGCGTCGGCGTGGTCGTCCCCGACACGCAGGCGGAGGAACTCGCCGCAATCCTCACGGCCGCCGACCCCCGCTTCGGTGCCGGCGACGACGCGATCGACGCCCCCGTCGCGATCCTCACCGCGCGCGACACCAAAGGCCTGGAGTTCGACCACGTCTTCGTCATCGATCCCGACGCCATCGGCGCCCAGGCCCCTCGTGGCGCCGACATCTACGTCGCCTGCACCCGGGCCACCCAGACCCTGCACCTGGTCGAGATCCTGGCCTGACCTCCCCCCGAGGATCGGTCTTGCATCGTGTATCGACACACGATACACTACCGGCGTGATCGTGAGTTTCCGTCACAAGGGCCTGGCCGCGCTCTACGAGCGCGACTCGATCCGCGGGATCCAGGCATCACACGCACCGAAACTCCGGCGCATCCTGTCGGCGCTTGATGTGGCGCAGGGCCCACGCGACTTGGACATCCCCGGTTTTCGGACGCACCAGCTCCAAGGCCAACTCGCCGGGCACTGGTCGATCTGGGTGAACGGAAACTGGCGCGTCACCTTTCGATTCATCGACAGCGATGTCGAACTCGTCGACTACCAGGACTATCACTGAGGAGCATGAACGCCATGAAGAAGCCTGTGCATCCGGGGGCCATCCTCCGCGAGGACGTCCTGAGCGAACTCGGCCTCACCGTCGGTGAGGCGGCCGACCGTCTGGGCATCTCCAGGGTGACCCTCTCTCGGGTGATCCACGAGCATGCGCGAGTCAGCCCCAACGTCGCCCTGAGGCTGGAGGCTGCAGGGGTCGGCACGGCTCGCTTCTGGCTGGCCCTGCAGAGCGCTCACGACCTCGCCGAGGAGCGGTCCGCGGGCATGCCCAAGGTGCGGCGCCTCGACACCGTGGCCTAGGAGGGGCGCGCCCGGCCAACCGATGTCCTGACCGTTCGTTGCCGAATCGTTGCGATCTGGGCGAAACATCACCCACCATGGGCGCGTCACACTCGTCGTGACGGCACCCATCGCGGGGCGCCCCAGATCGGCAGGAGTCGCGATGCGCACACCTCGAGCTCTGACCGCACTCGGCACGGCCGTCCTTACCGGGCTCCTGCTCGCCGGCTGCGGTGGCACGGGCGACTACGCCGAATCCGCCACCGACTCCGCGATGATGGCGGAGGGCGCAATGCCGGCCGAGGCGCCGATGATGGACCAGGCGGCCATGACCGAGGACCGCACGGTGACCGATCGGTCGATCATCCGCACGGCCTACGTCGCCATGCGGGTCAACGACGTCACCGATGCCGTGGCCGAGGTGCGCGCACTCGTCGCCAAGCGCGAGGGGATCATCTCCGGCGAGAGCCTGTCCAGCGGAACCCCGGGCGGCTACGCGAGCATCACCGCCCAGGTGCCGGCCGCCGATCTCACCGCCTTCCTCGATGAGCTGGGCGCACTCGGCACGGTCGACTCGCTCGATGTCACGGCGCAGGACGTCACCACGCAGGTCATCGACCTCGACGCGCGGATCGCCGTCCTGGAGAGCAGCATCGCCCGGCTCAACGCGCTGCTCGCAGAGGCCACCCGGGTCGAGGACATCATCGCGATCGAGGCCGAGCTCGCGAACCGCCAGGCCGAGCTCGACTCACTGACGTCGCAGCGCACGTACCTTGCCGACCAGGTCGCAATGTCGACGGTGACGGTCACGATGTCGCCCATCACCGAGATCGCCGACGTCGACATGCCCGGCTTCCTGTCCGGTCTGCAGACCGGCTGGTCGGCCTTCCTCGCCCTGATCGGCTTCGCCATCACGGCCGCAGGCTTCCTCGTGCCGTTCATCGTGGTCGCGGCGATCGTCCTCATCCCGGTGACCGTGTGGCTGGTCCGGCGCTCCCGGCGACGGGCCGCCGCCGCTGGGGCGATGAAGGACGCCGATGCCGCACAGGCGGCCGAGGCCGCAGTCGCGCCGGTGCCGCCCCCGACGTAGAGTCAAGCGGTGGGCTGGACCCGCCGGCGACGGCGCACTCTGATCGCGGTCGCGGTCATCGTCGTCCTCGTCGTCCTTGCCAGCATCGGCTGGGCCCTCACCCGGCCAGCCCCCGTCGCGGCACCCGAGCCCCTTCGGCTGCCCGGCGGCCCGACATCCGCGACCGATCCCACGCCCGTGGAGCTCGAGGCCGATCTCTACCTGCCTCCCGGCCTCGCATCCGGCACGACTGCGCCCGCGGTGCTCCTCGCGCACGGATTCGGCGGCAGCAAGGCCTCCGTCACCGATGAGGCAGTCGCCATGGCCGAGTCCGGCTTCGTCGTGCTGGCCTACTCCGCCCGCGGGTTCGGCGCCTCGACCGGGCAGATCTCCATGAACGCACCCGAGTTCGAGGTGGCCGACGCATCCGCGCTGCTCGATCACCTCGCGAGCGTTCCGGAGGTGGCGCAGGACGGTCCCGGTGATCCGCGCATCGGCGTCGCCGGCGGCTCCTACGGCGGCGCCCTCGCCCTCATGCTCGCCGGTTACGACGACCGCGTCGACGCCGTCGCCGCGGACATCACCTGGAACAGCCTCGAGGACTCCCTCTTCGGCCAGTCTGCGCGCGGCGTGGCCGCATCCGACGTGGGCGCCTACAAGGCCCTGTGGTCGGGGCTGTTCTTCAGCAGCGGCCAGGCCACTCCCGGCGAGCCCGTGACCGAGTGCGGACGGTTCACGGAGATGTGGTGCCGCGCCTACGCCACCGCCGCCGTCGACGGCACCATCGACGCTGCCGCCGCCGAGCTCATGTTGCGGTCCAGCCCGGCCAGCATCACCGACCGCATCACCGCGCCCACCCTGCTCGGCGGCGGACAGGCAGACTCCCTGTTCCCGCTCGCGCAGGTCAACGCCAACGCCGAGCAGATCCGCGCGGCCCATCCCGACGTGCCCGTCAAGGTCGTCTGGCACGCCGGCGGCCACGACGGCGCACTGGCCGCTCCCGATGCCGTCAGCGAGCAGCTGCGCACCCTCACCGCGGACTGGTTCCGCGCGCACCTGCAGGACGGTCCCGCCGTCGACGACGACTTCCTGTACTCGGTCACCGAGGGCTCCGCCATCAGCGACCGCGAGGCGGGCACCTTCGAGGTGCTGGCCGCGCCGGACTATCCGGGCCTGGACGGCACGTCGTCCGAGTCCGTGACCCTCATCGGGCCTGCGCAGCAGGTGCTCGCCCCGGCCGGGGGCGTGCCCGCCGCGATCTCGTCCGTCCCCGGACTCGGCGGCGTCGGCGCACTGCTGGGTCAGTTCGGTGGTGGCGCGATCGCCGGCCTGGCACAGCAGACGGCGACCTTCGCCAGCGAGCCCCTGGCCCGCACCGCCACCATCGTGGGTGGCTCGTCGGCCCGCATCACCCTGTCGAGCGATCGGCCCGTCGATGGCGCCACGGTCTTCGCGGCCCTGCGCATCGTCGACGACACCGGCCGATCGCAGCTCCCCGCCAGCCTGGTCGCCCCTGTGCGGGTCGGCGCCCTCGGACCCGATCCCGTGGACCTCGAGATCGACCTGCCCGCCGTGGTGACCGACGTGCCCGCGGGGTCGCGGCTCGCCCTGACGGTGACGACGACGGACCAGGCCTTCCGCATGCCTGCAGGTCCGGCCGTCTACACCGTCGCCCTGGCGACGGACACCGTCACCGTGCCCACGGTCGACGGCACCGCGGTGCAGGCGCCACGACCGCCGTGGCTGTGGCCGCTGGCGGCGCTCGCGGTGCTGATCGTGCTCGGTGTGGTGCTGCGGCTGACGCGGCCGCGACCGCACCCCGCGAGCAGCACCTCTCTCGACGCAGCACCCGACGGGCTCCCCGATCCCGTCGTCGTCGTCGGGCTGGCCAAGGAGTACTCCGGCGGTGTGCGTGCCGTCGACGGCGTGGACTTCACCGTGCCAACCGGGGTCGTCCTCGGACTGCTCGGCCCGAACGGTGCCGGCAAGAGCACGACCATGCGCATGATGATGGGACTCATCACCCCCACGGCCGGTGAAGTCCGCCTCTTCGGCGATGTCGTGCACCCCGGCACCCCTGCCCTCGCCCGCGTGGGCTCGTTCATCGAGGGCCCCGGGCTCCTCCCCCACCTGACGGGGCGGCAGAACCTCGACCTGTTCTGGCGTGCGTCGGGCCGTTCCGGTGATCCGCGCATGGACGACGTCCTCGACATCGCCGGACTCGGTGCGGCCATCGACCGCAAGGTGCGCACCTACAGCCAGGGCATGCGCCAGCGCGTCGGCATCGCGCAGGCCATGCTCGGCATGCCGGACCTGCTGCTACTCGACGAGCCCACCAACGGACTCGATCCGCCGCAGATCAAGGAGATGCGGGAGGTGCTGCGGGCCTACGCCACGCAGGGCCGCACTGTGATCGTCTCCTCGCATCTCCTGAGCGAGGTCGAGCAGACGTGCAGCGACGTCGTGGTGATGGGCTCCGGCCGCGTCATCGCCTCCGGACCAGTCGACGAACTGCTCCGGGAACACCAGGGACGTCGCCTGGAGGACGTCTTCCTCGAGCTCGTCGGCGATGGGCACGCCATCGGTACATCGGGAGCAGCGTCATGACGACCCAGACCGGCTACGACCCGCGGCGCACTCTGACGATCGGGGTCGAGCTCGTGCGCCAGCTGCGTCGGCGTCGAACGCTGGTGGCGTTCGGGATCGCGATCGCCCTGCCGTTGATCGTCGTGGCGGCCGTCAAGCTCGGACCCTCCTCCTCGTCCTCCGGTGGAGGCGGTTTCGGCGACGGCGACCTCGACCTCGTCGGCCTGGCCACCTCGGGTGCCTGGAACTTCGCGCTCACCATGCTCTTCTTCAGCTCCGGCTTCCTGCTGGTCATCATCGCCGCGATGTTCCTCGGTGACAGTGTCGCCAGCGAGGCCTCGTGGTCCACCCTGCGCTACCTGCTTGCGGCACCCGTCCCACGTCGGCGCCTGCTGCGCGCCAAGGCGATCGTCGGACTGCTCCTGACGGCGATCAGCCTGGTGATCCTGGTTGGTGCGTCGTGGATCATCGGCGCCCTCGCCTTCGGCATCGCACCCCTGTCGAGTCCGCTCGCTGGCACCTGGGACGTACCGGAGTCCGCTGCACGCATCGCCGTGATCGCCGGGTACATCGGCCTGACCATGCTCATCCCGGCCGGCGTGGCCTTCTTGATGAGCGTGCTCACCGACGTGCCGCTCGGCGCAGTGGGTGCGGCCGTCGTCATCGTCATCGTGCTGAACATCCTTGACGCCATCGACGCCCTGGGCGACCTTCGACGCCTGCTGCCGACGGACTACGGCAACGCGTGGGTCGACGCCCTCGGGCCGACCATCGTGTGGGACCAGATGGCGATCGGCGCTTCCTACAGCATCGTCACCTTCGCGGTGCTGGTGACGATCGCGGTGCTTCGCTTCGACCGCAAGGTCATCACGAGCTGACGGACGTGACGCTCGCACGCTCCCCGGCT
>JBIIJX010000182.1:0-5165 GCA_044233495.1 Candidatus Nanopelagicales bacterium
CCGGGACGTCCACCTTGGTACCCGGATCGCCGAGACTGATCGTCGCCGTGCCCACGAGAGCGCGCCGGATGTCGGTCTCCGGATCGGCTGCCCAGTCCGTCTGCGCCCACTTCTCGGCGATCGTGACCTTGTCCGTGCGGCCGGAGCCATACGTGCTGCCGACGAAGGTGCTGCCACCCGTCACCGCGCCGTCCTTCATCGTGATTCCCTCGGCGACGACGTCGATCGGGCCCTTCTGCTTGAGACCCGCGGTGTACTTCGGGCTCCACACCGATCCCGCGGGGCCGAGCGCATCAGCCGCCTCCTGCCAGGAGTCGACGTCTGCCTCGACTGCAGTGTCGACCGCCTCGGCCGCGACCGCAGGAACTGCACCGAACGCGGGAATGACGACGGCCGCGACGGCGATCGGGACGAGGTTTCGGATGCGCATGGATGCTCCTGATCGGTCAGCCGTACTGGCAGTCGACGACGACGCCGTCGGCGACCTCGAACGTGAACCTGTCAAGACGATAGTCCATCGTGACGGGCTGAGGCTGGCCGTCGATCGTTCCAACACGAGCCACATACCCGTTCTGCTCGGCGAGGTCGATGGCGCCCTGCGGCGACAGGCCCTCGGCCACCATCTGATCGCAGAGCGCGATCATCGCCGGATCGTCGCCCGCTTCGACGGCCGGGAGCCCGGGCGCCGTCGATGACGGGGCTTCGCTGCTCGGTGCGTCGGACGTGCATCCGCTGAGCAGCAGGCCTGCCGAGGCGAGCCCCGCGGCCACCACGATGGATGGTCCTGCCGCGCGCAGCTTCATCGGTGACGTCCCCGCGCATGGGCAGACTCGCTGTCCGATCGGTCATCCGCTGCCTGCTTGAGGTCCGACCGCAGCCAGGGTATGCCGACGACCCAGTCGTAGATCACGCTCGTGCGCAGTACGACATCCTGGAGCGACCTATTGCTGCGACTGAAAGCAGCCCACACCAGCCCCAGCGGGAACGCGGTGCAGAACAATGCGCGCAGGAAGGACACGATCCACCCGGGAGACCTGCCCCGCCGGTCGATGACCCGCAGACCCATGATGAGGTTGCCCACCGTTCTCCCGGACGCTGCCCAGAACACCGTCCAGTACAGGACATTGACGACGTACCCGTAGACGATCATCGTGAGGACCTCGGGGATCCGCCGCTGCGCCTGAGACGCCGACTCGAGCGAGCCGAGGTCCGCCGGATTCGTCGGGTTGATGATGAACGAGAGCATCCAGAAGGCCGCCACTGTGGCGAGGACCACCGCGAACACGAGCAGGACGTCGATGACAGCCGACGCGGCCCTGCTCACCAGGCCGGCACGCTCGCCCTGAAAGCGGATGGCGTCGGTGGGCAGCGCGGGCACGTCGCGCTCCACCGCGCGGCCGGTGCTCAACGCCTCTCGGTACTCCCGGAACGTGGTCATGACGAGTGCGCCTCCGCGCGCTCCTCGGCGCCCTGCGTCCTGCCCCGTGCTGCGTCGTCCGCTGCTTCCTCTGCTGCGTCGTCCGCTGCATCTTCCGGAGTTGCCCCCGTCGTCTGCTCAGCGTGATCCTGAGCGCGGCCGTCCCCCTCGACACCTCGGGTGCGCAGGGACTCGGGTGCCCCGGGGGCGACGAGACTGCGCTCACGCCGTCGGATGATGCGGTCGATGAGTCCGGACAGGAGGACGTCAGCACCCACCCCCTGCCGGCGTACGGAGTCCAGGGCCTCTCCCGCCACGCCACTGGTGGAATCCCGGATGATCTGCGGCAGGTCGATCTCCTCGATGACGTAGTCGGCGATCGAGACGATGGGAACGCGATCGATGACCGCCTCAATGTCTGCAGCCCCGACGATCGCGTCGATGTCGACCCGCTCGAGCACCAGGGCGGTCAGGTCAATCTCGTCGAGGGTCGACTCGACGATCCTGCGCAGGTCGACGCGGTCGAGCACAAGGTCGGTGAGGTCGAGGCGCTGCAGGATCGCGTCGGCGACGAGCGGGACGGCCCGGTTCATCGCGGCGCCGACCGTCGCGCTCACCGCAGCGGTGACCGCCTGCTCGACCAGCGCGACCACGGTCGTCACCGTGTAGGTGGCCAGCCCGACGCTGCTGACGAGGATCTCCCGCAGGGCCTCGCCCGCGTCGGGCGGCGACGGAGCAGCAGGGCGGGCGATGAGGATCACCTCCTGACCGGCGACACCCTGCTCGTCCACGACGGGGATCAGCCTTCGACCTGCATGGGGCCGGTCTTCGCCACCGGGAAGTAGTCCTGGCCGATGCCGCTGCTGCGCTTGGGGATCATCACCGAGCGGAACCACGAGACGATCTCGTCGCCGTCCTGGTTGAGGCCACGGGTCTTCATCCGGATGATGCCCATCTCCGGACGCGAGGAGGACTCCCGCTTGTCGAGGCAGATGCTCTCGGCGTAGATGGTGTCGCCGATGTACACCGGGTGGGTGAGCTTGATGTCGGTCCAGCCGAGGTTCGCGACCGCGTTCTGGCTCATGTCGATGACGGACAGGCCGAGCACGAGCGCGACCGTCAGGCCTGAGTTGACGATGATGCGGCCCTGCGTGATCGGGTTCGACTGCGCAAGGTGCGCGTTGAAGTGGTTCTGGTTCGTGTTGCATGTCAGCAGGGTGAACCAGGTGGAGTCGGCCTCGCTGATGGTGCGGCCGAAGGGGTGCTGGTAGGTCGTGCCGACCTCGTAGTCCTCGAAGAAGCGGCCGAGCTGGGCGGGGACCACGTCGGAAGTCTGTGCGCTCATGAGGGCATCCTGCCCGAGGGGGCGGGCGTCGGGCGCTGCGGGTCAGACTTGCGCCACCGCTGCGAACTCCCGACGCACGGGTCGAATGACTACTGGCCGTCCTCGTTCCGTCGGCGCCAGCGATCCTCCATGCGGTCCATGAAGCCTGAACCACCCTGGCCGGTCGAGCCGGTCGAACCGGTCGGGCCCGCCGAACCAGTCGGACCCTTCGAGCCGGTCGCGGCTCCGGGGGCGGCCTCACTGTCGTCGACGACGACGCCGCGGGACTGGAAGGCGGAGTAGACGATCACGCAGCCGATGAGCATCGCGACGAAGCCGACGACGCCGAGGGCGATGACCGTGGTGGCCACCCCGGCGAGGAGGAGGCCCAGTCCGGCGAGGATGGCGAGGACGCCGAGAGCGGCACGACCACGTGAGGCCTTCGAGCCGCGGCTCGAGCGCAGGCTCGTGGCGAACTTGGGGTCCTCGGCGTAGAGGGCCTTCTCCATCTGCTCCAGCAGACGCTGCTCATGCTCGGACAGCGGCATGAGTGACCCCTTTCGTCTACGTCGTTCGCCTACGTCGTTCGCCTACGTCGTTCGGTTAAGTCGTCTTCGTGGTCTTCGTCCTCCGGCACGCCGGAGGACGTGCTCCGACCCAAGGATAAGCACGTTCTCCCGGGAGCGAAACCCACGACCCGGAACTTGGACCGGATCGTTGCCCGGTCAGGCCTCCGGGGGGTCCAGCAACCGGGCCGCACGGACCGCGTCCGCCCCGAACCGCGCCCGCAGGGCGTCGATCGCGACCTCGGCCTCCCGACGGTCGTCGGCGGGCTCGTCGAGGGTCAGCTGGCGCGGCGCATCCTGGGCAGCGGCCAGCCCCTCGACCCGGACGCCGACGAGGCGGATCCGGACCCTCTCGAGGCCGAGCCCGTCGTAGAGGTGACGAGCGGTGTCGTAGATCTCCCGGCCCACATCGGTCGGAGCCACCAGGGTGCGCGACCGGGTGAGGGTGGTGAAGTCCGCGAACCGGACCTTGATCGCGATGGTGCGCCCGACCTGGCCGGAGCGCCGCAGCCGACCGGCCACCTGGTCGGCCAGCCGCAGCAGGTGCGCGTGGATCACCTCGGGGTCGTCGATGTCCTGCGCGAAGGTCTCCTCGTTGCCCAGGCTCTTCTCGCGCTCGTCCGGGCGCACGTCACGCGGATCGCGACCCCAGGCGAGGTCATGCAGGTGGTGCCCGGTCGCCGGCCCGAGGGCGCGCTCGAGGGTCGCGACGGGAGTGTGGGCGATGTCGCCGACGGTGCGCAGGCCCAGCCGGACGAGATGCTCCTCCGTCTTCTCCCCGACCCCCCACAGGGCGCCGACCGGCAGCGGGTGCAGGAAGTCGATGACGCGATCGACCGGGATGACGAGGAGGCCGTCGGGTTTGGCCCGGGTCGATGCGAGCTTGGCGACGAACTTGGTGCTCGCGACGCCGACCGAGCAGGTGATGCGCTGCTCGTCCTCCACGCGAGCCCGGATCAGCTCGGCGATGCGGGTCGGCGTGCCGAGTCGGCGCAGGGCACCGGAGACGTCGAGGAAGGCCTCGTCGAGGCTCAGCGGCTCGACCAGGGGCGTGATCGATCCGAACAGGGCCATGACGTTGCGGCTCACCTCGGCGTACTGGTGGTGGTCGGGCTCGAGCACGGTCGCCTGGGGAGCCAGTCTCCTGGCGCGGGACATCGGCATGGCGGAGTGCACGCCGAGGGCACGGGCCTCATAGGTCGCCGACAGCACGACCCCGCGGTTGCCTCCCCCTGCGACGATGACGGGGGTGCCGTGCAGATCGGGACGCTCGCGCAGGGAGACGGATGCGTAGAAGGCGTCCATGTCGACGTGCAGGATCGTGCAGTCGGCATCGTCGCCGTCGAAGGCGACCCGCCCGGCGGGCCGACGCACCTGGCTGCGGCTCACCGCGATCTCCCGTTCACCGCGATCTCCCGTTCATCACGACATTCTCCCGCTGCTGCCCGGGCTCGCGTGCCAGAGCGCGGATGCCGGCACCTGCCGACCCGTGCCGGGCGGCTTCACATCGGCGTACGGCGACTGCCGGAATCCGCTGGAGTGCACCAGCACCCGACGCTGCCCCGGGGCATCGGGATCCGGCACGGGACTGGCGCTGACGAGATCGGATACCGCCTGTGCTCCACCCTCCTGCCACACCTGCCGCACCTCGCCGAGCTCCCAGCAGCCGGTGGCGCGGATCGACACCCCGCGCGGACCAGTGCGCCGCAGCTCACCTCGGACCAGCAGCAGCCACGTGGAGAACACCGTGCTCGCACAGGCACCCTGGACGTCCTCGAAGAAGGCCGCGTCGAGCGGCCCGGTGGAGTCGTCCAGGGTCAGGAAGATGACCCGACGGCCGCTGCGCACCGGCGGGGTC
>JBIIJX010000006.1:0-36608 GCA_044233495.1 Candidatus Nanopelagicales bacterium
CCTATGTATCCGTCGGGGAGTCAGGTGCTCCACTGGTGGGCCTGATCGTGGGTCGGGCAGTCGGGAACTCGGTGGCGCGTCATCGGGTGTCACGTCGGTTGCGAGGTGCGGTCGGCCCACTTGTCGCACAACTCCCGCCCGGGTGTCGTGTGGTCCTTCGTGCGCTTGCGGGTGCCGCGGACGACCCGGACCTGGCGGGCGACGCAGTGCAGGCCACCGTGGTCGCCGTACATCGATCAGGTGCCGAGTCGTCAGCGCAATGAGCGATTATCGTTGGGGTGCAACGACTTTGGCGGCGTGGCGTCGAGTGTCGTGGTGGTGGGAGCACAGCATCGGTTGGGTGCTGAGGTGGCTTCTGATCATCCCGATTCGCGGTTACCAGCGCTTCGTATCACCGTTGACACCTCCAAGCTGCCGGCTCCATCCGAGCTGCTCGACGTATGCAGTGGAGAGTATTCAGGTGCACGGTGCGCTGAAGGGGTCCATGCTCGCGTCATGGCGTCTGGTGCGGTGCAACCCGTGGAACCGGGGTGGGGTGGACCCAGTCCCGGCTCGGGGACGGTGGTTGCCGGACGTGCTGCCCGACGGCCGGCCCCGGCATGGAACGATGGCGTCCCGCACGACTGACGGATCCGGCTTCTAGAAGGGCGACACCACGTGTTCATCCTCGATTGGCTCAAGAATGCAGTGAGCTGGATCCTGGTCCAGTTCCACTCGCTCTTCACAGCCATCGGCCTGGATCCCGACAGCGGGTGGACGTGGACCTTCTCCATCGTGGGTCTCGTCATCATCATCCGGATCCTGCTGATCCCGCTGTTCGTGAAGCAGATCAAGGCCCAGCGGAACCTGCAGTTGATCCAGCCGCAGATGAAGGAGATCCAGAAGAAGTACGCCGGTGACAAGGAACGCCAGTCCCAGGAGATGATGAAGCTGTACCGGGAGACCGGTACCAATCCACTCGCCTCCTGCCTGCCGATCATCCTCCAGGCGCCGATCTTCTTCGCCCTCTTCTCGGTGCTGCAGGGCGTGGCCATGTTCCCGAAGAACCCTGCCGACGACCCGGGGTACGTGGCGCCAGGGGTGTTCGCGTGGGAGCAGTACGCCGATCTGACGGCGTCGATGCACGACGCGGAGATCTTCGGCGTACCGCTCTACGCGACGTTCATGGACGCGGATCAGACGCCCATGCCTCTGGCCACGCGGATCCTCACCGTGATCCTGATCGCGCTGATGACCGCGACGACGTTCATCACGCAGCGCCAGTTGATCGTCAAGAACAGCGCTCCGGACAATCCGATGGTCAAGCAGCAGAAGATCCTGCTGTACGTGTTCCCGGTGATCTTCGCCGTCTCGGGCATCAACTTCCCGATCGGCGTGCTCATCTACTGGTTCACGACGAACCTCTGGTCGATGGGGCAGCAGTTCTACGTCATTCGGAACAATCCCCAGCCCGGCACGCCGGCGTACGAGGCACGGGAGGCTCGCAAGGCAGCGCGGGCCCAGCGCAGAGGCTCGGGGTCGTCAGGGGCCCTGGGATCGGGAGGACCAACACCCGCCGACGGGGAAGTTCCCGACACATCGTCGGAAAACCCGCAGCGGCAGCAGCCGAAGAAGACGACGCGCAGCCAACGCAAGAAGAAGTAGTCGCGATCACCATCGCCCGAGACCAAGTCCATGATGTGGAGTGAAGATGAGTACTGACGGAACGGACGGCCCAGACAGCACGGACGGCAGCAAGGACGTTCGACGTGCCTCGGGGGTCGAGCTGTTGGAGCGCGAGGGCGACGCCGCCGCGGACTACCTCGAAGGCCTGCTCGACATCGCCGATCTCGACGGTGACATCGACATCGGCGTGGATGGCAGCCGTGCCATGGTGTCGGTGGTGGAGGCCGTGCCGGGTGAACTGCAGCACCTCGTGGGTGAGGACGGCGCGGTACTGGATGCTCTGCAGGAGCTGACCAGGTTGGCGGCAACCCGGGAGACCGGTGAACGGTCACGACTCATGCTCGATGTCGCCGGGTTCCGTGCTGCACGCAAGGCCGAGCTGGAGGAGCAGGCCAGGGCGGCGATCGCGGAGGCGCAGCGCACCGCGGCCCCGGTGCGGCTGGAGCCGATGAGCCCCTTCGAGCGCAAGGTGGTCCACGATGTGGTGGCTGCTGCAGGTCTGGTGAGCGAGTCCGAGGGTGACGAGCCGGCACGGCGAGTGGTGATCCGGACCAGTTGAGATGGTTTCCCGTGAAACACCGGGACCCACGCCCGACCTGCCGGAGTGGCTCGTCGGGCGTGGCCCTGTCCTGACCGAATTCACCGAGGTCCTGGCCGGTCCAGGCGTCGAGCGCGGACTCATCGGACCCCGTGAAGTTCCCCGGCTGTGGACCCGGCATGTGCTGAACTGCGCCGTCGTGGCCGAGCCTGGGACGGGTCTGGTTCCCGAAGGCAGCACCGTCGGCGACGTGGGATCCGGAGCCGGGCTGCCCGGACTGGTGTGGGCGATTGCCCGTCCCGACGTGCGAATGGTGCTGGTCGAGCCGCTGCTGCGCCGGAGCACCTTCCTGCAGGAGGCAGTGACGTCGCTCGGCCTGCAGGCCCAGGTGACCGTCTGGCGCGGTCGAGCAGAGGATGCTGCCGGTGGCATCCCGACGCTGGATGTGGTCACAGCGCGGGCAGTCGCGCCCCTACCACGCCTCCTGGGCTGGACGGTTCCCCTGCTGCGGCCGGGAGGCCGTCTCCTCGCCCTGAAGGGGGAGAATGCCGCGGCGGAAGTGGCGGAGGCGGCCGACGCCATCGCGCAGTGGCACCTGCACGACGTTCGAGTGGAGCGAGTGGGCGGAGAGTTCCTGGAAACCCCCACCACCGTGATCGTCGGTGTGCGCGGTGCGGCAGACTAGGCCGGTGATCACGCCCCCCGAGCCCACCCTGGAGATCAGTGGACTCGGCTGGCCCGATCACACCGCGGATGTTTCACGGGAAACGCAGGCCGGATCCCCCAGTGGACTGGGCTGGCCCGGGAACGGCACAACTCGATGACCACGCGCATCATCACTGTCGCCAACCAGAAGGGCGGCGTGGGCAAGACCACCAGCACAGTCAACATCGCTGCGGTCGTTGCCCGATCAGGCAGGGACGTTCTCGTCGTCGACCTCGATCCGCAAGGCAATGCCTCGACGGCCCTCGGTGCCGACCACCGCGAGGGCACCCCCAGTGTCTACGAGGTGCTGTCGGGTGAGGCGCGGATGCTCGACATCATCCAGCCCTGCCCAGAGATACCCCGACTGTGGACCGCCCCCGCCACGATCGACCTGGCGGGTGCGGAGATCGAACTGGTGGCCCAGGTGGCTCGGGAGTACCGGCTCGCCCGGGCTCTCGAGGCTGCGCTGGCAGAGCAGCACTTCGACTACGTGTTCCTGGACTGTCCGCCCAGCCTGGGCCTGCTGACCCTCAATGGGCTCGTCGCCGCCCGTGAGGTCCTGCTGCCGATCCAGTGCGAGTACTACGCACTCGAAGGGCTGTCTCAGCTCCTCCGCACCATCGAGATGGTGCGGACCCACCTGAATCCTCCGCTGGTCGTGGGCGCGATCCTGCTCACCATGTACGACGGGCGCACACGACTGGCCTCCCAGGTGGCCACCGAGGTACGCACCCACTTCGGCGCGCAGGTGCTCGACACGATCATCCCCCGTTCTGTTCGCGTGTCGGAGGCACCCTCCTACGGGCAAACGGTGATCACCTACGAACCCACGTCACCAGGGGCTTTGGCCTACCAGGAGGCCGCTGAAGAACTCATGGCCCTCGTCCCGTCTTACGCACAGGCTTATCCACAGACATAAACCTATAAATAGGACAAAAAACGATGGTTTTCCACCCGAAAGGACGACATGGCGGCCTCCCCCAAGCGCGGACTCGGCAAGGGACTCGGCGCACTGATCCCCTCCTCGGGTGACCTGACCCGCACGTCGCCGTCGGCTCCGGCCACAACACAGGACATGGCACCCATCGCCGGTGCCTCCTACGCGGAACTGCCCGTCGCGGCCATCGCCCCCAACCCGCGACAGCCTCGTTCGGTCTTCGACGAGGAAGCCATGGCGGAACTCGTCTTCTCGATCAAGGAGATCGGCCTCCTGCAGCCCGTCGTCGTGCGAGCGCTGCCCACGGGAGAGTACGAGTTGATCGCCGGCGAGCGGCGCCTGCGCGCCAGTCGCGAGGCGGGTCTGACGGCCATCCCGGCCATCATCCGGGCGACCGACGACGAGGACCTCCTCCGCGATGCGCTCCTGGAGAACCTCCATCGCGCGGACCTCAACGCCCTGGAGGAGGCCGCGGCGTACCAGCAGCTCCTGTCGGACTTCGGCTGCACGCAGGAGGAGCTGGCCCGCCGCGTGGGACGCTCCCGACCGCAGGTGTCGAACACCCTGCGGCTGCTGAAGCTCCCACCGGATGTCCAGCGCCGGGTGGCTGCCGGCGTGCTGAGTGCAGGTCACGCCCGCGCACTTCTCTCCCTCGACGATCAGACGGCCATGGAGGCGCTGGCAGCACGCATCGTCGCCGAGGGACTCAGCGTCCGTGCCGTCGAGGAGATCATCCTCGTCGGTGACGCGGACGGACGTCAGCGCCAGCGCAGCACGCGATCCCGAGGCAAGGCGTCTCGTGACGCCGAGGTTGGCGACGTCGTCGCCGACCTCAGCGCCCGTGCTGCGGACGCACTCGACACCCGAGTCAGCACCAAGGGATTCGGCACCCGCCGCTCACGTGGAACCCTCGTGATCGAGTGCGCCGATGTGGAGGATCTGCGGCGCATCGTTGACCTGCTGGACTGATCAGGTCACGCGGGAAACCGCGACCTCGGCAAGCTCGGCCATCAACAGTCCGAGCGGCAGCTCGGCGGCCGAAAGTGCTTGCGGCACAAGGGAAGTCTCCGTCATGCCCGGCGCAGCATTCACCTCGAGGAACCACGGCTCCCCCGAAGCGTCGACGATGAGATC
Source organism: Candidatus Nanopelagicales bacterium (assembly GCA_044233495.1). Taxonomy (GTDB): domain Bacteria; phylum Actinomycetota; class Actinomycetes; order S36-B12; family S36-B12; genus UBA10649. The sequence goes on from JBIIJX010000006.1 coordinate 4,980, forward strand.
GGTGCGCGACCAGTCACGCAGACCCAGCAGGACATGCACCTTCAACGCCATCGCCTGGGCTTGCATCTCTGCTCCCGCATCCAGTCGCGCCGGGCAGAAGAACTCCGTCGTGCCCGCGGTGTAGCGAGCCGCGTAGTCGTAGAGCTCACCCTGCGGCACGATCTCCACACCCGGCAGCGCAAGGACATCGTCATCGCGCTCGAACACTCCGATGGCGACTTCGGTGCCAGTGACGTACTGCTCCATCAGCACGACGTCGCCGTAGGCGAAGGCACCAACCATCGCCGACGGCAGCTCGGCAGCCTCATGCACGATCGACGTGCCCAGAGCCGATCCGCCTCGTGCAGGTTTCACGACCAACGGAAGGCCGAGGCGCGCCACCACCGCCTGCAGCACGCCGGTCGCGCCCAGCTCGCGGAAGGTCGACTGCGGCATGGCCACGCAATCGGGAGTTCGCAGTCCGTTGTCGAGCACGAGCTGCTTGGCCACGGGCTTGTCGAACGCCAGGCGGCTCGCGGCACCGGTCGAGCCGACGAACGGAATCCCCAGGCACTCGATGACGTCACGCAGGGCGCCGTCCTCACCGGCGGCGCCGTGCAGCAGCGGGATGATGACATCGGGTCGGTGATCGGCCAGCCGGTCGAGCAGCTCGGCATCGACGTCGGTGAGGTTCACCTCCCACTCGGGCCGCTCGCTGCGAAGGGCCTCAGCGACTCGGCGACCGGAACGCAGGGACACATCGCGCTCGGCCGACAGTCCGCCGGCCAGGACCAGCACGTGCATCAGTGGGGCTCCTAGGCCAGATCGGGTGCGGGGACCGTGGATCCGGTCACGGGGTTCAGGGCGTGGGATGTGCCGAAGGTATGGACCAGTTCGAGCTCGGACTCGATGACGGCCGACAGCCTCCGCACCCCCTCACGGATGCGCTCGGGCTCGGGGTAGCAGTACGACAGACGGAGGTTCTGACGGCCCTGACCGTCGACGTAGAAGCCGGTGCCCGGCACGTAGGCCACCAGATTCGCCACCGCTCGCGGCAGCATGGCCGTGGCGTCGAGACCCTCAGGAAGCGTGAGCCAGGAGTAGAAGCCACCGGCGGGGATCGTCCAGGTGGTGCCCTCCGGCATCAGCGCCTGGAGCGACTCCAGCAGGGCGTCGCGACGCTCCCGGTAGACCTCGCGGAAGGTCTTGATCTGCTCACGCCACGGCTGGGTCGCGAGGTACTCCGAGACAGTCAGCTGCGCGTAGTTCGACGGGCACAGCACGGCAGCCTCGGCAGCCAGCACCAGCTTCTCGCGCACGCCGTGAGGCGCCACCGCCCAGCCCACACGCAGACCAGACGCGATCGTCTTGGAGAAGGATCCGAGGTAGATGACCCCCTCGGCATCGTCAGCGCGGATTGCGCGCGGCGGCTCACCCTCGAAGCCAAGGAGCCCGTAGGGATCGTCCTCGAGCAGCAGCACCCCGGCGGCCTGCGCGATGCTCAGGATCTCCGCGCGGCGCGAGGCACCCTGCGTGACGCCGGCCGGATTGTGGAAGCTCGGGATGGTGTAGATCAGCTTGACCCGTCGTCCCTCCGCATGGCAGCGCTCCAGTGCCGCCGAAAGTGCCTGCGGCACAAGGCCTTCGTCGTCCATGGCCACGTGAACGACGTCGCACTCGTAGGCGCGGAACACGCCGAGGGCACCGACGTACGAAGGTGCCTCGACCAGCACGACATCGCCGGGATCGCAGAAGATCCGGGTGACGAGATCCAGAGCCATCTGCGAGCCGGTCGTGACGACGATGTCGTCGGGATGGGCGCTGATCCCGACCTCGCCGATCACGTCGAGGATCTGCTCCCGGAGGCCCTGATCACCCTGGCCGGAGCCGTACTGCAGGGCAACGGCTCCTCGCTCCACCAGCACGCGCTGCGCGGTCTCGGTGAGCATGTCGACCGGCAGTGCCTGCACGTACGGCATGCCGCCGGCGAGGGACACCACCTCGGGCCGGGAGGCGACGGCGAACAGAGCACGGATCTCGGAGGCACGCATGGCGTTGGCGCGAGCGGCGTACGCATCCACCCAAGGGTCGAGACGGGAACCTGCCGTCGTCATACCGCTCACCTCCTCAGTGCGTCGCACGGCCGCGAACGGGCCTGTTGCTCTGCTGCATGACCCGCCTAGAGTAGGGCCATCGGAGGGGAGTGGCTCATGCGGCGTGTGCTCGTGCTGCTCGGCCTGGTCGCGCTGGGGGTCATCCTGGGCTTCGCCGTGCGGCTCGTGTGGCCGCACCGGGCCCGCTGATCACCGAATCCTGAGGTCCTGACGGCACGATCCCGCGCGGCTACCGCGAATTGCGGCCCTGACCACTGACTGCCTCGTCACTGCCCTGTCACGGACGCACGGTGTACGTCCGCGTGAAGAGGTACGGCAAGTAGTCGCCCTTCGCAGGTGCGCTCACCGTCACGCGAACTCGATACGGAGTGCTGCCTGACACCGTGACCATCACGGTGGAACCGTCTCGGGTCACCGCGCATCCACTGAAGCCACCGAACGGCGCGATTCGGCTCACCTGCAGGCACTCGACCCTGACGCGTGCCGTCTGATCGGCATTGGTCTCGACAGCATGGTCTAGGAGCACGACGGTGCGATGGGGGGTCACGGATCCGGGCAGACCCAGCTCCTTCAGGGGCTCTTGCAGCAGACCCGTCGTCACGCGTGTGCGGACTTCGGTGACCACACCGTCGGCGTCCTCGATGTAGCTCACCACGACGTCACTGCCGATGAAGCCCGGATCCGGGGTGTAGACAACGGTGTTGTCCTTGATCTCGACCGTCCCGTGTCGTGGGTCGTCCACTCTCGTCACCGTCGCGTCCGGATCGGATCCGGAGTTCGTGATGACGTCGATCGGCGTCGGGGTGTCGGGCACGACGATCACCGGCTCGGGTGAGCGGGTCGGCTCGGGTGAGCTCGTCTCCTGACCGGATGGCTTGGGAGTGCTCGCCGGAGACGAGGACGGTTCCGGGGTCGCTGAGGCGGAGGATGACGCGGTCGGCGATGCGGTCTCGGTCGGCGATGCGGTCGGCGATGCAGTCGAAGAAGCCGACGAAGAAGCCGACGAAGAAGCCGACGAAGAAGCCGACGGCGATGCGCTCGGAGACGCGGTCTCGGACGCGGACGGAGATGGTGCGCCGGATGATGTCGAACTCGCACTCGGCGACGGTGTCGGGGTGTCGGACGGCGTGGCGCTGGAGCTCGGGCTCGCGAGCGGTGACGGCTCGACGACGCTCCCCTCGGCAGCCTTCGCAGGAATGCATGCGGTGGTCGAGAAGTAGATGTCGTCGAGGAAGTTCCCGACGGATCGGCTTCCCGATGCGGTGGGACCCGATTCGAACCCGAACCTGGTGCGGACCTGACCCGCGGGCACGGTGTACTCACCGGTGTGACGCACCCATCCGTCGGAGAGGGTGTCGGTGAAGGTGTAGGTGGCGTTCGGGGGGCTTGCTGCGGCTCCGATGTTCACGCTCATGGTGTCGCCTGTCGCTCCGGCTGCACGGGCGCGATGGAGCAGGGACCACGTCAGCTTCTGCCCGGGCGTCGTCTCGACGGTCTGGAAGAGCTCCGAGGGCTGAGTCGCATTGAGCTCGGCGAACTGGTCGCCCACAGGTGCGTCCACCCCGCCGAATCCAGTGGACCAGATCTCGATCTTCTTGTCGCTCGCCGTCGTCTCCCATCCGGGGACGTCGGACTCGGGCAGCTGTCGGTATGACTTCGCGGGAATCGCGGGTCGCTCGAACCCGCCATTGATGAGGGCGGTGTCCTCGGCGGTGCACTCGAGATCAGTGGTGGGCGATGCGGACGGTGAGGCCGTGGTGGATGGCGCGGTCGAAGCGGAGGCTACATCCGAGGCGATCCAGAGCTGGTAGATCGGTGCGCCCGCGACGTTCCGAGCCTGCGAGAAGGTGAGGGTCTTCACCGCGCTCGACGGGCGGAACCACGCTGCGGCACCGTTGGTGTCGCTCGCGGATCCGCGGAGCACGGGCGAGGCCCAGGTCGGCCGGTCGCTGTGCGTCCCGGCGGGGCATGCCGACGGCTTGGGACTCACGCTGCAGGAGTTGAAGGCGGACTGGAACCAACCGGAGACATCGAGAGCACCGCCGTCGGCTCCCGTGGCGGCGATGGTCACGTCCTCCGCGTCGATGTCGCCGAGGGCGAAGCCCCAGGTTCCGACGGGTGCCGGGGTGGCGAAGGTGACGGTGACGACCGTGCTTGAGGCGCCCAACGGCAGTGACGTGTAGAGGTAGTCCTTGTCTCGCGAGGATCCGAACTGTGCACCGAACGGGGTGTCGGCCGACAGCCAGGTGCTGCCGCCGGAGGCAACCTGCCACGACCCGCCGGTCCGGGTGGCACTGATCGTCGGGAAAGCGGTCGAGGGGAGGGTCGCGGTCGCGCTCGTGCCGTCGATGGACCAGTCGGCGTACACCCCGGTGCCGCCTGCCGCACCGCTGGAGCCCATGGTCAGCCACGTGAGTCCGGTGGCAACCGCGACGACGGAGACGGCGAGTACGGGAATGCGCATGCGGTCAGGCTAGGCGAAGTCGGCCCGCTGCTGCAGCACAGGCGGCGAAATCGGGGTGATCTATGCGCGGGGCGCGCAGAAGGCGGTGAGCGCTGTCGTGACCGCCTCTGAGACAGCATCCTGGAAGCCCGGGCTCACCAGGCGCGCATGGTCATCGACATGGGAGACATAGCCCAGTTCGACCCGCACCGCCGGCATGCGCGTCAGCCGCAGGAGGTCCCAGGTGCGCGGATGCACGCGGCAGTCGAGCAGGCCGGTGCGCACCAGCAGCTCGTCCTGCAGACCCTGGGCCAGGACCCGACCGCCCGGAGAGTGGTTGCCGCCCCGGGGGTCGCCGAAGTAGAAGGCCGCCAGGCCGTTGGGCAGCGGGCTGGTCGACCGGTCGATGTGCAGCGAGAGCACGAGATCGGCCCCCACGTCGTTGGCGAACTGGGCGCGCGAGGCATCGTCCGGCATGGCTGCAATCGCGGTCGGACGGCTCGCCCGGGTGAGCAGCACCTGGGTGCCGAGGGCCGCCAATCTGCCTTCGATGCGCACGGCAATCGCGTGGCACAGCTCCGGCTCCACGCTGACACCCGGATCCAGCACGATGACTTTGTCGGCGATGCCCGACTGCAACTGCGCCATCGTGAGGTGCTCGCGCAGGTGTGTGGCATTGCCCCCCGACACGGTGCGCACGAGTCGATCGAAGGCGCGGAAGGTATCCGGTCCGCACATGCCGTCGGCGGTGACGCCGACCCCACGCTGGAACTCGCGCAGTGCTGTGTCGGTCTGCTGCCCGAACAGTCCGTCCGGCCGTCCGGCGGAGAAACCCAGCTGGTTGAGCCGGCGCTGAAGCTCGGTGACGTCATCCCCGGCCATGAGGTGACCGGGGACATACGACAGCACCCGGTCCCCGAGTTGCCACCGCGCCTCCTCGAGGCGGCGGAAGGTGTGCGGGCCGACGATGCCGTCCACGGTGATGCCACGCTCCTGTTGGAAAGCGCGGACGGCACGGTCCAGGTCATCGTCGAAGGTCTGCGGATCGGGGGCATCGGCCGAGCAGAGACCCAGCCAGGACAGGCGCGCCCGCACCTCAGCGACGGCGGCGCCGACGTCACCAAGACGCAGGAGCACGGACAACGTGTCGCCGTTCCTGGATGCTGTCGTGGGTCCGGTGACCTAGCCCAGGTACGGGGCGAGATCGGCGAGCAGGGCGGCCTTGGGCTTGGCACCGATGATCGTCTTCACGATCTGTCCGCCCTGGTAGACGTTCATCGTCGGGATGGACGTGATGCCGTACGACGCTGCCGTCTGCGGGTTCTCGTCGACGTTCAACTTGGCGATGACGATGCCATCGTGGTCCTTCGCGATCTCCTCGAGGATCGGTGCGACCATCTTGCACGGCCCGCACCACTCAGCCCAGAAGTCGACGAGCACGGGCTTGTCGCTCATGAGCACATCGTCGGCGAAGCTGGCGTCGGTGACCTGCTTGGTGGCTCCCATGGTGCTCCTCGAATCTCGGCCTGCGGTGCAGGGTGATGTCCAGACGCTCAGGCTACTCGCCCGCGTGCGCGAGGAAGCGTTCCGCATCCAGCGCTGCCGCGCAGCCGGAGCCGGCGGCCGTGATGGCCTGTCGGTAGGTGTGGTCGACGAGGTCACCACAGGCGAAGACACCGTCGACATTGGTCGCGGTGGTGCGGCCCTGCACGAGTACGTAGCCCTCGTCGTCGAGGTCGACGATCCCCTTGACGAGCTCTGACCGCGGGTCGTGACCGATGGCGATGAAGAGCCCGGTGACCGGCAGGTCGCGAGTGTCGCCCGTGACGGTGTCGCGCAGGACGACTCCGCTCAGCTTGGCGTCACCGAGGAGGTCGACGACCTCGCTGTTCCAGGCGAAGTGCAGCTTGGGATCGTTGAAGGCGCGCTCCTGCATGATCTTGCTCGCGCGGAGGGAGTCGCGACGGTGAATGAGAGTCACGGACTTGGCGAATCGGGTGAGGAAGGTGGCTTCCTCGATGGCGGAGTCGCCGCCGCCGACGACTGCGATGTCATGGTCGCGGAAGAAGAAGCCGTCGCAGGTCGCGCACCACGACACGCCATGGCCGGACAGTCGCTTCTCGTTCTCGAGGCCGAGCTCGCGGTAGGCAGAGCCCATCGCCAGAATGACCGCGCGGGCCCGGTGGGTGGCACCGTTGCCGTCGGTGACCGACTTGACCGGGCCATCGAGATCGACGCTGACGACGTCGTCCGTCACGATCTCCGCTCCGAACCGCACGGCCTGCGCGCGCATCTGCTCCATCAGCTGCGGACCCATGATCCCGTCGGTGAACCCGGGGAAGTTCTCGACCTCGGTGGTGTTCATCAACGCGCCGCCGGCCGTCACGGACCCCTCGAACACCAGTGGGTGGAGCTGCGCGCGAGCGGCGTAGACCGCGGCCGTGTATCCGGCCGGGCCGGAGCCGATGATGATGACGCTGCGGATCTCGCTCACGTGCTTCTCCTAGGTCATGGGGTCGGACACCGGGGTGGGGCAATGCCCTAGGGGGTATCCCTGACGACTAGGACAAGTCTAGGGGTGCCGATATTCCCGGAGTCCGGTCCCGTCAGCGCATGCTGAGGTGGTCGTCCTCCTGGACCTCGCATCGGTGGTCGACGACCCAGATGTCGAGCTCGGTGACATCCGCCTCGCCCGGGGTCGGGTACTCGGGAGCGATGATCACCCCTGCTTCGACACCGTGGAAGGTGGACCAGTCGATCAGGAGCGCGGTCGAGGTGGCGATCTTGGTGAGCTTGGTGACGCATGCCCGCAGCTTCACGGGAGTCGTCAGCATGTCGGGGGGCTCGGCATCGGGCACGACCAGCTCGCCGGGCAGCTGCTGCATGGCAGCGCGCGCCTTCTCCGGGGCCATGTCCAGCTGTTGGAGCAGGCTGGTCACCTGGTCCTTGAGGTCATCGGCGCGGTAGTCGGTCCGGGAGCCGATCAGGTTCAGGGTCGGCGGGACGATGCCCGCGAAGGAGAGGGTGGGTGCTGCCTCGAGTGTCGGCGCTGCGCGCTCAGCGGGAGCGGCGGCCTTCGCGGGTGCGGAGTCCTTCATGACGGCCGTGTCGAGTGCGGCACCCGCCATGATCGAGGAGTCGCCGGAGCCGGACTGGCCGGCCCCGCCCGAGAAGGACGTCACGGCGAGCCCGATCGCCAGTACTGCGACCGATGCGGCGACCAGCCCGCCCCCCCAACGGACCCAGGCCGGTCGTCGGCGGGAGCCGCCGCCCTCGGCGGCGAGCGTCGCGCCGATCTGCGTCCACACCCAGGGAGGCATGGGCTCGCCGGCAGCGTCTGAGGGGCCCGCATCGCCAGCGTCGCCAGCAGTGGCGCCAGCGGCGGCGGGGAACTCGGGCCGCAGGAAGTCGAGGTCCGCCAGCAGACTGCGCACCCAGGTGTCATCGGCGGACCCCGCATCGTCGGCCGACCGCAGGACGTCGGCTGTGTCGAGGTCCGTGTCGAGGTCCGTGTCGAGGTCGTCGGGGCCCAGCCCGCTCTGGTCGTCAGCCACGCGTGATGTCACCTCCCCGTGGAGTCGCTGATGGGCCGCCCGGCGGACTTGCCGGGGGTGTGACGGCAGGTGCGAGGTCAGGGTTCCGCAGGACTGCCAGGCTCTTGGCCAGCTTGGCCCGGCCCCGGAAGCACCGGCTCTTGACCGTGCCCTCGGGGATGCCCAGCTCCCGGGCGGCGTCCTCCACGCTCCAGCCCTCGACGTCGACGAGGAGGATCGCCGCGCGCTGGTCCTCCGGCAGGGCCGCGAGGGCGGCCGTGACCATGAGCTGCACCTCGCGCCGGTCCATGTGGTCGACCGGGTCCGCCACCACCGAACCGGGCAGGCTCTCGTTGTCGTCGGGCAGCACGTCGGCGGCTCGGACTGCCCGCCGCCGCAGTCGGTCCAGGCTGGCGTTGACGACGATCCGATGCAGCCAGGTGGTCACGGCGGAGTCCCCGCGGAACTGGTGGGCGCGCCGATAGGCGGAGATCAGCGCGTCCTGCAGCGCGTCCGCCGCCTCCTCGGGCTCCCCCGTCGTGCGCAGGGCGACCGCCCACAGGCGGTCCCGGTGCCGACGGACCAGCTCCTCGAAGGCCAGAGGGTCGCCGGAGACGTGTGCTCCCAGCAGCTCGGCGTCGCTGCGGGGATCGTCCGTCACGTGCTGCTCCTCGGTCATGCCACGACCGCGATTGCGGTTGGGTCGTGTGGTGGGAGCCTACTGACCGGCTAACCCGTCACGACGACGCTGCGCACGCCGCCTTGGAACTCCTCGGTGCCCACCACGGGCGGCAGCTGGGTGAGCCAGATGAGCACGTACCTCCCCGTGACGGGTCGCGGCGATCGGATCTCGACGCGGTCCTGTGGCGCGAAGGCCTCGCCCAGCGGACTCCACAGTGCCGGATCCCGCTTGATCGTGTCGGACACCCGCACGTCGACCCCGGTCCCACGGCCGACGAGGTTGACCGTGACCTGCTGGACGTCGCGGTCCTTGCCCAGGTCGACGATCAGTCCGACCCCTCCTTTGCCGTCCAGGTCGGCCGTGCCGTACTCCGACGTGAGCCATGCCGTGCCCGGATCGGCGTCGTTGACCGTCGCGGTGAGGTCGTCGTTCTCCCGGCCCTTGCGCCGGTCGGGCTTGTCGTTCCCGTCGTCGTCCCCGTACGGGTCGAAGGAGCGGAAGCCGAGGATCTCCAGCGCCTGCTCCAGACCGGTGACGGTCAGCTCGTCGACTGGCACGGCAGGGGAGGTCAGGATCTCGGTGGTGGCAGCCTCGTCGGTCGCGGCCGTGGGGGAGTCGGCTGAGAGCAACTGCAGGCCCACCCAGACGAAGGCGGCCACGATCCCCAGGCCCGCGGCGACCGCGAGGACCCGACCACCGCCCCGGAGCAGGCGGCGACGGGGCGACATCGGCCCGACCGTCACCGGCTTGAGAGTCGCGGTTGTCACCGGGGCCACGTGGTCAAGGGCGGCGCCGGCTGCCGCGGCGAAGCCCGCTGCCGTTGTGATGGGTTCGGCGCTGCGCTGCGGCGGTGCGGCGCTCAGGGATCGACTCATCAGCAGGTCCACGCTGCGCGGCACGGCCGCACGCACCTGCGATGGCGGCAGCACCGTCGGACCGGGCGGGGTCGGATTCGACCCCGACTCCGGCAGGGTTCCCGGCCAGTAGCCGGTGCACAGCAGGTAGGCCAGGCTGGCGAGGCCGTCGACGTCGGCCGCGGCCACGCTCGGCGCGGGCTCACCGTTCGACAGGGGCCCGGTGCCCAGGAGCGCGGCGTCGACGCCGAGGCCGCGCACCCGCACCTCCCCGGCGTCGGTGACGAAGACACTGGTGGGTCGCAGGCGCCCGTGCCCCACGCCGTGCGCCGCCCCGGCCGCGACGGCCCGCCCTACCTCGGCCACGAGGTCGAGAGCCTCCGGAGTACCCAGGGGCGTCCCGGCACGCAACGCGAGCAGCTCACCCAGATGCCTGCCGTTGGCCCACTCGCTCACGACGCCCGTTGCGTACTGGCCCGGCTGCTCCGGCAGCGGGACCTCGATGAGATCGAGGATGCGCAGCAGGCGCCGATCGTCCACGGTCGCGGCGCGTCTTGCACTCTCCAGCAGGGCCATCGTCCGCGGATGCGTCAGCGGCACGACACGGATCGACACTGCTCGGTCGAGAACGTCGTCGTAGCCGTGCCACAGTGCGACGCCGTCAGGTCGTTCGGAGACGAGGGCCAGCAGTCGGTAGCGGCCGAGAACGACCTGCTCCGTCATGGGACGCTCCGACGCGACGTGATGCGACCGGTCATTCGCCGCACGAGTGAGAGTACGTCGTTCACCTCGCGTACGCGCAGCGCCCACGCCGTGACCGCGAACACGAGGAAGCCGATGGCGGAGACCACGAGGACGACGAGCAGCAGGAGGACCCGTGCCTGCCCGTCACCGTCCTCCATCCGGAGGATGCGAGCGATGCCGGCGAGTGACGCCAGCGCCATGGCACCGGCTGAGATCAGGCCGGCCACCAGGATGCGCAGCAGCGCCCACACCGTGCGCCCGACCTCCATCGACCCGAGACGTCGCGCGAGCACGATCCAGGCGAGTACCAGGCCGACCCAGTAGGCCAGCGAGTATGCGAGGGCAAGCGCGGCAACCTGGGGTCCACCTCCCTCCACCATCGAGAAGAGGGGGAACGCCAGTGCGAGCATCACCACGCTGAAGGCCACCGTGATGAAGAACGGGGTCCGCGTGTCCTCGAGTGCGTAGAACCCGCGAAGGAGCACGTAGAACAGCGTGAAGGCCGGCAGGCCGATCATGAAGATCGACACGATGGCACCCATGGTCGCGGCCTGCTGCGTCGTTGCAGCCCCATAGCCGAACAGCAGTACCGCGATTCCAGCGCCGTTGACGGCGAGCACGGCGGCGATCGGCACGATGAGCACGGACACCACGCGCATGGCACGTGCCACCTCCCGTCCGACCTCGTGCAGCAGCCCGGCGTGGGCGACACGGCTCAACGAAGGAAGCAGTGCGGTGACGATGGAGATCGTGATCACGCTGTGCGGGAGCATGAAGACGAGGTGCGCCTTCTGGTAGGTCGTGATGCCTGCCGCGGTCAGGTCGGACGCCGCTGCATTGACGTTCGCCTGTGCGGCCAGCCGCATGATGAACAGATACGCCACCTGATTGGCGAGGACGAGCGCGACAGTCCATGCAGCGAGCTTGGCCGCCTTGCCGAGCCCGGCGTCACGCCAGTCGAAACGCGGCCGCCACGCGTATCCCGATCGCATGAGCACCGGGATCAGAATGAGGGCCTGGACCACCACGCCGAGGGTCGTTCCGATGCCGAGGAGCAGCACCTGATCTGTTGTGAGGACGCCGTCGGCGGCTGCTGACGTCCCGGCGATGACGATGAAGATCACGAACGTCGTGATCGCGATGACGTTGTTCGCGATCGGGGCGAACATCGGCATGCCGAAGTGACCGCGCGCGTTGAGCACCTGGCTGAGCATCGTGTAGATGCCGTAGAAGAAGATCTGCGGCAGGAACAGCCGCGCGAACGCGACCGCGAGGTCGTACTCCGCCGTTGGATAGTCGGCCGGGGTGTACAGATCGACGATCCAGGGCGCCGCCGCCACCGCCACGATCGACAGGACCAGCAGGATTGTCGCGGTGATCGTCAGCAGTCGATCTGCGTAGGCCTTGCCGTTGTCGGCGTCATCCTTCATGCGCCGCACGAGCTGCGGGATGAAGACGGCGTTGAGGGCGCCGCCGATGACGAGGATGTAGATCATCGTGGGCAGCGAGTTGCCCAGTGAGTACGCATCCGACACGAGGTAGAAGCCGAGCGCGGCCGTCAGTGCGATGTCCCGCCCTATGCCGGTGATGCGCGACACGATCGTGCCGGTCGCCATGAGAGCGCTGTTGCGAGCGACGACGGCACCGGACGTCGCCGGTCCTCCTGCCTCAGGAAGTCCTCCCGTCGCCTGCACCGGATCGCTGCTCACGGGCTATCGGCCTTGCCGGCAGCGCCGCGCTGCACCTTGTGAATGCGTCGGGCCACGCCCACGATCACGAAGACGACGATCGCGACGAAGGCCAGGGCCACGACCCAGGCGGCGGCGCGTGCGTAGGCCGTCGACATCAGGGTGATCGTCGCCGGTTGTCCGTAGTCCTGCCCGTCCGGTCCGATCAACTGCACCTCGACGGCCAGCGGATCACCGCCGACCACCCGGGCATCGAGGTCGACGCTGGCCATGCGGCCGGCCTCGATGCGGATCCCCTCGACGGGCTCGGACGACAGGCGCAGGCCGGGCCGGCTGCGCAACTGGACGCCGACTGTCACTGACCGATCCAGATCGTTGGCGATGGTCACGGGCACCTTGCCGGAGTCGCCGGAGAGTGTGATGGTGCCCTGGGAGAGCACGCGCACCTGGCTGGTTCGCTCTGCGAGATCGACGCGGATGGTGTCGAGGAGCTCGGTACCGACTCCCGGCTGGGTGCGCCACGCCGATGACGACGCGCGCAGCAGCGCCTCCGAGAACGGCTCCGTCACGCCGGTGGGATTGTCGATGATCGACGTGAACGTCGCCAGTGACGCGTTGGTGCGCGCCAATGATGCGACGTAGCGACGGTTGAGCTCCTGCTCGCGCGCCCGTTCGCCGTAGCCGGCGCGTCGTCGACCGGAGTCCGGGATCGGAGCGGCCAGCAGTTCGGCGAGGGTGATCGGGCGCAGCCAGGGGGCCGAGCGGAGTGAGCGCAGCAGCGGCGTGACCAGAGACGCCGTTGCCGTCCAGCGCACTGACGGAGGTGCCGCCACGAGGACGCCGTCGGCGATGCCCGCGTCCTGCATGCCGAGTGCAGCGGTGGCGGTCTCGGCCAGGAACTGCTGGCGTGCCGTGATGACGTCCGCCGCTGTGCTCTGCGGCAGGGCGAGAACCCGCGAGAGACCGGCATCGGTCAGCACGCCCGTGATCGTGCCGGCATCCGTGGGCAGGGCGATAGTGGCCGCCGCCTCGTCCGCGGCAGCGCTTGGCAGAGGGCCGGCTTCTGGCACGGCCTCGGCCTCCGGCAGCGCGGTCGCGATCGAGCTTCCGGCGAGCACCACGGTGGTGATCCCGGCGGAGGCGAGGACGTCAAGGGCCGGTTGGTCGAGTCGGCCGAAGGGCGCCCAGTACAGGACGCCGTCGGGCTGTTCACCGAGGGCCTCCCCAGCTACGCGCGGCGCCTGCGTCACGGAGCGCACCACGTCCGTCGGCATGCCGCCGCGGGTCAGCGCCGACGCGTCGACATCGGCGTAGGGCATGGCCTGGACGGCGGACACCCGCGTTGCCGCAGTGACCTGCTCGAGCCATCCCGCTGCAACGGCGTCGGCGTCGCCGACCACGACATCGCCGTCACGCAACACCTGGTAGCCGTCGGACATCTGCTGCGCCATCTGGAGCAGGACCGGGTCGACGATCCACGACACGCTCGTTTGGTGCCGCTGCCCGAGGGTGACCAGCTGCCCGAGCCGACCATCCGGCGCGAGCTCCTCCGGGGTCTGCTCGTCGAGGAGGACCCCGGACACCGTCTGGGCCGGCCATCCGGCCAACGGCCACAGCCAGGCCACGGAGACCGGATCGACATCTGCGTCCGACGGCATCCACGGAACGAAGGTGCGCAGGATCCCCTGCCGCTCGTCGAACTCGTCGACCCCCTCGATGCGGCCCAGGGCTTCCAGTGCGACGACGTAGGAGCCTGGGTCGGTGAAGCCGATGGCGTCCACCGGGACCCTGATGCTGAAGGAGGCCAGCTCGCCCGGTGCCAGGGAGTCGGCCACCACCACGTTCGTTCCGGGCAGGGGCACGTCGCTCGGCTCCCGGCCCTCGGCCTCCAGACCCGCGGCGGCGATCGTCGCGATCGCAGCGCGCTCGGCGATGGGCGCGGACGACCTTCGCAGCCGGATGCTGACGTCGTCGACAGTGTCGTCGGAGGAGTTCACCACCCTGCCGCGCAGCCGCAGGGTGTCCTGCCCTCCTGGAATCGACGGGACCATCGTCTCCAGCACGACCTGCAGCGGCCCGAGGGTGACATCGGCGCGGGCGGGTGCCGCCGCCAGCGCGGGCGCCAGGGCGAACGCCGCCGCGAGGAGCCAGGTCACCGTCGTGCGGATCACGCGGGTCCCGGTCCGCCCGAGAATCCCCTGCCCGGATCCGGGGTCGCGCTCAGCAGCTCGGGCAGGCGGTCCATCAGGCGGCGCTCGTCCTCGAAGGCAAGCCGGTCTGCCAGCTGGTCGAGCGGCACCCACGACACCTCATCCACCTCGAGATCGGCATCCGACAGGGTGCCGCCGTGAGCTTCGAGCAGGAAGTGGTGCACCGTCTTGTGCACCCGCTGCGCCTCGAGCATGAACCAGAAGTCGATGGTGCCCAGCGGGGCCAGCACTCGACCCTCGATGCCGGTCTCCTCCCGGATCTCGCGCTCAGCGGCCTGCTCGGGAGTCTCCCCGGGCTCGATGTGGCCCTTCGGCAGGGACCACTTCATCGTCCCGCGGCGGTCCAGCCGACCGATCAGCGCCGCCCGGGGCGTGGTGGCGGAGCGGTCCACGACCAGGCCCCCGGCAGACGTCTCCTCCACCCGCCCTGGCTTCTTCGCACGGGACTGGGCCATATCGGCAGGATAGGCCAGCGCCGACGCTGCCCGGTCGCGCTGACTACGCTCGAGTCCCGTGAGTCCCGCCTCCACTGACGGCCTGCCCCTGGACGAGGCGGCCCGGGCCCAACTGGTATCGGCGGCGGGGATCCTGACCACCCTCGGCCGGGTCTTCACGGAGGCCGGGCACGAGCTCGCCCTGGTCGGTGGGCCGGTGCGCGACGCCCTCCTCGGACGTTTCGCGGATGCGGCGAGCGTCGACCTCGACTTCACCACCGATGCCCACCCGGACACGGTGCTGACCCTCATCACCCCGGTGGCCGAGGCCACCTGGGACGTCGGCATCCGGTTCGGCACGGTGGGCGCCCGGATCGGCGGACGCGAGGTGGAGATCACGACCTATCGGGCGGAGGCCTACGATCCCGACTCCCGCAAGCCCGAGGTGGCCTTCGGGACGAGCCTGGCCGACGATCTCGTCCGACGTGATTTCACGATCAATGCCATGGCCGTGCGCCTGCCCGCGCTGGAGCTGATCGACCTCTTCGACGGCCGCACCGACCTCGCCGCCGGCGTCATCCGCACGCCGGGCACGCCGCACGACTCCTTCTCGGACGACCCGCTGCGGATGATGCGGGCCGCACGCTTCAGTGCTCAGCTGGGATTCGAGGTCGCACCAGAGGTCGTCGTCGCCATGACGGAGCAGGCTGAGCGGCTGTCGATCGTCTCGCCGGAGCGGATCCGCGAGGAACTCATGAAGATCGTGATGTCCCCGGATCCCCGGCGTGGTCTCACGCTGCTCGTGGACACCGGGCTGTCGGAGTACGTGCTGCCCGAGCTTCCCCTGCTGCGACTGGAGGCGGACGAGCATCACCATCACAAGGATGTCTACGAGCACACGCTGACCGTGCTGGAGCAGGCCATCCTCCTCGAGGATGCGCACCAGCCGGCGAGCGGACCGGATGCCGTCCTGCGACTGGCCGCCCTGCTGCACGACATCGGCAAGCCGCGCACTCGGCGGTTCGAGGGCGACGGACGGGTCTCCTTCCACCACCACGAGGTGGTGGGTGCCCGCATGACGCGCAAGCGAATGCAGGCGCTGCGCTTCTCCAACGAAATGACGGATGACGTCGCTCGCCTGGTCGAGCTGCACCTGCGCTTCCACGGCTACGGCACGGGGGAATGGACGGACTCCGCCGTCCGGCGCTACGTGCGCGACGCCGGACCTCTCCTCACCCGCCTGCACAAGCTCACCCGGGCGGACTGCACCACACGCAACCGTCGTCGTGCCATCGCGCTGCAGAAGTCGTACGACTCCCTGGAGAAGCGGATCGCGGAGCTGGCGGAGCAGGAGGAGCTCGCCGCAATGCGCCCGGATCTCGACGGCCGGGAGATCATGCGCATCCTCGACATTCCGCCCGGCCCCGTCGTCGGCGAGGCGTACCAGTTCCTGCTCGACCTGCGCCTGGATCGCGGGCCGATGGAGCCAGAGCTGGCGCAGGAGGCCCTGCGGGCCTGGTGGGCTGCTCGGCCCTCGTGAACAGCGTCGTCGCGCCCTGACCGATCCCCGTCTCAGAGGCGCACGACGGCAGGCGACCCGACGGGCGCGACACCGCGGGTGTCGAGCAGCAGTGGCGCGGTTGCCGCGATCATCGTCACGTCGAAGGCCGTGTGCGCCTGCAGCAGCACGGCGATGTCGCATTCGGCGAGGGCTTCGTGGATGTCGGTGACGGAGGTGACGTCGATGCCGCTAGGCGACCACTGCGGAAGCAGGGGATCGTGCGCGAGCAGTACGGCACCGGCATCAGCGAGCAGGGCGGCGAGCGGACGGGCGGGAGTCTCGCGGTCATCGGCGATGTCAGGTTTGTACGTCACCCCGAGCAGCAGCACCCGCGCACCCGACAACGTCATGCCGCGGTCGGTGAGCAGGCGCTCGATGCGAGAGACCAGATAGGCGGGCATGCCTGCGTTGATCTCCTGGGCCAGATGCACGAAGCGGAACTGCTCGCCCGTCTGCTCCTGCACCCAGTGACCGAGATAGTTCGGGTCGATCGGGATGCAGTGGCCCCCTACTCCCGGACCGGGATCGAAACGCTGGAAGCCGAACGGCTTGGTTCCTGCAGCTGAGATCGCATCCCATACGTCGATGCCGAGCAGGTGGCAGAAGCGCGCCATCTCGTTGACGAAGGCGATGTTGATGTGGCGGTACGTGTTCTCCAGGAGCTTGGCCATCTCCGCTTCGCGCAGGCCGACTGTCGTGACGACGGAGTCGACGAGGCGTGCGTAGAAGGCTGCCGCTGCGTCGCGGCACGCGGGGGTGAGGCCGCCGACCACCTTCGGCACCTCGGCGAAGGAGTGCGATGAGCGTCCTGGGTCGATGCGCTCGGGGGAGAAGGCGAGGTGGAAGTCCGTCCCGGCGCGCAGGCCCGACTCCTCGAGGATGGGACGCAGGACTTCCTCGGTGGTACCGGGGTAGCTCGTCGATTCGAGAACGACGAGGGCGCCTGGACTCAGCACGCCCGCGATCGTGCGACCGGCGGCGCGCACATGCGACAGGTCGGGGCCGCCGTCGGACGACAGCGGCGTGGGAACGCAGATGACGTGGACATCGGCTGACGGCAGGTCGTCCGTGACGTGCACGGGGACGAAGCCGCGCGACAGCAGAAGTGCGACATCTGAGTCAGTGAGGTCGTCCACGTGCGAGCGGCCCGTGCGCAGGCCGGTGACCACGGCCTCGGACGCATCGATGCCGATCACGCTCAGGCCGCATTCGGCCGCCCGGACGGCCAGGGGAAGGCCGACGTAGCCGAGCCCGATGACTGCAACCACGGGAGCCGACATGCGGGTGATAATGCCCCAGTGACGAGGACGGTGATCACGCGCCCGTCCTTGGGGGGCCAAGGGGTCGTCGTCACCGTGCTGACTGCCGTGCTGCTCACCGTGCTGATCCCCGTGCTGATCCCCGTGCCGATCATCGCGGCACCCGTCGTGAATCCGCCTGCAGCTCAGGCGGCCGTGCCGCAGGTGCCTCCCGCCTCGGACACCAATCGGTGCGATCGACTGGCGACTCGCGTCGCACGATTCGACCCACGGGTCGACCGTGACCTGTCGACTCTGGACTGGCGGGGAACGAGGATCCCGCTCACGCCGAGTGGACTGGCAGGTGCCCGGTTCGGGACCTCGCAGGAGGCCCTGTGGTTCCACTCCCTCGCGTGGCTCGTCCCATCGGCCGAGGCCGACCCGGCGGGAGCGGCACGCATTGTTGCGACCTACGCCTCGTCATTGGCTGATCCGGGACCGGACGCATCGCGCGATCGCGCGCGCACGTCGGGCTGGAGCGAGGGTCAGATCCGTCGCCGCCTCGAGACGATGGAGTGCCTGTACCGGATGACCGGTCGCACGGAGTTCGCGAAGGTGGCCGTCTTCCTCGGCTCGGCGCTGCTGGACGATCGCCGGTACTACGGACTGCCCCTGCGTCGTCCGCACAACCACGGTGCGCAGGCCAACCGGCTGCTCCTGCGTACCGGTGAGCTGTTCGACCGACCCGAGTGGATCACGACATCGCGGGAGCGCATCATGCGCGACCGCGCCTCGGTGTTCTCCGCCTGCGGCATGACCGACGAGCAGTCGAGCGCCTACCAGTGGCTCAATGTCTCGATCTGGGATGACCTCGGCCGGGCGGCCGGGTTGCGCCAGGACCCTCACGCGAAGCGGGCGGCCGAGGCGCTCGTTCGACCGGACGGCGTGGTCGAGCCCATCGGTGACGGGCGGGTGCGCACGGGCAGGACGGGGGGCGGTGACCTGTGGTGCCCGGAGGACGGCTGGGCCGCTGCCACCTCCGACGGAATGCACTACGTCGTGCGGTTCGGACCCGCGACCACCCGGCACGGGCACGACGACCACGGCGCGGTGACCTGGTTCACGCACGGGAAGTCCGTGCTCGCCGATCGCGCAACGGCGCCGAAGTCCGACGCGAGCGCCCTCGCATGGTCACGCGGCCCCGGTGCTCATTCCATCCTCGAGCGAGTCGACGACCCTGGCTCCGGATCGACGTCGGGGCGGCGCATCGGTGACCACGCATACGAGCTCGTGACGGACTCCGGTCAGCAGCGACGCACAGTCCGCATCGACCCGGAGCAGGTCACGGTGACAGACGCGGACGAGGCCACGACATCAGGCATGTGGATCCAGCACTGGCACTTCGCGGAGGGCTGGGAGCCGCAGCGTGCTGCGGGGGGAATGGCCACAGGTGATCTTGTGTCGCGTGACGGGGCCCGCGTGCGCCTGACCTGCCTGGAGGCCGGGCGACCCGTGACGCCTCTGCCCGTCCGCGTGCGCAGCTACACCGGTGGTGTCGCCGCGTGGGCGTGGGACATGCAGTGTCGTCATCGCGGCACTGATGTGTCATTCACGTCGCAGGTCAGCTGGCTCGGGGCAGCGGATACTGCGGATACCGCTGGGTGAGCAGCTCGCACCAGTGCGCATAGCGGCGGTCGAGTGCCTCGGCGGTCCCGCTGTCGAGATCACGACGCCATCGGCCGCCATGCATGGCGTCGGAGGTGACATTCGCGCGGAACCAGTCCTCGAGCGCGGTGTCGCGTCCGGCATCGAGGAAGTCGCAGACGGCACGCAGTGAGTCGATTCCGTCAGGGCCCACCCAGTCGGCGAGGTCGACACGCACCACGACTCCTGATGGCACCGCCGCCTCCTCCGCAAAGGCGCGGAGCATGCGCTCGCCCCACATCTCCAGTGCCGCCAGCGGTTCGTCCGGCCCGAAGCCCTTGCTTGCGAAGGACACCGCGACGTCACGGCCGTCACGCATCATGTGCACGATCTGCGCCTGTGGAAGTAGGGCATGGAGTGCGCGGGCGCGCAGGGCATTGGTCGGCGTGGTGTCGACCCAGCGCCGATCAGTTCGCATCCGCAGTGTCGAGGGGATGATCGCGAACACCAGACGACGGCCCGCTTCCCTCGGGTCGGTGGCCGCCTCCGCCAGGTACGCCGTGATCGCGGCGTCGAGGACGGCCTCGTCGACCGTGCGGTGCAGTCCCTCCTCGACACCGGAGGGCTTGCGCCACCGATAGAAGCGCCGACGCAAGCGCTCGGCGAACTTCTCCGGATCCGAGTCCCCGGGAGCGCCGCCCGGAAGCAGATCGCCGAGGGTCTCGATGAGTCCGCCCTTGCCTGTCAGGAAGCGCAGTTCGCGCGGCGTGGTCAGTGCCAGCGCCGGATGGTGGTTGAGCACGCGACCGGCGATGGTGGTTCCGCTTCGTCCTGTGCCCCCGACGAGAACGGCCCGCTCGAGCTGAGGAGTCGTCATCCCCCCTCCGTCAGCAGCTGCGCCCACTGCTGCGCCACGGCCGGCAGGTCGTAGGCGTCGGGAAAGTCCGTGCGAGCCGCGGCACTCCGGGCGTGCCAGGTCCCTGCGATGGTGACGTCGAGGATGTGCTCGACGATGGCAGCTTCGTCGGCGTGCACGTACTGCGTCTCGTAGACGTCCGTCGCTCCGGGCCAGTGCAGCAGGGCGGGAACCGAGCCGGCGGCCATGCCCTCGGCGGGAGCCAGGTGAAAGCTCTCGTCCTCGGAGAGCGAGAGCACCCACCCGGTGCGCTGCAGCCATGCCGGCACGTCTCCTCCGTGACCCTCCACGACCACGGCACCGCGCAGCGCCGGATCCTGCGCGATCTCGTCGAACAGGGCCCGGTAGGCGGCACGCTCCTGTGGTCGGCGCCAGACCCACGCGTGCTCCCAGGGCATGCCGGACTTCAGCGACAGCAGGAATCCGGGTCGCTCGGCATTGAGCGCGCGAAGAATGCCCAGTGCTCGGTCCGGGCGCTTGCGCATCGGCACGATCCCGAGCATCCCGAGCACCCGTTCCGCACCCGGGGCCTTGGGACGATCGAAGGCCTCGCGGTCGACGGCATTGGGAACGACGACGACGGTGTCAGCCGCGAGTGAGACCTCATCGACCACCCTTCTGCGGTAGTGCTCGTTTACGCACACGACCCGCTCGATCGAGGAGGGGTCCACGTCGCGGATCCAGGGTGCATCGAGCTCGAAGCGGTGCAGACGGATGATCAGCCGCTGGTGCGCCTGCTTGCGGGTCGAGTACCAGACGGCGTTGGGCCCCGCCCACTCGCAGATGATGACGTCGGCCCAGGCGAGCAGGTCGCGGCTGACCTGCTCGTCGTGCACGGCAAGGGCCGACCACTCGTCGATCCGCACATCGAAGTCGTGGCGTGCGGAGAGCAGGTCTGCGATGCCGCGCATGAACTTCAGGTCATGACCGGCGATGACCACGCGCGTGGCGCGTGCCGCCTCCGTGCTCTGTGAGGCGCTCGGGAAGGCTCGTGCGAGCAGATGGCGGGTGCGCTCGACGGCCGCACCCATGCGGTAGTGCTCGGCGGCGGCGCGTGCTCGCTCTGCAGCCTGCTGCAGCAGGGTGCGATCCGTGTGCACTGCCGCCAGCACGTCCACCGCAGGCCTCGTCGGAGTGGTGAAAAGCGGGTAGTCCTCGCCCAGCAGGCGCACGTGCATGGGCGTTCGGTTCAGCAGCGGGGGCGTGCCGACGGAGGCGTACTCGAGGACCTTGGTCGACAGCTCCAGGGAGCTGTCAAGCAACCGATCGCGCCACGACAGGCCGATGTCCCAGGTCGCCATCAGTTCCAGGGTCGACGTCCGGTCGAGTCCGCCATGCCACTGCACGGAGGACGTCGCCAGACCCTGAACCATCCGCTGCGCGAAGTCGGCGTCGTCCCGGTGGATCTTGTCCCCGACCATGTGCAAGTCGACAGGGATCCCCCGGTCGGCGAGCTGTGCGGGCAGGTCCAGCATGAGGTCGGTGTTCCATGCCGGTGCGAACTTGCCGGCGTATCCGATGCGCAGCGGGTCGCCGACTGTGCTGCGCCCGGTGCGTCGCACGTCGATATCGGGGATGATCGGCTCCCACAGCACCGTGCGACCGGCAGCATCCGACACCACAGCCTCGACGAACGTGCGCAGTTCCGGAGTCTGGCACAGCACGCGGCGACTGCCGCGCACGATCCGCGTGAGCTCGGCATTGCGATCGCGATCGAGGTCGGTAACGCTCTGCGGGATGTCGGTGAGGTACGTCCACAGGACGCTCCGCAGTGTCCCGAGATCGACCATGGCGGACGCTGCGCGTGATCCGCGCACCACGATGAGATCGAACGGCTGCTCGTCATGGAGCCGCTGCACCTCTGCAGCCGCACGTCCCGGTGTCCGCGGAGTGCCACCCGGCTCGAGGAGCTTGACGCCTGGGAGTGCCAGCAGCGGCTGCAGCAGCCGATCCGTCTCGATCCGGGCCTTGAGCAGGACGGTCACCTCGACGCCGCTGCGCGCCAGGCACTCGGCCGTGGAGGCCAGCCACACCGCGGAACCGTCGATCAGATTGAGGTTGACGTCGCCGTAGACAAGGGCGCGCAGGGCGGGCCGGCGGTGGTGGCTGTGCACCGTCATGGCCGTCCCCAGATTTCATCCGCTTCCCGGATCAAATCCGCAGAATCCCGAGGAAAAGTCTCATTTGTCGCGGATTTGATCCGGGAAGCGGATGAAATCTGGGAGCGGCTGCTGGGGCCAGTGGCGGTGGCCGTGGAAGCGGCGGCGACGATCGCGGGGGCAGAGGTGTCTTCGACGGCGATGTCGAGCACCAGATCGCACGTGGCCGCGAACGGGTCGAGCCCGGGCGCGAAGACCGGGTCGTGCAGCAGCACGATCGGCCGGCCGAGCCGTCGGCAGGCATCGCGCACGTCCACCAGCACGCGCTCGCGCACCGCCTCCCCCGGCTCGCCGAGGGGATACCAGGCCGAGCCCGGTGCTCCCGCATGCGCGTGCACGACGACGGCATCGGGGTCGAGGGCGCGCACGAGAGCAGCGGCGTCGTGCGGCGCGGCCACGCTGACGTGCGCCGCGGCGCGCAGTGCCTCGACGACCACGGGTGGAGCGACGACGACCAAGGACGGCCGTGCATCGGACGTCGCGACCCGCCTGGGCAGCAGGACCCGCGTGGGATTGCTCGTCAGGGTGAGATCGCGAGCGGGCAGCGTGAACGGCTCGCTGCTGGCCTGTGGACGCCCCGCGCGCTGGGCGCGACGTGACCGACGCATGCGCAGCAGGGTGAACGGCAGGGCGAGCATCCGGCCCGGACTCTGGCCGGCATCGATGACCAGCTGCCCGATGGTCATCGCGAAGGATCCCTGAGCGCGGGCGAGTGCTCGCTCGGCCCGGTCGGCACGTTCGAGCGCTTCGTCGAGTAGGCCCGCATCGTCGTCGAACCGCTCCGCGTCGCCACCGGACGTCGCGCCGACGTATGGGCTGTCAGCCATGGTGACCACCGGTTGGGGATTCCAGCCATGGGACGAGTGCCGTCGCGATGCGCTCACCGGCACGTCCGTCCCACATCGGGATCTCGGCGGCAGCCGGCATCGGCGCAGCGAGAATGCGATCGGCGTGGTCGAGGGTGTCGGCGATGCTCGACAGCCTGTTGGTTCCGTGCGTGATCGTCACCGGCCGCTCGGTGGAGGTGCGGACGGTGATGCAGGGGATGCCCAGAAAGGAGGACTCCTCCTGCACGCCGCCGGAGTCCGTGAGCACGAGTCGGGCTCCGGCGAGGGCGGCAAGGAAGTGTGGGTACGGCAGCGGATCCCGCACCTGCACGCCCGGCGCACCACGCAGGGCGGCCAAGGGTCCCTGCGACCGCGGATGCAGCGGGAGCACGACGGGAATGCGCGCACCCAGCTCGGCCACGAGATCGACCATCGCGGTGGCCTGCGCCGGATCGTCGACATTGCTCGGCCGATGGATCGTGGCGAGCAGATACTCGTCGGGCAGCCCGAGTTCGGCACGGTGCTGGGAGAAGTCGAGTGAGTCGCGCATGCGCACCAGCGAGTCGATCATCGGGTTGCCGACCTCGATCGCGCGATCATCGGCGAGGCCCTCGGTGCGCAGATTGACCCATGCATCAGGTGACGTGACGAACAGCAGGGCGCTCATGTGATCGACGAGCCTGCGGTTCACCTCCTCGGGCATGGAGGTGTCATGACTGCGCAGGCCTGCCTCGACGTGGGCAACTGGGACGCCCATCTTGGTGGCCGTCAGTGCCGCCGCGAGAGTGGAGTTGACATCGCCGTAGACCACGACGAGTGCGGGTTCCTGCTCGAGCAGGACGGGCTCGAGCGCCGTCATGACGGCGGCAGTCTGGCGAGCATGGGTGTCTGACCCCACGGCAAGATCGATGTCTGGTGATGGCATGTCGAGTGCCCTCATGAGGGACGCGGACATGGCGTCGTCATAGTGCTGACCGGTGTTGACGATCACCTGAGGAACGGCCGCCGATGTCAGGGCCCTGATGACTGGAGCCGCCTTGGGCATGTTGGGCCGGGCCCCCACCACATGCAAGACGCCGTGTCGTGCCAGGTCGACCAGCTCCCTCGTCGGGTTGCACTGCCGGGTCGCGGACGCGCGTACCGTGTGCCCGTGCGCGTGCTCAGCCTCCCGTGGCTCGTCGGTGCCGTGGGTGCGCGACTGCTGAGCGAGCCCGATCGTATCCGCCTGCACTGGCACGGTTCCCGCCGCGATGAGCCTGCGAAGCTCGCCGGGCGCATCGATCGGGCGGTGGCTCGTGACGATCTGGCCGACGCGGAGCAGCTGCTGTCCCTCGTGCCGAGCGGGGATCCACAGCAGTCCTCCCTGACCGCGGCCGTGCTGCTGCTGGCAGGCCAGGTCACGGCGGCTGAGTCCGCGGCACGTGATGCTCGAGATGGCGGTCCCCGTGCTCGGCGCGTACTCCGTCGGGCGCAGGCGCTGAGAGCCGAGTCGGCATCACCGACACCACGCACGGGATCACCGTCACCACGTGCATCCATCCCTCGTGGCGCCCCCCGGCGGGTGCTCCACGTGGTGAAGAACTCGCTGCCGCAGGTGCAGGCCGGCTACACCCTGCGCACCCAGGCCGTCCTGCGCACGCAGGCTGCGGCCGGGCTCGACGTCTGCGCTGTCACGCGGCTGGGTTTCCCGGTGGCGCAGGGGCAGCTCGCGAATCGTGTCGATGTCGTCGACGGAATCCCGTACCACCGCCTGCTCGCAATGCGCGGCACGGACGTCGCCGAGTACGGCCGACGCCTGGCGGCCTTCGCCCGGTCGCAGCGCGTCGATCTGATCCACGCGGCCACCGATCACGTCAATGGCCAGGCAGCCATCATCGCCGCTGATGCGCTCGGCCTGCCCTTCGTGTACGAGGTACGTGGCTTCCTGGAGGACTCGTGGGCCTGCCGACACGGTGGCGACGCCCGTGCCGGGGCGACCGACCGCTATCAGTGGGCGCACGACCGCGAGACGGAAGCCATGCTGGCTGCGGACGCGGTCGTCACGCTGAGCCGTTCGATGGCCGACGAGATCGCGGCGCGCGGCGTGGAGCCTGATCGCATCTGGCAGGTGCCGAACGGAGTCGACGACTCCTACCTCGCGGCGCCGCGAGAGCCGTCGTCGGTGCGATCTGCACTCGGCCTGCCGGACGACCGCACGTGGGTCGGGGCGGTCACCACGCTCCACACGTACGAGGGACTCGACACGCTGATCGAGGCGGTGGCACTGGTGCGGGCGGCGGGCACTGATGTGGGCGCCGTCATCGTCGGCGACGGACCCGCTCTCCGGGAACTGCGGGCCCTGGACCCCGGTGACGGAACCATCCGCTGGATCGGGCGGGTGCCCGGTCGCTCGGCCATCGACTGGTACGACGCCCTCGACGCCGTCATCGTGCCTCGCGAGGACCATCGCGTCACGCGACTGGTGACACCGCTGAAGCCGGTCGAGGCGCTCGCCCGCGGCCGGTTGGTGATCGCCAGCGACCTGCCTGCCCTGCGCGAGGCGACCGGTGGGCACGCGCGATTCGTCACCCCCAGTGACGCGCCGGCCCTCGCTGAAGAGCTCGTCCGAATCGACGACCATCGCGGTCTGGGCGCGGCTGGCCGCGAGTGGGTGCTGGCGGAGCGGCAGTGGCGCCACGTATGCACCGCGTACCTCGACGCGTACGCTGCCGCGAGCAGTCGATGACGGTGCGAGAGGAGTCGGGCATGCCCTCAGCGGCCGAGCGCGCTCGTGCCGCTGGACTCTTGCGCGTGGGGCAACGGCCGGGCATCGGTGCGTACCTTGCCGGACTCTGGCAGCGGCGCGCCTTCGTCCGGGCATACGCTCGGGCCAAGACGCAGGCGGGCTACCGCACCCGCCGCCTCGGTCCCCTGTGGGAGCTGCTCGATCCGCTGGTCACCATGGCGACGTACTGGCTGCTTTTCGGCCTCCTGCTCGGCGCGCGAGCGTCTGTCCCGAACTACCTCGGCTTCCTCGCCGTGGGCGTCTTCACCTTCGCCGTCATCCGTCGCTCCGTCCAGTCCGGATCACGATCGGTCGCGGCGAACCGTGGACTGGTGACCTCTCTGCCGATCCCGGCAGTCATCCTGCCGACCGCTGCGGTCGCCCAGCAGGTGCGCGCCTTCGCCGTCTCCCTGCCCGTCCTCGTGCTCGTCCTTCTCCTCACCGGTGAGCCGGTCACGTGGGCATGGCTGCTCGCCCCTGTCGCGATCGCACTGATCGTGCCGTTCGCGTGGGGCAGCGCCCTGCTCATGGCCCGGTGGGTCAGCCACACCTCCGACATCGGTGGAGTGCTGCCACTCGTCCTGCGCCTGTGGGGGCTGGCATCGGGAGTGATGTTCCCCGTGGCCGAGCGAGCAGCGCAGCTCAACGCACCGGCGTGGGTCGAGAACATGCTGATCTACAACCCGGGCGCGGTGTACCTCGCGATCATGAGGGACGCCCTCCTGCCGAGCTATGACTCTCCCGGTGGCGGATGGAACTGGCTCGCTGCTGCCCTGTGGTCGGTGGTGGCGCTGATCGTCGGCCTCGTCGTCTTCTGGCGGGGGGAGGGCAGCTATGGGCGCGACTGACCCGGACAACCACCTGCGTGTGCTGCTCGACGATGTGCATGTCTCGTATCGCGTCCGCCCGCACGGACGCGTCGCGCCCCGTCGCACCATACGAGTCGAGGCCGTCCGTGGTGTCAGCCTCGACATCAACGAAGGGGAGAGCGTCGGCATCATCGGCCGCAACGGGGCGGGCAAGTCGACCCTGCTGCGTGCCATGGCCGGGCTTCTCCCCCTCGACCGAGGGGTCGTGTACTCCTCCTCCACGCCCGTGCTCCTCGGCGTCGGCAAGACCCTCGTGCCACGACTGTCCGGTCGGGAGAACATCGAACTTGGCTGCCTGGCCCTCGGCATGTCCCGTGACGAGGTCCGGGATCGCATGGACGACATCGTCGAATTCTCCGGACTCGCGGCGAGCATCGACCTGCCGCTGTCGACTTACTCCTCGGGCATGGGCGCCAGGTTGAAGTTCGCCATCGCCTCGTCCGTCGTGCACGACATCCTCCTGCTGGATGAGGCGCTCGCGACTGGTGACATGGATTTCAAGGAGCGCAGCATCGCGCGCATGCACGAACTTCGCTCACGAGCTCAGGCCGTCGTCCTCGTCAGCCATTCGATGTCAGCCATCCGTGAGTCCTGCACACGCGTCGTCTGGCTCGACAAGGGAACCGTCCGTGGCGACGGTCCTGCAGAAGACGTAATCGCCGGGTATGTCGACGACACTCGGCGACGTCGACAGGCACGGCGCAGCGCACGCGCCAAGGATGCAGGCACGTGACCTCGCTGCGTGTTCTGGTGATGACAGTCGTGCACCACCCGCAGGACACCAGGATCCTCGTGCGACAGATCTCCGCGCTGGTCGATGCCGGCCATCAGGTGACCTATGCCGCTCCGTTCAGTGCGCAGGGAGTCACGCCACCGCCGGGTGTGCACGCCTTCGATCTGCCGCGCTCGCGCGGCCGTCATCGTCTGGGGGCTGTGCGTGCAGCCCGGCGTACGGTGCGTGAACTGGCGGCCCAGCACGATGTCGTGCTGATCCACGATCCGGAGCTGGTGCTCTCCGTCGCCGGCGTCACGGACGTTCCGATCGTCTGGGACGTCCATGAGGACACGGCTGCTGCCGTGAGCTACAAGGACTGGATTCCCGCCGGGTTCGATCGCGCTGCGGCGGCTGGGGTGCGCCTGATGGAGCGCTGGGCCGAGCGCAGACTCGACCTGATACTCGCGGAGTCCGGCTACGTCGATCGCTTCCGGCTTGCCCACCCGGTCGTGCCGAATTCCACCCTGGTCGATGATGTGGCACCACCGTCCGGGACCGGCCGCGTCGTGTGCGTGAGCACGCTGACACGCGCACGAGGCACCCTCGACCTCATCGAGGTCGGACGGCTGCTGCGCCCTGCCGGAATCGTCGTCGACCTCATCGGACCCGCGTCACCGGATGTCAGCGACGCGCTGAGGCGTGCTGACATCGACGGCGACGTGCGCTGGTACGGGCGACTTCCGCATGGCGAAGTCATGGAGCGGATGCGGGGTGCGACAGCGGGCCTGTCCCTGCTCCACAACGAGCGGAACTATCGGCACTCGTATCCGACGAAGGTGTTCGAGTACCTCGCGCAGGGGCTTCCCGTCGTCGCGACGCCCCTGCCGCTCGTCGTGGAGGTCCTCCAGCGACACGAGGTGGGCATCGTCGTGCCCTTCCGTGACCCCGACGCGGCCGCGGCGGCCGTAATTGCCTTGAACGGGGACGAGGACGGTCGACTGCGGATGGGCCGAAACGGCATCGCGGCGGTGCGCAGCGAGCACAACTGGGCAGACGACGCACCCGTTTTCGTCGCCGCTATCGAGGAGGCGGCTCGCAGGAGTAGCCGTGGGCGCGCATCCAGTCGCCTGCGACGTCCTCAATAGCGGCAACCTCATCAGGAGTGAGGGTCGCACGCCAGGCACCCTCCTGACCGTCGGTGATGTGGTTCGACGTGATGCGCAGCGATGGGTCGATCCCCCCTGACCGCACCTCGGCAACACGTTCACGCTGCCGCTCCACCGAGACGTGCTCGCTGATGAGTGCCACTGTCTCATCGTCGGCGGAGACCTGCAGGAATGCTGCAAGAGAGTGCACCAGGGCGGATATGTCCTGGGTGATGTCCTCGTATCTGCCGATCCAGAGGCTCTCTCGGGTGCGCCAGAACGCATCACCGCGCAGTTCGCGCCTGATCATCGCGGTGACGGCCTCCGGTCCACGCTTCTGGTGTTCGGGGCTGTAGCGTCCCTTGCGAATGAGCGATGCGGCCACGTCGCGGGGATCGCGGAACGTGTAGATGTACTGCGCACCACGTTGCGGAAACTGGTTCTTGGACAGTGCCGGCGAGTAGTGCAGCTTCACCATTCGCACGTGCCGGGGTCGCAGGGCATGCAGTCTGAGCCGGCTGGCCGGCGTGCGTAGGGGACTCGACACCGATCGGGTCCTGCTCAGGAGCTCGTGCACGATCTGCCAGGCGAGCGTGGAGCCTGAGCGGTGCTGTCCGCAGATGACGACGATCATCGTGCCGCCAGCAGGTAGGCGATGCACTGGCCGCCCAGATCGGCAATGTCGGCGGCGAGCTGCTTGTCGGACACGGGTGGTGGTGGACTGGAGTCGACGCGCAGGTCCTCGAGGTCTCCGATCAGCCTCACACGATCTTCGGCTACCAGTGTCGTCAATCGTTCGATGTCCCGCTGGGACCACGATTCCGCGAGCGGCCTCACGTCCGGGGGCGTGGTGAGGCGAGGACCGCGATCCTGTCGTGGCTGGAAGACCTCCTTGACGAGGCGACGCGCCCACCGGCCGCGGTCCTCGACATCAAGACCTGCGCGAGCGAGCTGCTGCATGACCTCCCGCAGGACCAGCGCCTCGCTGGCCGTCACGCCCTCATGGCGCGGGACAGATGCCACGGCGGCCAGATCCGGATGACGCGCGGGGTCGATGCCGAGGGATGCCAGGAAACGCTGCCACAGGACGATCGGGGAAGCGGTGCTCGCGGGCACCGTCACCACGGTCACGTGGCTCGAATACTCCCGCCAGCGCTCGGCGAGCTCGGCGATCGCATGTGAACGCCAGAAGTCCTGAGCTGGGTCCTCCTGCCACACGTCCGGAGCCGTCCTCCGCTCATCATCCTTCTCTCTGACGTCCTTCAGGAAGGTGGCGAAGGAGGCCACCCGGCCATTGCGCACGCCCTGCTGCCAGGTGGACGGCAGCACTCGGTTGATCTCCCGGGCCGTGATGACGACGTGGACCTCGTCGACACCGAGGTACGTCAGGAGGCGTGCGACGGCAGACGGAGCAAGGCCGGCGACGGCCTCGCCCGAAAGCACCACGTCGGTACGGGTGCGGGCGAGTGAGGTGCGCAGGGCAGACGCCCGATGGCCGGGCTGGATCGAGGCGGCGTCCAGCAGCGCTGCCTCATGATTGAGGCCAAGCTCGCCGGTGACGCCGCTTTGCGGGTAGGTCAGGCCCACGGCCGCCAGCGGCGCGGCACTGGCTGCCAGCGCATGCTGAACGTATGTCGTCCCGGACTTGCGTGGCCCGATGTGCAGATGCAGTCGAGGTGTCATCGGCCGACCTGCCGCATCACCGCGCGCGAGTAGCGCGCACCCCACCGCCGCGCCCGACGGGCAAGCCGTCGGAGTCGGCGTCGGCGTGAGGTCTGGCGGTCGTGCGCCTCCAGAATGCGGTCCGCGACGAGGTAGCCCGCGAAGGCCGCGTACGTCCCTGGATCTGGTGGCACGTCCAAGCGGGCGGAAGCCAGCAGGTCAGCGTGATCGCCCACGAGGTCGTACCCGCCATTCTCGAGCGCGGCGACGTCGTGCTGCGCCCACAGCTCGAAAACCTGCGCATGCTCGGGTGTCAGCCCCGGTCGCGTGCCTCCGGCGGGTCGTGTCGACGGATCGGGAATCCACCGATGGCCGCGCAGGGATTTCATCTGCGCCAGGGTCCGACCCTGCTCGCGTCCGTGCTGCACGGCGCGGCGGATCACCTCGAGCTCCTCGAGTCGCAGTGAGGTGTTAGCACCGATGTCGTCCACATTCGGGCAGGCGAGCGGCATTCTGTCGAGCTGTGTAGCGGCGCGGAATCGCGACCACAGCTCGTTCATCGGTGCATTCGACGGTGGGACGATCACCGCGGTGACCGTCAGGCCAAGTCCCTGCCAGCGATGCAGCAGCCCGGGGTAGTCGTAGCTGCGCCAGAACGTGGCGTGCTCGTCGGCATTCCAGTTGGCCCAACGCTCATCGGCGGGCAGATCTTGGCGCTCCTGTATGCGGCGTTCGACGTAGGTGCGCAGTGATTCGCGGTGCAGGTTGCGCACGTGCTGCGCCCAGGACGACAGCACGACGTCGGGCAGGGCTCGGATGGTGGCCACGACGCGGATCTGAACTTCAGGCAGTCGGTTCAGGAAGCGCTGTGCGTTTTGGCTGGTCAGACCGCCGAGTGCCTCCGACGACAGGATCACTGCCCCCTGCCATGAATCCACCTGCCGTGCGAGGTCGTCGATGACGGCTTCGTCGACGTCAGCCCATTGATCCTCGGACTTTCCGTCGCGCATGCCCGGCACCGCGTAGGTGGCGGAGACGTGATTGTGCCGATCGATCCCGCCGAGCACGGTCGGATACAGGATTCCTGCCTCAGCGAGCGTGGGTGACGCGGAGACGAGGGCCCGCTGCAGGAAGGTGCTCCCTGTCTTGCGAGGCCCGATGTGGAGCACGATGGAGTGCGCCATCGCCGCCTCTCCTACTGCAGCACGGGCACGACCTGGTACGACGCATCGATGTCACCGACGCTGACCAGTGCCATGGGCTTCTTGTTCGATCCGCCCTCGATCGCGATGCCGTTGCCCTTGAGCGCTGTGAAGGTGACGGACACCTTGACGTCGCTGGAGCAGTCCGGCGAAGTGCTCAGCACGACTTCGGGAATCTCCATCGAGAAGGTGGCGTGGTGCTGGGCCGCACTGATGGTTCGGGTGATCGCACCCTGGTCACGGGTC
>JBIIJX010000023.1:0-19783 GCA_044233495.1 Candidatus Nanopelagicales bacterium
CTTTGTCGCGGGCACCTGGGTGACTGTCATCCCGATGGAGGCAGTCGCAGGGCCGTTGATGGCGTGCGACGGTAGTGATGCGCACACGTTCGGGTAGGTCGGCTCGATGCAGTTGCTGAACGACACCTCCGCAACGACCGCGGGTGTCGCTCCGTCAGCTGTGGCAATCGTCTTGCTGAAGGTCACGGACTTGCCCGGGCGCAGGGCGGTGTCACGGGTCACGATGCGCGTGCTTATCGACCACGGTTCGAGCGGCTGGCTCACCTTCATCTGCGACACGGCCCCGCCGGTCCCTGCGTCGAGGGTGAGGGTGCCAGACCCCTTGCCGGAGTCACAGTCACCCGGCTCGCAGAGGTTGACGGTGGACTGGCACGTCCAGGTGCCCTTCTCGTTGACGCGCAGGACGAACGAGCCGACGGTCTTGCCCAGGCCGCCCTGCCAGAAGTTGCGGCCGGTCTCGATGCCGATCGTGGTCACGCCCGACGGGCTCGTGCAGGAGAGCTCCTGGCCGAGGAACAGGCGGTCCGTCGTGTCCTTGACCGCGAGGACGCTCGTGACGAATCGGCGCTCCTTCGGCTGCGCAGCCTGGAACTGGACGCTGAAGATGGACTGCCGGTGGTGCACCTCGGGAGTCATCGAGGTGACGGCGGGTGAGGTGTCCTCGAGGTCCCCCTCAGGAGCTGCCGTGGCGGCAGGGGCGCTGAGCGCCGCGCAGGACAGTGCGATGGCGGCGGCAAGAGAGCCGAGCACACGCTTCACGGGGGACCTCCTTGGCCGGTATCGGGCCTTGACGGCCCGACCGCCGTCATTATGACCGTGCTGGGTGATCGGCCGGAGGGCGGCTTACCGACTGGTGTCCCAGGTCAGGCGGCCGTGGTGAAGACCGATGGCCGCGGCAGCAGCGCGGTCACCGCGCCGGTGACGGTCGCGGTCGGTACCGGTCGTTCCGTGTAGAGGTGGTGCCAGCGCGAGAACCAGGTGCCCAGGCCTTGGGGAGCGATGCGCGGCTCGCCGTCCACGAGGGGGGCAATGCTCGCGCAGGTCAGGCGGCGGGGGGTCGTGTTGTTCACGATGTCCTCTCATGAAGCGGTGGATCTCACCGCTGTCATGGAGGTTCTACTCCGCGCGGGTGAGCGCTCGGTCACGGGGTCGTGGACCTGCGATATCCATCACACCCGTCACACATGCCCCACGCCTGTTCGTCCCGCTACGCGGAAGTCCCGTGGGCTGGCGCGGGGGCGGAGTCTGGTGCGTCGTCGGCACTGGGCGGCACGGCCAGCAGTTCCACGAGCGTGACCAGACCCGCGGTGAGCGCGATCGTCCACAGGACAGCCGCCATGGACATCACATCGGCCGCCATCACGATGACGACACCGAGCGCGTAGACCAGCCAGCGGACCCAGGAGATGGATCCGGCGAGGCACCCCTGCAGACCTGACGGCATGCGGCTGCTGATCTGGCTGAGCCCGCGGCTCACGTGCCCTCGCAGCGAGCGCGCCGCCGACGTGCGGCCACTGAGCCACCCGGCGACGATGATCGCGAGGCCCAGCACGCCCATCGCCTTCGTGCCGGCGAGGAGATAGGTGAACAGGGTGTTCCAGAAGACCGTCGACGCCGGTTCGAACACGGTGCCTGCCAACTGGTCGACGAAGATGGCCTCTCCTGCGACGAGGCCCTGCCAGATCATGACGGCGGCTCCCAGCAGCACGACGCCGCTGGCCACGACAGTGCGCGCTCGGCGTCGGGCCAGCGCGATCGACAGGGCGAACATGGCGGCGATGACGGCAGGGAACCATTCGAGGATGGGTGACGTGAGGGAGTAGACCGCCCTGATCTGTGCCAGCAGGGGTGACTCTGCGAGCACGACGGTGCGATCCGTCTCAGGAATCGTGATGTTCGCGGCCGCCGTGATGCCCTCGTCGACGAGGAACTTCTGGACGTCGCCAAGCAGGCTGCTGATGTCGAGCACGATCTTGTCGCCCTCGAGTCGCACAGTGCCGTTCGTCTCTCCGGACAGGATCGCGACAAGGCCGCGCTGCAGCTCCTTGTTGAGAGTGAGCCAGATTTTCTGGAAGGCCTCGGAAGCAACGAATCGGTCGATGAGCGCGGTGATCGCGCTGTTGATGCCCGCAGAGATCGGACCGGACAGCCCCTTCACGAGCGGGCTGTCCGGGAAGAGGCCACCCAGCAGGCCGTCGACCTGCTTCTCGGTGTCGACCCGCTCCAGAACGGCATCGCTGATCGCCTGGGCGACGGCCTCCTGCACCTCGGGCGCTGCGGCGAGAGGGCCCACCGTCTCGATGTACCGGCCGGCGTCGATGACCGTGCGGTGACCCCAGTGACCGACAACCGCCGGGATCGTGAGGATGACGGCGAGGACGAAGACGATCAGCGAGGCGATCGATCGTGCTCCCCAGCGCTTGGTGTCGCTCATGGGCTCTGGCTCCTCCGGTGCGGTCGACGCAGGATTACGTCAGGCGGACGTCTGGACTCTACGGGGGCGGAAGCGCAAGTACCACAAGGCTGCGAATATCAGCCCGATTCCGGTGGCCGCGTACAGCACAGGAGCCTGCCCGTCAGAGGGAGAGACGACCGCCATGATCACGATGCCGGCGACCAGCGAAACGTTGACGATCATGTCGAACAGGGTGAACACCCGGCCGAGGTGATCATCGGGAATGTCCCGCTGGAGTGTCGTGTCAGAGCAGACCTTCACGGCTTGCCCGGACAGCCCGATGCTGAGTGCGCCAACGAGCAGTATCGGGAACGACGGAGTGAGGGCACCGACGATGACACAGCCGATTCCCAGGACGCCTGCCTGAATCATCACTGCAGCGGACCAGCGCACGACGTCCCAGCGTCGCGCTGCCCACGGGGTGAGGACGGCACCGATGAGGGCGCCGAGTGCTGCCGCACCGGTGAGCACGCCGAAGTCGCGCAGCGCCGCATCCGCGTCCGCCGCGGGATGGAACGTGACGCGCACCAGCAGCAGGCCGGCTGCCGTGAGCAGCCCGAAGGACAGTCTGTTGACGGCCACCACGGCAACGGCGCGCGCAGCCTGACCGTGGCTGGCCAGCACGTGGATGCCGTCGGCCAGGCCCGTGACTATGCCGCGCATGGTGTCGCCCGGTCGGATCCCGTCGGGACCGAGCCGGTCTCGGCCGATCGTCAGCGCGAGTGCACTGGCCCCGAGGTAGGCGAGAGCAGCAGCGACCAGCACCAGCAGGCTGCCCGTATCACCACCACCGAGCACCCCGCGCAGCACGATGCCGATGCCAGCCCCGACTGCCGCCATGATCGTCCCCGATGTCGGGGTCAGGGCATTCGCTGTGACGAGGTTCGGACCCTGAACGACGTGCGGCAGGGACGCGGAGAGTCCGGCCAGCACGAACCGGCCGACCCCGAGGACGACGAGGACGGCGACGCCCAGCAAAGGTCCGTCGTTCGACGCCGCCACGAGCAGCACGATGGGGGTGACGAGCGCGGCCTTGAGCACATTGGCGCGAACGAGGACGGTCCGCCGGCGCCAGCGGTCGAGGAGCACCCCGGCGAACGGGCCGACGATGGAGTACGGCAGCAGCAGGATGGCGAACGCAGCCGCCACCTTGACGGCATCCGGCTGACGCTCGGGCGAGAACAGCACGAAGGTCGCGAGAGCCGACTGCAGAAGACCGTCACCGAACTGACTGACGAGTCGCACGCCGAACAGTTGCCGGAAGTCCCGGGTGCGCAGCAGGGCCCGCAGCGCGGGCAGCGCCACCATGGAAGCGAACGTACACTCGACGCATGGCCGCGCCACGGAAGTCCGCGATCCGCGGCACCATCGTGCGCGGTGCACCAGCGGCGAAGAGGTCAGGGCGCGGTCCCGGCGATCCCATCGGTGAGCCGGAGCCAGTCGCCCACCCCGACCGACCGAGGTCGGTCGTGGACCGTGCCCTCGACCGTCGAGCTGCCCTGCGGCGCCTGTTCAGCGGGGGGATGCTCGACTCCGACCTGTGCGACGCCGATCCCTACCTGCTGAAGGCGGCCAGGTTCCATGGCGAGGACGCAGGCGCACCCTGCCCGGCGTGCCGGGACGCCGGTCTCGTCACAGTCACGTACGTCTACGGGGACGAGCTCGGCCCCTACTCGGGTCGGATCCGCCAGACGGAGGATCTCCCCCGCATGGCCTTCGAGTTCGGGCGCTTCATGGTCTATGTCGTCGAGGTGTGCCAGAACTGCCACTGGAACTTCCTGCTGCGGACCTACGTTCTCGGAGACGGCGTGCCGCGAAGGGCGTTGCCCGCTCCACGTGATCTCCTTGACTAGTCCCGACTCCGTGGGCTGATCCCGCGGCTTCCCCCGAGACTCGAGGAACGCCCGTGCCCGACAACCGCCGTCAGCCGCCGCCGAAGGGCTCGTCCCGCGGGGGCACCCCGGCCCGGGGCGCTGCCGGCGCGAATGCGAGGCGGCCGGCCCCCGCGGGTGGCAGGCGACCGACTGCGAAGGGCGCCGCGAGCTCTGCCTCGAAGGGCACCAAACGACCTGCTCCGCCGAGGAAGCGGCATCGGCTGCGCTGGCTGATCGTGATCGTCCTGCTGCTGATCAGCATGGGCATCGGTGTGTTCATCCTGCTGCTGGCCACGACCACGGTGCCGTCTCCGAACGAGGTCGTGACACGCGAGGCCACCGTCGTCTACTGGTCGGACGGAACGAGCGAGATAGGACGCATCGGCGAGTCGACAC
Source organism: Candidatus Nanopelagicales bacterium (assembly GCA_044233495.1). Classification (GTDB taxonomy): domain Bacteria; phylum Actinomycetota; class Actinomycetes; order S36-B12; family S36-B12; genus UBA10649. Next base: position 4,726 of record JBIIJX010000023.1, read on the forward strand.
GTCGATCCGTCGGCCTCGAGACCGTGCCGCTGCCGGTTCAGCAGGCCATCCTGGCGGCCGAGGACCGCGACTTCTACGACCATGGCGGCATCTCCCCCGTCGGCATCGTGCGCTCGCTGTGGAACAACGTGACCGGTGGCTCGACCCAGGGCGCATCCACGATCACTCAGCAGTACGCGAAGAACGCGTTCCTCACCCAGGAGCGCTCATGGGAGCGCAAGATCCGCGAGGTGCTGCTGGCGACGAAGCTCGAGACACTCGTCTCGAAGGACGAGATCCTCCAGAACTACCTGAACACGATCTACTTCGGCCGGGGGGCTGACGGGATCGAAGCGGCCGCGATCGCCTACTTCGGTGTACCGGCCAGCGAGTTGACCCTCGAGCAGGGAGCAGTGCTCGCCGCCGTCATCAAGTCGCCGAGCGACATGGTGGAGGAGGACGGACTCACGCGACTTCGCGGACGCTGGGAGTACGTGCTCGACGGGATGGTCGAGCAGGGGTGGATCACTCAGCGGCAGCGGGACCGCGCTGAGTTCCCGGAGATCGTGGAGGCGAAGGCCAAGAACCGGCTGGGCGGACAGACGGGCTTCCTGCTGTCCATGGTGGAGAGCGAACTCGTGGCCATCGGCTTCGACGAGACGGAGATCCAGCGCGGCGGCCTGCGCATCACGTCCACCTTCGACCGGAAGGCGCAGCGTGGTGCCCAGAACGCGGTTCGCAAGGCGGGCCCGACGAGCGGCACCGACGGCCTGCGCATCGGGCTGGCATCCGTGCGTCCGGGAACGGGCGAGGTCGTCGCGATCTACGCGGGCGCCGACTTCATCACCGACCAGATCAACAACGCAACGCGGCAGTTCGCCCAGGCTGGCTCCACCTTCAAGCCCTTCGCCCTGACGGCAGCAGTGGAGCAGGGCATCCCGCTCGGCTCCATCTGGAACGGGGACTCTCCGGCAACCGTCGACGGCTACACGTTCAACAACTACGGTGACCGGTCCTACGGCCCCGTCACGCTGCTGCAGGCAACGGAGGACAGCATCAACTCTGCCTACGTCGAGCTGGAATCCGATGTCGGCGTGGACACCGTGGCAGACGCAGCCGTTCGGGCCGGAGTCCCGGCTGATACGCCCGGCATGGATCTCGACGCACTCGACCTGACGTTCGTGCTCGGCACGGCATCACCGTCCGCCGTCAACATGGCCAATGCCTACGCGACGTTCGCCGCGCAGGGAACGAGCGCATCCACCTACGTCGTGACGCGTGTCGTCGGACCCAATGACGGGTTGCTGTACGAGGCGACGCCCGACACCGAGTCGGCGTTCGAACCTGACGTCGCGAACACGGTGACGTATGCGCTGAACCGGGTCGTCACGAACGGGACCGGCGGAACCGCACGAGCGTTGGGCCGCCCGGCTGCGGCGAAGACCGGGACGACGGACGACAACAAGTCGGCGTGGTTCGTCGGCTACACCCCGCAGCTGTCGACGGCCGTCTTCATGACCAAGGAGGACGGCGACGGCAAGCCGATCTCCATGGCCGGCACCGGCGGCCTCACCACCGTCACAGGAGGATCCTTCCCCGCGGCCATCTGGACCATGTTCATGGAGCGGGCACTGGAGGGTCAGCCGACGGAGGACTTCCCCGAGCCGCCGGAGGGCACGAAAGTTCCGGACTACTGCCCGACATCGATCGCCACCGAGGACGAGAAGGTGCCGTCCGGATGCCCGACCCCGGAGGTCATCCCCGAGTTCACGAACGAGACCGTCGACGACTTCGGCACGGTCACGCCGACGCCACTTCCGACGGACGAGTTCGGTGCGCCGATCGATCCGTCAGCGGTGCCAAGCGGGGTGCCCGTCACCCCTGAGCCGAGCCTCAGCCAGTCGCCTGACGTGTCGGTGTTCGATCCGTCGCCGACTCCCGAGGGGGGCGAGCTCTTCCCGCCCGAGCCGACCAACGAGGCTGGCGTGCCGTGACCCGACCCAACCCGATCGTGCTGCCGTCGTCCGAGGACCCCGTTGTTCGCGAGTCGGCTGAGGTCGTCGGCGGGCCGACCGGTCGCTGGGCGCGGATCGGACGATCGTGGTGGACGCCGATCCGTGTCCTCATCGTCCTGGCCACCGGCGCGTACCTCGTCGGATACCTGCTCGACCTGTCCTGTCGAGGTGACGGATGGGCTTCACCGGCGCGCTATGAACACCTGTGCTACTCGGACATCCCGCCGCTGTACGCCCTGCGCGGCTTCGCTGATGGGCTCGTTCCGTACCTGCAGCCGATGGCTGACGGCACGCATCTGGAGTACCCCGTGCTCACCGGGGTGTTCATGTGGGTCTCCGCTATCGTCACCGCCCCGTTGGCGGGCCTCGCCGGCATCGACACCGGGACCGTCTTCTTCGACGTCAATGTCGCACTCCTGTTCCTTGCCTTCATCGTGGCGGTCGTCGCGACGGCGCTGACGGTCAGACGGCGACCGTGGGATGCCGCGATGGTGGCGCTCGCGCCGACGATGATCCTCGGCGCGACGATCAACTGGGATCTCATCCCCCTTGCGCTGATCGGGCTCGCCCTGCTCGCGTGGTCGCGCCGGTATCCGTTCGCGGCAGGCCTCATCCTCGGGCTGGCGATCGCCGCGAAGTTCTATCCGGTCATCCTGCTCGGCGGCTTCCTGCTGCTGTCCCTGCGTTCGGCGAAGTGGCGTGCCTTCGCAATGCTCGTCCTCGGGTCGGCTGCGTCGTGGCTCGCCGTGAACCTGCCGTTCATGGTCGCGAACCCGGAAGGCTGGAGCTGGTTCTACCGGTTCAGCCAAGAGCGCGGCGAGGACTTCGGATCCCTCTGGTACGCACTGAACCTCGCCGGAATCGCACGGGTGCCCGCGGAGTCGCTGAACTCCCTGGCGACCGGCACGTTCGTGGTGCTGTGCGCCGGCATTGCAGCAGTGGTGCTCTCTGCACCCCAGCGCCCACGGCTGGCTGCCGTGCTCTTCCTGATCGTCGTCGCATTCGTGCTGACGAACAAGGTGTACTCGCCGCAGTACTCGCTCTGGCTCATCCCTCTAGCGGTGATGGCGCGGCCACGCTGGACCAGCTTTCTGATCTGGCAGGCCGGCGAGGTCGTCTACTTCGTCGCCATCTGGTGGTACCTCGCGGGCTACGGCATCGAGGAGGCCAGCGCGCTGCAGGGCCCGGAGTACGCAGTGGCGATCCTGATCCGGATGCTCGCGACGATCTACCTTGCCGCGCTCGTCATCCAGGACATGTTCGTGCCGGCCTACGATCCGGTGCGCTCGGACGGTGAGCGCGACGACGAGGACGATCCCGGCGGCGGCGTCTATGACGAAGCCGCAGACCGCTTCACGCTGCGTCGCAACTGACGTCCGCACACCCGATGCCAGGCATCGGTCGCATGCGGGTCAGGCGACGCCGAGGACGGCGTCGAAACGCGAGGTCGTGTAACGCACCTCGGCGTCGAGTCGGTCGCCCACCGCGGGCACGACGACACCGGCGGGCAGCCACACCATCGAGACATGCTGATGCGGTGGCTCGGCGAACCAGCGCTGCCTTCCCTGCCATCGGAAGGGCGACATCGCCCGTCCCGCTGCATCGAGCGCGCCGGTGCTTGCGCTCACGACTCGCTGGCGCACGGTTGCCGCCGGTGTCGGCGCGGACAGCCCGATGCCGTGTGATGTGCCACCGGACACGACGATGAGAGTGCCGTCCTTGGGACCGGTGCGCTGCCGGTAGCCGACGTGCGTTCCGGTGGGCACCGGATTGACGGACAGGACGGTGCCGGAGGCACGCAGGCAGGATCGATCCAGCCACAGACGCGTGCCCACGCGTGCCCGCACGACGACGTCGGGCACGGAGGAGGCGACGGACGACAGCTCGGAGTCGTCGAGGTGCGAGACCCACACGCGGCATTCGGGGACGTTGTGCCCGGACCACACGTCTGTCTCCGCGGACCACAGGCCGGCCCAGCGCACGACCTCACGAACCTTGGCCGTGCCGAGTGAGACCCGTCGCGGATCATCCTCGTCGGCAGGCTGGACGAGGGGCAGGTGCAGGGCGAGGCCTTCGACGAGGATCCGTCCGCGGGCCAGCGCCTCGCGGATCCGCACGTCGCCGAGGACATGCAGCAGCTCGGCCTCGTCCATCCCGAATCGATGCATGGACGTGCTCGCCTCGAGTACGACCCGCACGGTGCCGGTGCCTCCGGTGAGTGACAGCAGGGATTCGGTCGAGGACACCGTGCGGATCACACGGCCGGCGTGCAGGGCCTGGCCCACGCCCCACCACGCATCCGACGTGACCGTGTCGCGGGGCTCGTACGGCTCCAGCACGATGATGTCGTGGGTGCCCTGACGTGCCACCTCGTCTACCTCGAACACCGTGCCGACCGCGACGGTGTCGGCTCCCAGGCGCACGGCCTCCGACGTCAGGAGCGTCTGGCCGAGGCCGTAGCCGTTGCCCTTGATCACGGGAACGACAGGTGCGCCGGACACGCGGGCGACCGCAGCAGCGACGGCGTCCTGATGGTCGCGCCATCGCTGGCCGTCCACCGTCACCGTGAATGACATGCCTAGCCCTTTCGTGACTGGTAGGCACGGAAGCCCCGGGCCCACATGGCGCGGAGGGTCAGGTCCCATTCCCCTGCGTACTCCTGCGCGTACCCGCCGGTGCTGACCTTGAACTGGATCAGTCCCTGCAGGTAGTGCGACGGATCAAGGGTGTCAGCGATTCCCCGCAGGTCGTAGGTGCGACACCCGAGTGAATGCGCGTCGCTGATCATGCGCCACTGGAGCGCGTTGGAGGGCCGGACGTCGCGATCGGCTGTCGTTGATGCGCCGTACGAGTACCACGCATGATCACCGACGACGATCATGATCGTCGCAGCAGCAATGTGGCCGTCGTGGTGGGCCAGGTAGAGCCGAAGTCGCTGGCTCCTGGAGTTGAGCGCGTCCCACATCCCTTCGAAGTAGGCCAGGCCACGTGGGGTGAAGTGGTCGCGGGCCGCCGTCTCGACGTAGATGGGGTGGAAGGAAGCGAGGTCGTCACGATTCCCTTGCGTGACGACGACTCCCGCCTTCTCGGCCTTGCGGATGTTGCGTCGCCAGAGCTGGTTGAAGCCGGCGAACACGTCGTCGAGAGAACGGCCGGTGAGCGGCACCTGGAAGACGTAGCGCGGTTGAACGTCGCCGAAGCCGGCCCCCTGCGCCTGCTCCTGCGCCCACCCGAGCTCCCTCAGTTGGCGGACCGCGCGCAGGCCCGGCTCAGAGGTCCAGTCCGCAGTCACGGCGGAGAGGCGACCGGGTGCCGCACGGCTGTCCGCGCGGGCGGCGAGTGCGGCCTTGACCGTCGAGGCATCCCAGCGACGCAGGGGGACGGGCGGGCCGATCTTGACCTGGAAGGCTCCGCGGGCGCGGCAGTGTGCGGCGAGGGGAGTCAGCCAGTCGGCCAGCTGGAGGTCGGGATGCTCGCTGCCGAGCCAGTCGATGTCCGGGCCCTCGGGAAGGTAGGCCAGCGAGCGCTGGGGCAGCTTGGGCACGGGACGGTAGAGCACGTGGCCGGCGCCCACGAGTCGTGAGCCGCGGAACCAGCCGAGCGACTCCGAGCGCCAGCCCACCTTCGCCCGGCCCCACTCCGGCAGCTGGAGGAAGGAGACCGAGGGACGAGTCGCGACCCACGTGCGGTGCTGGTCGGAGGTGATCGCACGGACGGTGAGGGTCACGTCGTCAGCCTAGGCCGTCACGGACGCCAAGTGGATCGGCGGCGAAGTCGTGCCAGCTGCGCAACCATACACCGGATCGACGCACGGAGTCATCCCCTCCGTAGACGATCATGGGCTCCCCCCAGTTTGTCGACGAGGACCGCTCGCGCCAGCGGTTGATCGATGAACTCCAATCCGAGGCGTAGGTGCGACCGGCCTTGAACTCGATGGGCACCAGTGAACCCTGATGTTCCATCACAAGGTCGACTTCAGTGCCGTTCTTGTCGCGCAGAAATCCGATGGATGGTCGGCGACCCTGGTTGTGAACCGCCTTCAGGACTTCGGAGATTCCCCAGGACTCGAACACCGCGCCGCGAAGTGGATGAGTGTCGAGCTGAGCAGGTTCGGAGATTCCGATCAGCCACGTGAGAAGCCCTGAGTCCAGAAACACCAACTCGGGCGCCTTGACCATGCGTGTCGTCACGTTCAGGCTCCACGGCTCGACGAGCGACGCGATGTAGGTCGCCTCGAGAACAGAGATCCAACTGCGAGCCGTCGGCCCGCTGACGCCGACGTCGCTGCCAAGGCCCTGCACGTTGAGCAGCTGTGCTGAGCGACCGGCGCAGGCACGAAGAAACTGCGTGAATGCCGTGCGATTGCGCACCTCAAGAAGTGCTCGTACGTCGCGTTCGAGGTAGGTCGCGACATAGTTGGGCAGCCAGTCGGACGGGTCCACGCCCCTGTCGTAGATCGCGGGGTATCCGCCGGTCCACAGCGCCGTCGTCAGATCGGAGGCGAGGAGGTTCGCGGCAGTGAGCTCAGTCCCGCTGAGAGGCAGCAGTTCCACTCGAGCCACGCGGCCCGCCAGAGACTGGGTCACCTGCCGTGCCAGCTCGGGCTGCTGCGAGCCGGTGAGGATGAAACGACCCATGCGGGGGTCGTCATCCACTATTCCTTGAAGCCAGGAGAGCAGTTCTGGCACCGCCTGCACCTCGTCGATGATGGCGCCGTCGGCGAGGCGATCGAAGAAGCCCCGGGGATCCTCAATGGCCAGTTGCCGGTCCGATGGATTCTCCATCGAGACGTAAGGCAGATCCGGGCGATAGTGCCGGGCCAGGGTCGACTTCCCGGACTGGCGGGGGCCGGTGATCAGCAGAACCGGAAAGCCCCGGCCGAGGCGATCGAGAGTGGGAAGTGCATCCCGTGGGACGTACATGGACAAATTCTAAATACAATCTTGGATTTGTCCACCCTTGGTGCGAAAGTCAATTTGTGGGTGCGCAGGATGACCGGGTGTCAGTCCGTCAGGTCGACTACCACCGGAGCATGGTCCGAGGCCCCCTTGCCCTTGCGCGCCTCGCGATCGACGAAGGCATCGCTGACGCGCGACACGAACGGGGCGTTCGCGTATACGAGATCGATGCGCATGCCCCATCCGCGGTGGAAGGCGCCGTTGCGGTAGTCCCAGAAGGTGTACGGCTCGCCCTTGAGCGCACGCGGCATGACGTCGGCGAGCCCTGTCGCGCGGAGGTCGGCCAGGGCTGCACGCTCGGCTGGGGTCACGTGCGTGGAGTCCGTGAAGAGCGAGATGTCCCACACGTCGGTGTCTTCGGGCGCGACGTTGAAGTCGCCGATGAGGGCGTAGGGCCTTTCGGAGTCCGCCGCCATCTCGGTGCGCGCCGTGGACTCGAGGGCGCGGAACCAGTCGAGCTTGTAGGCGTAGTGCGGATGGTCGGGCTCGCGTCCGTTCGGGACGTACAGGCTCCAGACGCGCACGCCGCCGCAGGTGGCGCCGATGGCCCGCGTCTCGACGACGTCCTCGTAGGGCGGCTGGTCAACGAGATCGAGCGTGACGTCCTCGATGCCGACGCGGCTGAGGAGTGCGACTCCGTTCCAGCGGCCGTTGCCGTGGGCGACGGACTCGTATCCGGCGGCCTGGATCGGCATGGCAGGGAAGGCGTCGGTGGTGCACTTGAGCTCCTGCAGCGCCACGACGTCCGGCTGTGCCGACTCCAGCCACTCCAGCAGCCGGTCGAGTCGGGCCGTGACGGAGTTGACGTTCCAGGTCGCGATGCGCACGACGACGACCCTACGGGAATCACGCGCCGCACTCAGGCGACGGCGAGACCCAGCTCCTCGCAGGCCCGCGCCAGCTGGCGGTCCCGGGTCAGGACGACATCGCAGCGCGTGATCAGGGCGGATGCCACGTGGATGGCGTCGAGGGACTTCAGGTGCCGAACGGGCAGGCGTGACGCGACACGCATGGTGGTCGGCCCAAGGGTCAGGAGGTTGACATCGGACAGCGCCAGCTCCACGCGTCGGGGCAGCACATCGTCGGTGTCGGTCCCGCCCCACAGGGACCGCAGTTCCGCAACGACCTCGGGATCGTCCGCCGAGGCGGCGACAGGTGGCCGGAATCGGCTGTGGAGGGGGATCCGGGGGTGTGGACCATCGGAATCGACCGGATTTCGCCCTCGAGACACCACCCGGTAGCCTTGCGGGGCTGCCCGGCTCGCCGGGGGCACGCATTTCACCCTCCTGCCACGGAACGACCGTGGCCGCTGAGTCCGAAGGAGGTGGGTTGTCTATGCGTCGTTACGAGATCATGGTGATCCTCGATCCCGATCTGGAAGAGAAGACCATCGCTCCCAGCCTGGAGGCGTTCCTCAACGTCATCCGTGCTGACGGTGGCACCGTGGAGAGCCTCGACGTGTGGGGCCGCCGCCGCCTCGCCTACGAGATCAACCACAAGCCTGAGGGCATCTACGCCCTGATCCACGTGAACTCCACGAAGGAGTCCGTGGCCGAGCTTGATCGCCAGCTCTCCCTCAACGAGGCCGTCATGCGCACGAAGGTGCTGCGCCTGCCGGAGAACGCCACGGCTGGGGCCCAGTAATGGCCGCCGGCGACATCGCGATCACGGTGGTGGGCAACCTCACGAACGATCCCGAGCTGCGTTTCACCCCCAGTGGTGCCGCTGTCGCCTCGTTCACGATCGCGTCCAACTCGCGTTACCTGGACAAGAACACGAACGAATGGAAGGACGGCGACCCGGTCTACATGCGGTGCAGCGTGTGGCGTCAGTACGCGGAGAACGTCGCGGAGTCCCTGACGAAGGGCACGCGCGTCATCGCGACGGGCCGCCTCAAGCAGCGCTCGTACGAGACCCGTGAGGGTGAGAAGCGCACCGTGCTCGAGATGGAAGTCGACGACGTAGGCCCCGCTCTGCGCAACGCGACCGCCAAGGTGAACCGTGTCCAGCGCGAGGGCGGTGGCTTCGGAGGCGGAGCGCCTAGCGGTGCGCCGGCCGATGATCCGTGGGCCTCGGGCCCGTCCTCGGGCGCCGGCTTCGACGAGCCTCCCTTCTAGTCCCCTTCCGATCTCACGGATTCCCAACTCCCGCAGCCGCAAGGCTCCGGCCCCCGACAGGAGCAAGACGAATGGCACGAGACAACAACAGCAGCAAGAGCCGCCAGTCGGCGTCCCGCAAGAACGAGAAGATGGTCAAGGCCAAGGCCTGCCAGTTCTGCAAGGACGGCGTCAAGGCGATCGACTACAAGGACACGAACCTGCTGCGCAAGTTCATCTCCGATCGCGGCAAGATCCGCGCTCGTCGCGTCACCGGCAACTGCACGCAGCATCAGCGTGACATCGCCATGGCCGTCAAGAACGCCCGCGAGGTGGCGCTCCTTCCCTACACGTCGACCGCGCGCTGACGCCTGACAAGAACAGGAACGAACATGAAGCTCATCCTCACTCAGGACGTTGCGGGTCTCGGTGCCCCGGGCGACGTCGTCGAGGTCAAGGACGGCTACGGCCGCAACTACCTCGTACCGCGCGGGTTCGCCATCCAGTGGACCCGTGGCGGTGAGAAGCAGGTCACGCAGATCAAGCGCGCCCAGAAGGTGCGGGAGGTGCGCGACCTCGGTCACGCCAACGAGATCAAGCAGGCGATCGAGGGATTGGCCATCACGGTCACGGCACATGCCGGTGACTCGGGTCGGCTCTTCGGCTCCGTCACCAACGCCGACATCGCCGACGCCGTCAAGGCGGCGGGCGGTCCGGTCATCGACAAGCGGAAGGTCGTGCTCGATGCCCCGGTGAAGACCGTCGGCAAGCACTCCGCCAAGGTCGAGGTGCACGCAGACGTCATCGCCAAGGTCACCTTCCAGGTGGTCGCCGGCTGACAGCTACGCATATGCGAGAGGGCCACCCCATCGGGGTGGCCCTCTCGCATATGCGCGACATTCACATGTCAGTTCGTGGTCATCTCCAGATTTCCACTGGCTGCGGCGCCAACGATGACGACGATGTAGATGATCGTGCCGATGACGGCAAGGATGATGCCGATGATGCCGAGGATGAAACCGGCCTTGGCCGCTCCACCGTTCGTGGCCAGACCCTGGTCGGCCTTGTTCATCCCCATCTTGCCCAGGACGATGCCGAGAATGCTGCCGACGTAGGGCAGGCAGCCGATGACGCCGAGGATCCCCAGAATGAGTGCGGCCGTGCCGAGGCCGTTCTGCGGAGCCGCCGGCTGGCCCTGAGAGGACGCGGGAGTGGACATGTGATTCCTTTCGATGTGGACAGTCGAAGGTATTCAAGCGGATTTCCCCGTCGAATTCATCGGAATCTACCCGGTGCATGGGTAGAGTCCTGCTGGCGGATCCTGGAGGAGGCTCACGGTGGGTTTCGCAGAGTCAGTGCGCACGTGCTTCGGCAAGTACGCGGACTTCCAAGGCCGCGCCTCGCGCTCTGAGTTCTGGTGGTTCTTCCTCTTCACGGCATTGGTCAGCCTCGCTCTGTCGCTGCCGCTCTACGTTCTCATGGTCATCGTTGCTGTGGCCGGCAACAGCAGCACCGGAGCGGGGGTGGCCGCGGTCATCACGATCATCTGGTCGATCATCGTGACAGTCGTCGCCATCGGCCTGCTCATTCCACTGCTTGCCGCAGGTGCGCGTCGTCTGCACGACTACGGCCAGAGCGCGTGGTTTCTGCTCCTGTACTTCGTTCCCTGCGGGAACATCGTGCTGATCGTCCTCTGGGCGTTGGGGGGAACGCCTGGAGACAACCCCTATGGGCCCCGCCCAGTCAAGTAGTCCCCTCGCGCTGCGGCGCCCCGACAGGAAGAGATGCAATGGGATTCGGTCAGGCAATTTCGTACAACTTCAGCAACCTCACCAACTTCGAGGGTCGAGCTCCCCGGTCGCAGTTCTGGTGGTGGATGCTGTTCCTCTGGCTCATCAGCCTGGTGGTCAACATCTTCACGGGAGGCCTCGGCTCCCTCATGGGACGAAACGAGTTCAGCTTCCTGTCTCTGGTGGGCTGGATCATCGGCATCGTCGTGGTCCTGGCCACCGTCGCCGTCGGTGCTCGCCGGCTTCATGACACCGGAAAGTCCGGCTGGCTTCAGCTGCTGTGGATCCTGCCCTGCATCGGCCCGATCATCCTGATCATCTTCTGGGCCCAGGCGGGCAATCCGGGCGACAACCAGTACGGCCCGCCCGCCCTCTGAGTCACCCTCGCTGCTCGAACTCCACGAGAAGGCCGTCGACGATTCCGTCGGCGGCCTTCTCGATCATGTCCAGGGATGCGCTGAAGCCGTCATCTCCGCCGAAGTAGGGGTCCGGGACGGCCAGATCGGGATGTGGCTCGGGCAGGTGACCGAGTGACGGGTCGAAGGAGCGGAACATCCGCAGGATGGGCTGGTCGTCGGGGGTCAGCGACGCCACGGCCAGCATGTCCTCCAGGTTGCGGTAGTTCGCCTCATCCATGGCCAGGAGGAGGTCGATCCCCGACATCCAGGTGGGGTCGATCTGTCGCGAGACGTGATCCAGGTGGTAACCGGCCTCCGCCAGAGCAGCTCGGGCTCGGGCGTCGGCCGGATGGCCGAGGTGCCAGTCGCCCGTGCCCGCGGAATCCACGACGACCCGGTCGGCCAGTCCGGCCCGGCGGATCCGCTCCTTCAGCACGGCCTCGCCCATGGGCGAGCGGCAGATATTGCCGAGGCAGACGACGGTGACGCGGTACGGCACGGCGGGGAAATCGGGACTCATGGGGCACCACGGTAGCGACGAGTTTTCGTCCACAGCCTTGGGATCGAGTTCCCCCCGTTCGCACGAGGGGGTACGGGGATCCCTCTCGACCAATTCCCCAGCCCATCCACAGTCCCGCGAACAGTGTCACGGGTGTTGGCCCCACGTTGTCCACAGCTGTGTCCACAGGCCTCGTGGACGGTGTCACTCCCCATCCCTACCGTGGGGGTGTGAGCGTCTACGAACTCCATCCCGAAGAGGACGTCGGCGTCGACCGCACTCCTCCCCACGACGTAGCCGCCGAGCAGTCCGTTCTCGGCGCCATGCTCCTGAGCAAGGACGCCATCGCCGACGTCGTCGAGGTCATCCGCGAGAACGACTTCTACCGTCCCGCGCACCAGATGATCTACGGCGCGATCCTCGACCTCTACGGGCGGGGCGAGCCTGCCGACGCCGTCACCGTCGCCGCTGATCTGACCCGCACGGGCGACATCGGTCGGATCGGCGGCGCCCCCTACCTCCACACGCTCGTCTCGATGGTGCCCACGGCCGCGAACGCCGGCTACTACGGGCGGATCGTGCGCGAGAAGGCGATCCTGCGACGCCTCGTCGAGGCTGGCACCCGCATCGTCGCGATGGGCTACGCCGGCACCGGCGACGTCGACCACACGGTCGACCGCGCCCAGGCCGAGGTCTACGACGTCACCGACCGTCGCACGAGTGAGGACTACGCCCCGCTCAGCGACATCATGGGCGACGCCCTGAACGAGATCGAGGCGATCTCCAACCGCAACGGAGAGATGGTCGGTGTGCCCACCGGCTTCACCGAGCTCGACAAGCTCACCAACGGCCTGCATCCCGGTCAACTCATCATCGTCGCGGCGAGGCCTGCCATCGGCAAATCGACCCTGGGCGTGGATATCGCGCGTGCGGCGTCCATCAAGCACGGTCTCACCAGCGTCATCTTCTCCCTGGAGATGAGCCGCAGCGAGATCGTCATGCGCCTGCTGTCCGCCGAGGCGCAGGTGCCCCTGCACCACATGCGTTCGGGCTCGATGAGCGACAACGACTGGACGAAGCTGGCGAACAAGATGGGTGTCGTCAGCGAGGCCCCCCTGTTCATCGACGACTCCCCGAACATGACCCTGATGGAGATCCGCGCAAAGTGCCGACGCCTGAAGCAGCGGCACGATCTTCGCCTCGTCATTGTCGACTACCTGCAGCTCATGACGAGCGGCAAGCGCGTCGAGAGCCGCCAGCAGGAGGTCTCCGAGTTCTCGCGGTCGCTGAAGCTGCTGGCCAAGGAACTCGGTGTTCCCGTCATCGCGATCAGCCAGCTGAACCGCGGCCCGGAGCAGCGCACTGACAAGAGGCCGATGCTGTCCGACCTTCGCGAGTCGGGCTCGCTGGAACAAGATGCGGACATGGTCGTGCTCCTGCACCGTGAGGACGCCTACGAGAAGGAGTCTCCACGCGCCGGCGAGGCCGACTTCATCGTCGCCAAGCACCGCAACGGTCCGACCGCGACCGTCACCGTGGCCTTCCAGGGTCACTACTCCCGGTTCGTCGACATGGCGCAGCTCTGACGCGAGGCCGTCCCGCGTCGGGCTCATGACACCACGTCAGTCAGGCTGTGATGATGGCGTCACGACTTCAGGCAGGCACGTGTGGCAGTTCTGTCTCCCGGCGTGCGACGAGCACCGAGCAGGGGGAAGCGTGCGCGATGCCGCCGGCGACGGAGCCGATGACGAGCCTGGGAACCCCGGTCCTGCCGCTGGTGCCGAGGGCGACGAGATCAGGCTGCTGCTCGTCGATCACATCGAGGATCCGGGCGCGCGGGTTCATGCTGATGACGGACGCATCGTTGTCGATCATCCTGGCGGTGACCCTCGCACCGGCAGCCTCGAGCACCTCGACAGCATCGTGATTGACCTGACGGATCACGTCGTCGCCCTCCAGGATGCTGACGACGTGGACACTGCAGTCGCGGATCCACGGCAGGGCAGCGAGAGCAGCCACGGCAGCGGCGGCATCGGCTGATCCGTCTACGGCAACCAGCACCGTACGCACGGGGGCTGCATCGCGAGCGATGACCAGTGGGGTGCTCGGGCACCGCATCAGCCACTCCGCAGTGCTGCCGATGCGCATCGACTTCAGCAGCCCCCTGCCACGTGCACCGACGACCATCAGGTCCGCATCGTGCTTCTCCGTGAGGACGATCCGCGGGTCGTAGGCCGTGGTGAGGTGGCGCACGGCGGCGAGCCCGGTCGCGGGGATCGCGATGCGAGGCTGATCCGGTACATGCTCGTGAAGCGGGTCGTGCATGAACAGCGACTCGATCTGGGGAGGCGGACTGGTCACCGTCACCACGTCGACGGTCCAGCCGGGCCAGGTCTGCGCGCAGATCCAGCCCCAGGCGATGTCGGCTCCGGTGGAGTGATCGTCGCCGAACGTGATGCGGCGGGTGGATGACACCATGCTTCGAGGGTAAGTCGGTCTTCGACGTGAGTCCTGTCGAGGCGCGAACCGGGTCTTACGTCCCTAGTCACGCGGGCCCACGTGACGTGAACTGGAGAAGTGAGGGCCCAGCAGCGGATCGGCCTGACGTCGGCGCAGGCGGCCGAGGCGCTGCGCCGCGACGGCCCTAATGCCCTTCCCGAGCCGCGTCACCGCTCCGTCGTGCGCATGTTCCTCGACGAGTTGACCCACTTCTTCGCCCTGCTGCTGTGGGCCGCGGCCGTCCTGGCCTGGATTGCCGGCATGCCGGCGCTGACGGTCGCGGTGGTGGCCGTCATCGTCCTCAACGCCGTCTTCTCGTTCATACAGCAGGCACGCGCGGACCGGGCGGCCGAGCGGCTCTCCGCACTTCTGCCGTCCTTCGTGATGGTCGTGCGTGACGGCAGGCGTCAGCGCATCGACGCGACCGGAGTCGTCGTCGGTGACCACGTCGTCCTGCGCCCGGGTGATCGTGTTCCCGGTGACGGCACCCTCACCAGGGCGCTCGCACTCGAGATCGACACGTCGATGCTTACGGGGGAGAGCGTCCCCGTCACTCCCGACGTGGATGAGCGCATGTGGGCGGGCACCTTCGTGGTGGCGGGCGAGGGTGAGATGGACGTCGACCGCACCGGTAGATCCACGCGACTGGCCGAGATCGCCGCCCTCGCCACGGCGGGCCGCCAGCCCGTCACCCCGCTGACCCGGGAACTGCGCCGCGTGGTGCGCCTCATCGCCGTGCTGGCCGTGGGTATCGGTGCGGTCTTCTTCGCCGTGACGCTCGTGCTTGGTGGTGAGCCGAGTCAGGGCGTGGTCTTCGCGATCGG
>JBIIJX010000208.1:0-4300 GCA_044233495.1 Candidatus Nanopelagicales bacterium
CTCAAGGACACCTTGTCGGGTCCCGGTCCCTTCACCGTGTTCGCTCCCACAGACGCCGCCGTCGAGGCCGAAGCCGCGGCACGGGGGATCTCCGTGGACGATCTGATCGCATCCACGCGCGCTGACCCCAAGCTGTTGAAGGAGATCCTCCTCTATCACGTGGTGCCAGGCAGCATCCCCGCGGCGGACCTGGTGGGCCTCAACGGCCAGACGGTGGAAAGCCTGTCTGGCGAGAAGTTCACGGTCATCACCGATGGCCAGACCGTCAGCATCAAGGATGGCTTCGGCGTGATCGTGAACGTTCTCGACAGTGATGTCGTTGCCTCGAACGGTGTGATCCACGTTGTCGACACGGTGTTCCACGGAGGGGGCGCAGTCCGATAGGCAGCGATGGACCTTGGCTGCGCCCGCGTGCGGCTGCGGTTCGGTGGATGCGCCTGAATTGAGATGAATGGTCGCCGGTTCGGGCCCGCTCCTAGCCGCCACTCGCAGCCAGACACTCCTCGGTGGGGCAGCGATTGAAGTGCCGTCGTGGTCGCCTTGTTCTTGGTGAATCGGCGTTGGACGGATTCCACCCTGTCACAACTCGCGCGCCCGTCACGCAGTACGGTCCTTCCATATTCCCGTCGCCTCTTAGGAAATGGAACCCCGCATGAAGCGCACCTCACGCACGTTCGCCGTTGTTGTGACCGCCGGCTTGCTCCTCGTCGGCACTGCGATCTCCCCAGCCGTAGCGGCGCCGAAATCCGACAAGGGCAAGGTGACGACACTCGTCACCTACACCGACAATCGTTCACGCACGCAGGTCGACTACGACAGTGACGGCAGTCTCGAGCTCGGCGACATCATCGACTACGAGTACTCCATCTCCCTCACCCCGGGAGGCGAGACGATCGGTGTCAGCTACTCGCAAGGCGACGTCATCGCCTACAAGCCCGAGTCCGGCATGAACACCAGGAGAGTGGAGATCCAGAAGAAGCTGCCCGGAGGGGACGTCTTCCTCATCGGGCTGAGCGTGTTGCCGGCGGGCACGAGCCCCCAGCCCGGGTGGCAGGCCAGCTACGCGATCATCGGAGGCACCGGCAAGTACGAGGGCGCGCGCGGCTCCGACACGTACACCCTTCTCCCCGACGGCAGGACGTTCGAGTCGGTGATGAGGCTCCTCAAGTAGCCGGACCCGGCGAGGGTCGGACTCCTCCGGGACACCACGCGGCGGCGGTCTCGCTGCTCGTGGCGCCTGCCTGGGGTCTGGCCATGGCGCCGCCGGATGCCTGTGCGCAGCCCCGGCGATGAGCGGTCAGGACATTCCCAGCGTCGTGGGGTGCGGATCCTCATCGCCGGGCGGCAGGCCCCTCGGGGTTGGCCCGCTCTCAGGTCAGTGGGTCGGATGACTTTCGCCAACTCGCGACGCCTTCGGCCGCCAAACAGTACGGTCCGTATGTCGGACGCCACTGTCCCCCTTCTCGGAAAGGGAAGCCCCATGAAGCGCATCTCCCTCACGTTCGGTGTCGTTGCGGCAGCCGGCCTGTTCCTCGTCGGCTCTGCGATCTCCCCAGCCGCCGCGGTGCCCATGTCGCACCATGCCACCGTCACATCGCTCGTCTACTACGCCGAGAACCGAGGCGTTACGCGAGTCGACAGCGACGCCGACGGCGCGCTGGAGCACGGCGACATGGTCGAGCGTGAACTCGCCCTCTCCCGCACACTCGGGGGCAAGGTCATCGGCGTCAGCTACTCACAGGGTGAGATCGTCGCCTACAAGCCCGAGATCAAGACCGACGTGCGACGAGTCAGCATCCAGAATCAACTGCCCGGCGGGGAGCTCTTCGCCACCGGGCTGGTCGAGTACTCGGCGCTCGCGCTCCCCACGCCCGGGTGGCAGGAGTCCTACGCGATCATCGGCGGCACCGGCAAGTACGCAGGCGCGCGCGGCTCCGGAACGATGACCCTCCTCGAGGACGGCAAGACGTTCAAGGTCGTGCTGAAGCTGATGATGTAGCCGACCCCGGCATCGGCTCCGGGTGCTTCCGGAACCAGCACTGGTAGCCCTGGTGGAGCAGGTCGACCCTGTCTGCATAGATCGCGCTGAAGGCATCCACTGCCATCCCCGGCTGATGGAGGGGGCCAAGGCTCGACGTCCACAGGTAGTCGTCGAAGGCGATGACTCCCTCGGGCTTGAGGCACTCGTAGCCGGCTACCGCGTCCTTCAGGACCTGGTGCGCCGAGTGACCACCGTCGATGTAGATGAAGTCGAAGGAGTGCTCATTGCCTCTGAAGTACGAGTCACTGCTGCCCTTGTACTTGACGATCTTCCCTGACTCTCGGGCGCCGAGAGTCCTTGCATCGTAGAGCGCTTCCACCGCACGCCAGTCTGTTCCATGCAGATCCGGTTCGTCTGAGCCCTGCCAGGTGTCGACATCGACCAGGACCGAATCCGGATTCGTCAGAATGTTGTCAGACAGCCACAGGGACGCGTCACCGGTATAGGCGCCGATCTGCAGACAGCAAACTGGCCTGTCTGCGAAGGTGGGGATCAGACAGATCTCGAAATTCCGTCTCGCGACATCCTCGAACCAGCTCACGCGTTGTGACCTACGCTCCCTCTACGGAACTGCCGGCTTCGTCCTTCGACGCGCGCCTTCTCACTTTCGGGAGATTAACCCGGGGAAGCAGCGACGTCAGGTCTCGGGATCGCACCAGACTCATCGCTATGCCCGTCCCGGTGGCGGCCGTGCGCAATGCGCCCAGCAGGGTGTGGGAGAGCGCGGACGAGCGTGGCCGATGCGTCATGAGCTCCCAGGCCAGGGGCGCGAAGACGATCACACTCGCACGACGCGCAGCAGGCGACCTCGTCGAACCCAGGACGAGTGCTGCGCCGACAGGCCACCCCACTCCACGTACCGTCTGTGACAGGTCATCCCACACCTGCGCGATCTCCTGACGGGTGATCGTGAGTGCGATCGCTGGAGCATCCGGCACTGAGCGGATGGACCACCACCGGTAGACCAGCCGGGAGGCGCCCACCGATGCCGCCAGCGTGGAATGTCCTGTCACGACAAGGGCGACGATGGCAACGGCCCACCACTCCATGGCGAGTTGCACGCTGCCGGGATGCCGCTGGTTGATGGGACCTGCGAAGGTCCCATATTCGTATCGGCGACGAAGCCAGTCCAAGAAGCCAGTCATCGATTCGTGTTCGACAACAACGCTCGGCTCATGGCGGACCACCCAGCCTGACGCGCTCAGGCGCCAGATCAGGTCGAGGTCTTCACCGATGCGGAGGTCAGGGTCGAATGCGAGATCCTCAACCGCCGATCGGCGCAGCACGATTGCGGCTGAGGATGCGCCGCGTACCCGGGACTTGGGCCCGACCGTGCAGGAATCCTCACCTGCATCCAGAGCGCCGTGACAGGTCTCGTAGTCATCAATCAAGCGATCGACGAATGAACCTGAGGTGGAGGGAGCTCCTCGATGGACGATCCTCGAGGCGACCATCGCGACGTGGGGGTCATCGAAGTGTGAGAGGAGCGACTGCGGCCAATCCCGCGAGGGGACGCAGTCAGAGTCCAGAAATGCGATGAAGGGGGCGCGGGTGGCGCCTAGGCCGGAGTTGCGTGCGCCGGCCGGACCGGTGTTGACGATGTGGCGGACAAGGCGTCCCCTGTGGCGCTCGACAACGGCTGCCAACGCGTCCCCGGGCTCCGTGGCGTCGTCGACGACGACCACGTCAGGGCGATCAAGGGTGGCGAGCAGGCGCTCGACCTGGGCGATGCGACCTCGTGTGGGAATGATGACATCGATATCGACCGAGTCGGCGTCCGGGTCAGGGGGAAGGGGAAGGGGGTGCGCGAGACCCCGGTCAATGAGCACCCGCGCAACGAGCAACTCGGATTCAGTGCTCACCACCAGGCCGCCATGTCCAGCCCGTCGAAGACACGCCATCAACTGCTGGGCTGGCTTGCCCAGTCGTGACAGGCGCCGTGGGGTCCCACCAATGACGATGCGCCCGGCATCGAAGAAGGTGACTCGAGTATCAATGGCGAGGCGGCGTTGACGCATGACTGCAAGCCCCGTGATCAGTACCCCCGCCAGCCTCCCTTGACGTTGCCGAGATCCTCGTCGAGGATGTCGTCGACCACGGGTACTTCTGCTTCTGAGTTCTCATCTGACGGGGTGGTCGGTGTGTCCATCACTGTCGTTCCTTCCGTGGGCTGATGTGATCCACATCGGCAGCCGTGTCCGGTGAACCCCGCTTCTTGGCTTCGCCAAGCGCAGGCGGTTGCCCGCCGATGTTTCACAA
>JBIIJX010000029.1:0-16395 GCA_044233495.1 Candidatus Nanopelagicales bacterium
CGGCAGGCAACGAGAGTGCGAGTTCGTCGATTGCGTCACTGATCGTCGACCTGACTCCTCCCGCCGCCCCCACCGTGAGTGCGATCACCACGTACTCGCTCACACAGACCCTCTCCGGGACCGCCGAGGCTGGGGCCACGGTGCGGGTCTACGACGGCTCCACACTCGTCGGCACGACCACCGCAACGTCCGGGGGCACCTGGAGCCTCACTACATCGAATCTCGGCACCGGTGCGCACACCCTCACGGCGAGGGCTACCGATGCTGCGGGGAACACCGGGGATGCATCAAGTCCGGCACGGACGATCTCGGCCGCCTACTCAGCGATCCTCTCCGCCGCGAACGGCACGGATGATGACGCGTTGGCCCTCACGGCATCCCAGTACGCCGCCGATGGCCTCACCCAGATCGACACCAGTGTGAAGGCGACCCTGCTCAACGACGTGCTGGACGCGGCGGCGCAGGCATCCGTGGACACGCGCGCTGAGGTCGCCAGCCTGGCCGACACGGTCGCCGGGGTCCTCGTCACGGCGGCGGGCGGAACCGCGTCTCCAGCCTTGAGTGTGGCCGGGCTCCAGGCGATCGGGCTCGCCGGGGTGACGAGTGGGAATCTCGCCGATGTCATCGCGGCCATTGCCGCAACCGCCGACAGCGGCTCGGGTGTGGATACGTTCTCGGAGCTCACGGCGGTCGTCGCCTCGGCTGTCTCCGCTGCCGCCGCACGTGAAGCCGCGCTCGCGATCATCAGTGCCTACACGGGATCGAACACCGCCCCGACAACCTCGACATACACCGACGCTCAGGTCACGGGCATCACCGCCGGCAATATCGCCACAATCAGCACCCTGATCGCGGTGCTGGGCTCAGCCGCGACGGACACCACCGCCGAGGTTCAGGCGACAGTGGATGCATATCTGACGGTGTTGAGCGTTGCCGATGGGGCGCGCAACAACAACGCGCAGCTGGTCGCCTCCCAGTACACGGTCCTGGGCATGGGCAACATCGACACTGCTGCCGATCTCGCGTTGATGAACCGCGTCCTGGACACCGCGACCAATGCACAGGTCGATACGGCGAGTGAGCTCCATGCCCTGGGGAATGCAGTTTCGGGGATCATGACGGTCGCCTCGGGCGGCACGAGCACTCTGACGGCCGATGACTTCACGCTCATCGGGGTGACCGGCGTGACGACAGCCAACCTCGCATCCGTCTTGGGCGCCATCGCAGCTACGGCTGATGACGGAACCGGGGTGGACTCCCTGGTGGAGATTCAGGTGCTGGTCGACAGGGTGGTCGCGGATGCGCGGGCTGCAGCGCTGGCCATCATCACCGGGTACAACGGCACGAACACTGCTCCGGTTCCGAACGACTACGTGAACGCGGGAATCACCGGGGTCGAGAGTGGAAACGTAGCGGCGATCAACTCAGTGATCGCCTCCGCCGCGACGTCTTCGAAGGACTCCTCCACCGAGGTTCAGGTCATCGTCACTGCCTACCGAGACCTCCTGGCTGGTGCCGACGGCGATGCAGGGAATGACAACGTTGGCCTGACTGCCTCTCAGTACGCACTACTCGGGATCACGGCGATCGACTCCAGCGCCAAGGCCTCCCTGATCAACGATGCGATCGATGGTCTTTCCCGCACGGCGGTCGACACCCAGTCCGAGCTCCAAACCCTGGCATCGGTGGTGGACCGGCTCTTCACGCAGGCATCCGGCGGGACGGTCACGCCGGCACTGAGTGCCGCGGACTTCAGTCTGCTCGGCATCACCGGAGTCACCGCGGACAACCTCACCGCAGTTCTCAATGCGATCGCGGCGACGGCCGATGACGGAAGCGGCATCGACGCCTTCGCCGAATTGCAGTCGAGCGTCACCGCTGCGGCAGCGGCGGCGTCGAGTGCGCTGGCCGTGATCAGCGGCTACACCGGATCGAACACGGTGCCGACGGTCTCCGACTACGAGGCTGCTGGGGTAACGGGTGTGGAGGCGGGGAATGTCGTGGCCCTCAATTCCGTCATCGGGCCGCTCAGCAGCGGAGCGACGGATACGCGCGCCGAGATCCAGGCGATCGTGGATGCCTACAACGTGCTCCTGGCGGCAGCTGACGGCACCGCTGGCACGGGCGGAACCCTGACGTGGCAGGAGTTCCAGCTGTTGGGCATTGCCGTCATCTCCACCACGTCAGAGGCACTGCTCATGAGCCTCGTCGCGGACACCATGACCGTCTCGCAGGTGGATACGAATACGGAGTTGGATGACATCGCCTCGATCGTCGACAGGATGATGGTGCAGGCGGCTGGGGGAGCTCCGTCGCCTGCGCTGACGACGAGCGACTTTGCGACCCTTGGCCTGGGAGATGTGTCCGACCTCAATCTCAGCGCGGTGCTGGGCGCGATCGCGGCGACGGCCGACAATGGTTCGGGCATCGACACCTTCGCCGAGCTGTCCACTGTTGTCGATGGCGCTGTCGTTGCCGAGCGCAATCGCGCGATGGCGGTGATCTCCGGCTACACCGGTGCCAACACGGTTCCTGCCCTCACGGACTACGAACTCGCGTCGATAGTTGGAGTGACAAGCGGGAATCGAGCAGCGATCAACACGGCGGTCGCCCAGCTCTCCACTGCCGCAACGGATACTCAGGGCGAGGTCCAGGCCGTCGTCGATGCCTACCGGGCGATCCTGGTGGCGGCAAACGGCACCATTGACAACGCTCCGCAGGTCACCCAGGCCGACTTTGGTGTACTCGGCATCACTGCGATCGACGGTGCCCCGGAGGTGAACCTGGTGAATCAGGTCCTCGACGGCAGGGCGCAGGCGGATGTGGATTCGTGGAGCGAGGTGGCGACCATCGCCTCGATCATCGGGCGGATCATGGACGAGGCAGCGGGAGTCCCGGCAAGCCCGGCGCTGACCCCGGTGGACTGGGCGCTGATCGGCATCGCCGGGGTCACGGTGCACAACCTCGCGTCGGTCATCGCGGTGATCGCTTCGACTTCGGACAGCGGCTCAGGAGTCGACACCTTCGCCGAATTGCGCACCGTCGTCGATACGGGAATCGCCCAGGCGCGCGACGACTCGCTGACAGTCATCTCCTACTACGACGGAGGTGGCATTGCGGTGGTGCCCACGATCTCCGACTATGCCAATGCCGAGGTGACAGGTGTGTCTGCCGGCAACCTCGGAGCCGTCAACTCGGTCATCGCCGTTCTCGGCATCCCGGCCACGGATGAGCGCGCAGAGATCCAGGCGGTCGTCGATGACTTGGTGGCGATCCTGGTGTCGGCCGACGGCGTTGCCGGTGCCACCGTCCTGAGTCTCGTGGCCGCCGACTACGCGGGGCTCGACCTCGCCGTGATCGACGATGCATCGGAGTTCGCGTTGATGAACTCCGTCATCAGTGGCCGGACCAACTCGCAGGTGGACACCCATGGCGAGCTGACCGAGCTCGCCCGCATCGTCGAAGCCCTCACTCTGACCGCGGCCGGGGGAGATCCGAGCCCAGGGATCACGGTCGGCGATCTCACCCTGATCGGCGTCACGGACGTGGACAGCACCAACCTCCGTCAGTTCCTTGCGGCTTTGGCGAACACGGCTGACGATGGCTCAGGGGTCGACTCACTGAGCAAGATCCTGGTGATCAGTGCGCAGGTGAATGCCGACCAGGACGCGGCGTCGGCCCTCATCGCGGCCTACGACGGGACCAATTCGCCTCCGACGGTCGCCTCATTCGTCGCAGCAGGGATCAGCGGTGTTGACCCCTCGAACCTGGCGGGCATCAATTCCTTCCTCGAGTCCATGGCGGCGTCGCTGACGGACTCCCTCGGTGAGATCCAGGATCTCGTGGATGCCTACGCCGTTCTGGCTCCGGGGTGCGATGGTCTCGACAATGACAACGTGACCCTCACGCCGGCCCAGTGGCGATCTCTTGGCTTCACGGATGTCCTCACGGTCGATGACGCTTCGGCCCTTGACGATCACTTCGACACGGTCGACTGGACGGTCACGGTCGATGCGCCGACGGCCAGCCTCGACGGTCGGGCAATCCTGGAGTCCCGGCGGGCGGTTCCCGTCCCGCGGTCAGGTGACGCGGGGGACAAGCCCGTCGAGTCGCCCGTCGCCACGCCCGCACCCACGCCCAGCGTGATTGCGACACCCACGGCGGCACCGACAGCGAATCCCACTCCGACCCGGAACCCCACACCGGCGCCGACGAAGACACCGCGGCCCGATGCGAGCCCGAACGACCCGCCGGGTGCGTACGACGAGGCTCCGGAGCCAGGGGCGGGCATTCCTGTGGTGCCCCCGGGCGAGGTCGCGGCCGTGGTCGAGGGAGTCGCTCAGGAGGCGATCGTCGAGATCGTCGCCGATGTCACGGTCGTCGTCACCCTGCCTCAACAGGTGCAGGTCTCACTCGCATCCGTGGAGGCAGACGGTGAGCTGGTGGCCGTCGATGCCGATGGATCACTCGTCGTTCGGCACGGCGCGGTGCTCCGAGTCACAGGCTCCGGCTTTGCTCCGGGTTCGGTCGTGGATGTGTGGATCTACTCCACGCCAACGCGACTGGGAAGCACGAAGGCGGATGAAGCCGGAAGCATCAATGTGGAGTTCCGGGTGCCGTCGACGATCGAGGTCGGCGAGCACAACGTGAAGCTCGACGGCCGCAGCGCGAAGGGCGAACTGCTTACCGTGTCCATCGGCGTGCGTGTCATCGATGAGTCGGAGGGGACCCAGTCTGGTGCCACCCCAGAACCAGTGCCCCCGGCGGCACAGGACGACCCGGTTTCCGGCCCGTCGACATCCGAGAGTCGTGCGACGACCGGGGTGGGGACGCCGGTGACCGTACTGCTGGTCATGCTGGCCATGCTCATTCTCGCCCTGATCACGGTCGTGGGCATCGCGGTCGTTCGTCGACGCCGTTCGACGGCGAGTCCTGCCCCTGAGTCGGTCGATCGAGGGGATCGAGGATGGCGAGCCTCTCGTCAGCCGGGAGAGTCGCCCCCCGACGACGCCCCTCCGGAGTAGCCGCATGCCTGACTCCTGGCGCTGCTGAGGCTCAGGCCCCTGCTCCCGGGTGCGTCTGCGGCAGCGGACATCGTCGGCTGTCGTCGCGCTGGCCGACACGGCGGGATCGAGTACACGTGCAAGGGCCGCGTCGAAGCCCAGTGTCCAACCGAAGAGCCGGGCGTCGAGTGCACCTGCCCACTCGTAGGAGTCCGGGCCGCGCCCCTACGCTGGCGGGGAGAGGATGTTGCCGGCGGGGTTGGCCAACGGCACGATCACGGGCACGCCGTACCAGCCCAGGTTCATCGCCGTCGACGTCGGAGGGATCCCGCTGGGAATGGTCGTTGCGGCCGTCATGACGCACATCCACTCAGTGACGTATCCACCGGGTCCGCCGAGGACATTCTGAACGGCGGCAAGATTGGCGGGGGACAGCTGCCAGAGGTTGATAGTTGACGGTGAGAAGGAGCTCGTGACACTCCCGCCGAGATTCGTCGGAGCGAAGTAGGTGACAGGGGTGCCGCTGGCTGTCACCCCCGTGAATGCCAGCTGCATGTTGAGCTGGCTGTCGGCGTTGTAGGCGCTTGGCGGGCTGGAGAGATTCATTGTCGAACTCGTTGCATTCCAGGGAGTGAGCATGTTCCACGTTCCGGGCGTACAGCCGATTGAAGCCGGCTGAGTGCTCGTCTCAGGGGTGAGGAAGGCACAGGGAGCAGCCGAGGCGATGCACCCCTGGGAGGATGTCGATGTCGTCGGCTGCGCGATGGCCGGATGTGGGCCCGCGGTGTTGTAGCTCGTCGTCGAGTATCCGATGAGGAAGGTGAAGCCTTCGTTCTCCAGATCCGAACCGGGGCCGCTGAAGTTGTAGTTCGAGGCGTTGTAGTCGGCGTCGGTGTTGACACTCGTCGCATTGCAGGGACCCCAGGCGGCCGTCGTGCCGCCTCCCAGAGAGGTTGAGCCGTACTGGGAGGTGGGGGTCGTCGAGTTGGGATTGCCGATCTGCTGGTTGGTGAAGTTGCACCAGAAGCCGATGTAGTTGCCGTTCTTCTGATTGCTGTTCAGTGTGGTGAGCGTTACGGAACCACCCAGACCGAGTTCGCGCTGGAGCACCGAAGGCGCGACGGCGAGGCCGTTCTGGCTCGTGGCGTTGTAGCCAGTGAGAGGTGATCCCGGCGCGACGGTGGGCAGTGAGACGGGCGGGACTCCCACCATGTTCGACGTCTGATTGAAGCTCGGCACCCAGTAGTTGACATTGCCATCCGTCTGGCCCGTTCCGAGACTCAGATTCGACCAGGCGAGGGTCATGGCAGTACCGGCATTTGTGCAGGCCTGGGCCTCCTTCTTGAAGCTTGCGATGGCGCCCAGTACACCCTTGATCACCAGCCCACCCGCGAAGGACCTCAGGAATGCATTCAGGCCCTTCGAGAAGTCGCCCGTGATGTACTTCACGAGCGCGCCCTCCTCAAGGCTGCTCTCAGCCTGCTTGCCCACGATCTCACCGGGCTGCTCCGCGCTGGCCTGGACGTAGCTCTGATTCGTCATGTAGTACCAGTAGCCTGCGATGGAGCCGATGTTGAACCACTCAACACTGCTGTTCGCCGTGACCGAAGTAGGCACGTTTCCGAGGAACCAGGGACTCATGTTGCACTGGACGGTGCTCACATCGATCGCGAGATTGAAGGGCGAACCGTTGTAGACCACGATGGTGCCGGGGGTGTTGGTCTGGGTGGAGGACAGCTCCTGGTTCTGTGGTGCTGACGAGCGCCTGCTCGCCAAGTAGTCAGAGATCGCCGAGGGCAGGGTGGTGCTGGTGAGCTGCCGGCGGTCGTAGCCTCGAATTGCGGGGTTCGTGTCCTTGTCATTCCACATGACGACGCCAACTCGACTCGCCCACGCGGACGACGGGAGGGCGCGCAGTTCGCGTGCGAGGTTGGCGGGCAACGTGATCTGGAACTGCTGGGGACCGGCCTTTGTGATGACCCGTGAGGGGACGACCTTGGTCAGCGTGAGCCGCGACTTCGCGTTGCCCTTGGTCAACCGCCTGATGTCCACCCCGGCACGACTGACGAAGACGGTGCCCCCGACCCGATCGAGGAGCGTGACACCCTTCTTCGCCTTCAGGCGCATCGGCGCGATATCGACGTCCCAGATGAGATTGTTCCCGACCAGCGCTGGCTCCGAGCTGATGAACGGCATCTTGTCCCGAAGCGTCTTCGCAAGGTCGTCGGCCGGCACGTAGATGGCCGAGGGGTCCGAGGGGGCTTGCGGCGCCAGGCCGACGGTCGACTTGGCAGCGGCCATCGAGGGTGTGGCTGCCAAGGAGATCGTGACCGCCAGTGTGACGAATACCAGCAGGAGACGCTTCATCGCGGGTTCCCCCAAGTCCAGTGAGTCAGGTGATGATCGATCCGTGCACGCGGTCCGGTTTCCCCGCCGAGACGAAAGGATGCTAGCGAATTCCAGTTGACTGGGGTGGGGCAACTCGTCACGCGGCGGCCCTGTGGCGCACCGGCCGCGAAACGCTCACCTCCCAGTGCATCGGAGAAGCCACCGAGCTGAGTCCCATGCCCCCAGTACCAGACCTTGGGGTTCATGGGATCAACGGCGAAACTCGTGCCGAAAGCGTTGACCCGGGTCGCCGCCCACGTGCGCCACGTGGCGCCGCGATCGCTGGTGGAGGCTACGCCCGCACCCAACCCCGACCACGACATCCAGCGATTGGCGTCCATGGAGCCCGGTCCGCTCCAGGTGCTCACCTAGGTGGTGCTGTTGCCCGGTCCGCCGAAGGAGATGGTGGGGGTGGGCCAGCACAGGGCCCCGTCAGTGGTGCGGAACGGTGTCTCGTAACCGGGAATCGTGACCTGGCGCCAGCTTGCTCCCGCATCGAGAACGCGTCGCATGCCCGAATGGTGCCACTGGGGAGGCCCGTGCGTCAGGAGGATGAGCTCCTCGTGGCCGGTGGTCCGGCCGTCGGGGCGCCCCGCAGGCAGGGGCCGCTCAATCCTCCTCAGGCTGCACGGGCACTGGACTCATGTTCATCCGCTCAGGTGGCGCTCCCTACGGCGCCCGCCTCACGACCGTGAGTCGTCCTCCAGCCAACGGGCCAGGCGCATGGTGGCCGACGAGGCGCGGTCGATATCAGCACGCGTTGCCACGGAGGCGAGCTCCACCGTGATCGCGATCGAGTCGAGTTCCGCGGTCGCCCACTCGGTCAGGGTTCCGCGACACGGACCGGCGCAACCGACGCTGCGTGCCGGCACCCCCATCCATTGCGCCAAACGTCGGCCGGCCTCGCGCGCCGGCGCATGCGTGATGTCGACCACGTCGAACGGCTGGTGGAACGACAGGATCGCGGTGGGGCGGACGGCGGCGAGGAAGTCCATCATGGCTCGTGTCTCCGGCTCGCTGGCGGCGCGCGGTCCGGACCACTGAGTGGTGCCGGAGCCCTGAGACCGCCACTGCGTCGGGAAGTTGCGGTTCAGGTCGACTCCCCGGGCGTTGGTGCGAGTGCCGCGGGCGTGGCCGTCCGGGTTCATGGACGGCACCAGCCAGATGGCGGTGCCCGGAGGCGGCTCCTGCCGCTGCAGGTGCGCCACGACACGCCGGCCAGCTGGCTCGTCTCCGTGCATCAGGCCGAGGACCACCACGCGGACATCCGCGTCGGGATCCCCGAGCACGAGCGCGCGTATGGCGGTGCCCTCGCGGGATCGCCCGATGTCCTGCCACGCGGGCGCCGCCACTGCGGGTGTTGCCCCCAGGAGGGCCAGCAGCACCGCGAGGCCGAGGCAGTGCACCGCGCGCATCGGCCTGCTGCCTGAGCCCCGGGTCACCAGCCGACGGTATCCCGAGAAGCGGCCGGGCAGCGCGACCAGCCGTCGTCCGCCGCCAGCCCGGCGTTCGACGTGTCACCGGCGGCCGGGAAACGCCGTGACGTCCGGTGGCTACGTGGCCGAGGTCGCGCCAGCCGAGTGCTGGCGGGCCAGGTCGCCGACGGGATAGGTGGCCCAGGGCGCACGGAGATGGTCGAGGGTGAATCCTGCGTAGGAGCCCCGCATGGCTGCGAGCACCCGCGGAGGTGTCATGGGCAGCTCATCGATGGGGGCGCCGATGGCAGCGGCGAGGGCGTTGCCGACAGCTGCCGCGACATTCATGATCGGGATCTCCCCGGCACCCTTCGCGCCGAACGGCCCGTAGGACGGTGCCCCCTCATGGAGAACACTCCGCACCGTCGGCACGTCACCGGCCAGGGGCAGCCGGTAGTCGCCGAAGCCGCTCTGCTCGATCCGGCCCTCGGTGTCGATGGTGATCTCCTCCATGAGCGCGTAGCCGAGGCCCTGGGCGACACCGCCCTGGATCTGTCCGCGAATGGCATCCGGGTTGATGGCGCGTCCCACGTCCTGGGCGACCCGGTAGTCGAGGATGCGCACCACGCCCGTCGCCGGATCCACGGCGACGTCGCACTCGTGGACGGTGAAGATCGGGATGTCGAGGGCATCGATCATGTGGCCGGCGGCGCATCCGGGCAGGCACTCGGTGCCGAGGGCGGTGAAGGCGCCGTTGCCGATCAGGGGGCCGTGACGGCCCTGCGCGTACGTCGCGACCTGCGCAACGGTGCGGGACATCTGCGGATCGCCGACCACGGCGATGACGCCGTCGCGGATCTCGAGGTCGCGAGCCGAGACTTCCATCAGCTCGGCCGCAGCATCGAGCAGCTTGGTCCGGACGTCGATGGCCGCCTCCTGCGCCGCCGCCCCGAGCGAGACCGTGTTGCGACCTCCGCCGACGCCCACGTCGTACCCGGAGGCATCGGTGTCGGCCTGCATCACCACCACCGACTCTGGAGGGATGCCCAGGGTGGCCGCGACGATCTGCGGGATGGCCTGCACCGTCGACCCGGAACCGATCTCCACTCCCGCGGTCACCAGGGTCGCACTCCCGTCCGTATTGAGGTTGATCGTCGCGGCCGATGGCCCGACGAAGACGAACCAGGTGCCCACCGCCATGCCCCGGCCGGTCAGCCAGCCCGGTGGCGCGGACGGGGGCTCTGCGGGGCGCATCTGAGCGAGGGCCTCCAGGAGCTCGTTGTGGACGTTGCCGTCGAACACCTGCCCGGTCGAGCCCAGGCTGCCGTCGCGCAGGACGTTGCGGGTCCGGAACTCCTCGGGGTCCAGCCCCAGTTGCGTGCAGATCTCGTCGGTGTGCCGCTCGAGCGCGAAGGTCGAGTAGGTGCCGTTGCACGCACGGAAGGCTCCTGTGGGGGCAGTGTTCGTGTAGACCGCCTGTGACACCAGCCGTGCCGACTCGAGCTCGTAATTGCCGAAGAGAGTGTGCGCTGTCATCGTCGTCAGGAAGGGTTGCTCTCCGCTGTACGCACCGCAGTCCATGAGCACGACGCCCTCGCGGGCGGCGATGCGACCGTCCGGCGTGATGGCCGAGCGCAGTCGGATCTCTGCGTTCTCGCGACACAGGGCTGTCGCCATCTCGTCAGCGCGGGTGTTGACGAGCCGCACGGGTTGCCCGGTGGCGCGAGCCAGCGCGGCGGCGTAGGGCTCCAGGCTGACCTCGAACTTCATCCCGAAGCCCCCTCCCACGGGAGGGACGATGACGCGGACTTGAGACGGATCCACCCCGAGGATCGTCCCGGTCCAATTGCGCACCGCCCAGGGCACCTGCGTCGAGGTCTCGATGACGAATCGACCGTCCTGGTAGGTCGCCACGCAGGCTCGAGGCTCGAGCGATGCCTGGTTCTGCCGGCCCACTCGGACATGGGTCTCCACGATGCGCACATCCGGTCGCGCGAAGGCGGCATCGACGTCTCCGCGCAGGACGGTCGCCTGCCAGGCCACATTGCCGCCGCGCTCGACGTCCACATCGACGAGGACGGAGTAGTCCGGCCAGTCGGGATGCAGCAGCGGGGCGTCCGGTTCGAGGGCCTGTGCCATGGTCACGACCGGTGCGAGGGGCTCGAACTCCACGACGATCGCGGCGATCGCCTGCTCGAGCACGGAAGCCGAGTCGGCGGCGATTGCCGCGATCGGCTCGCCCACGTACCGCACCTCGCCATCGGCGATCCAGCGGTGATCGGCGATGCCCACGCCGTAGAGGCCGGGAAACGACTCTGCTCCCAGTACGGCCCTCACCCCGGGAATGGCCCGAGCGGCGTCGAGGTCGAGCCGGACGATGCGGCCACGTGCGATGGGGGAGCGCAGAAGACCCGCCACGAGCATGCGTGGCCTGATCACGTCCGATGCGTACACCGTGCGTCCGGATGCCTTGTCCGCGGCGTCGCGGCGTCGCATGCTGACTCCCAGCGCCGTCATGACTGCCCTCCCTTCTCGGCCACGCGCGCGATGGCGTCGACGATGCGCGTGTAGCCGGAGCACCGGCAGATGCTGCCGACCAGGGCCTCCGGGACATCCTCCGCCGTGAGGATCTCACCCTGGGCGATCAGCGAGGACGCGAGTGTGACGATGCCGGGGATGCACATGCCGCACTGGACGGCGTCGCTGTCGCACAGTTCCTGCTGCAGGGCGGACTGCAGTCCCGACAGGTCGCTCGGCTCGTCGAGGGTCTGTACCGAGCGGCCGTCGCACATGATCGCCGGCATGAGGCAGGCGAGCACCGGCTCACCGTCCACCCGGACGGTGCACGAACCGCAGTAGCCCTCGGCGCACCCGACCTTGACGCTGGTGAGGTGCAGCTCGTCGCGCAGGACCGAGGCCAGTGAAACGAGCCCGGCGCATGGCACGTAGCGGGGGTCCGCGTTGACCGTCATCTCGATCATGGTGGGCTTCACGGCAGCCGCCCGACTGCTCGCTCCATGACCGTCGGCAGGACGTCGAGCCGGTAGGCCGCGGGGATTCCCGGGGCCGGCACAGGGCTCAGCTCAGAAAGGTGGTCGAGGACCACATCAGCGGCCTCCCGCGGGGTGAAGTCACGGCCGGACAGCTCGCGCTCGACGGATGCCCATCGACGTGGTGCCGACTCCACCGATCCCAGGGCGACACGGAAGTCCTGCATCGTGCGGTCCATGCTGATGGAGACCGTTGCGATCGAGTACTCGCCCCCACTGCGCCAGGTCAGCCTCTCGTGGCAGCTGACCCGGGAGCTGCGCGGCAGTCGGATCCGGGTCACGAGCCCGCGATCGGCCACGACCTCCGCGTCCAGGCACAGCAGGGCGGGCACGATGTCGGATGCGTGGAAGGCGGTGGCCGACACGCTGCCGCCGAGAGTGATCATGCGGCGGAGAGCCGGGGTTGCAGCGGCGCGGCAGGCCTCGTGCAGGGCGGTGAGGTCGGCCATGCCGGTCACGGCCCGGGCGGCCCGCTCGAGGGTGACCATCGACCCGAATGTGACCGGATCGCCCGGCTCGATGTCCCTGAGTCCTGCGATGCCCGACAGGAGGATGAGGTCGCCGGCGACGGACTCGTGACGCAGAGGCGAGCGCATCAGCCAGGTGGCACCGGCCACGTACTGGGCATGCGGATGCTCATGCAGGGTGCGCACGGCCTCGTCGACGGTCGCCGGCCGATGGATGCGTGCCTCGAGGATCCCCGTGCTTTGCTGGTGACTCGTGACGGCCGTCACGTCAACGGGTCCTCGTTCTCGTACTCGTAGTGATCGGCGAACAGGCTCCCGTTGCGGCCCCAGTTCTCCCGGCTCACCTCGGTGAAGATCACCGTGATCGTCTCGGGGCGGCACTCGCCGATGCGACTCAGCTCGCGCGTGAGGACCTCCATCACCTCGCGCTTCTGGTCGAGAGTGCGACCGGGAAACCACTCGATATGCACCAGCGGCACAGGATGTCCTCTCGGGGTAGGTCCTGCTCGCATGCTAGGTGGCCCGCCGGGACACCGTCCCGGGATTGCCCGACTTCTGGGCGCGGTCACTCACGTCGGGAATCCGGTGATCCGCCTGCGTGTGCGTCGAACACCACGGATCCGTCCGGTTCGGCGATACGGGTGACCGTCACGGGGAATCCCAGGCCCTTGGGTGCGCAGGAGTACGGCCCGACGGTGACTGGTCCGTCGAACACCAACTCGCGCACGAGGTGCTGCGAGTCCTGGACGGACAGGCCGACTCGCACGGTGTCGCCAGTCCGCCACACGGTGAACGTCGCCGATCCGTCCGGCGTCGCCTGCTTGGACCAGTCGCTGAACCCGCGCGTCTCCACGGCACTGAACCATGGACGTTCGTCCCACTCGACGCCGACCTTGAGCCAGTTCTGCGCGTCGGCCCGCACCAGGAGACCGCACTGGTCGTATGAGGAGTCGAACGAGGTGCTCAGGTGCATGCTCGCTGAGAAATCGCCGCTCGTTGCGGCGAGGAAGGCGTCGCCGTCGTCAGCACCGACGACACCGCCGGTGTGGCGCCAGAAGTCACTCTGCGCCCTGGTGTCCCAGGTGAGCACGCCGGCGGATGTGACCTCCCAGCGAGCAGGGGGTCTGAGCCAGGAGTAGTTGCCCCAGCCTCCGGCCGATGTCACCGGCAGGCGCCGACGGAGTCTGCCGCGCAGGTGCGCCCGTTGATCTTGGCATCGCCGAGCCGGGCACCGGTGAGCCGGGCGCCGGTCAGAGTCGCCCCGGTGAGGTCGGCGTAGCGCAGGTCGGCGTTGGTCAGGTTTGCCCCGGTCAGGTCAGCCCCCATGAGTTGGGCCTCCGGCAGCTCGGCGCCGGTGAGGTTGGCCTTGACCAGCGTGGCTCCCTCCATCTCCGGGCCGAGGAAGTAGACGTTCGACAGGTTGGCGCCGCTGAGGTTCGCACGTGCCATCTTCGGGAATTCGCCGGCGGAGCTCTGGAGGCTGGCCCGGCGGAGGTCGGCGCTCGTGAAGTCCGTTCCATCGAGGACGGAGTTGGTCATCGTCACGCGCTGCATGCGCGCCTTGACGAATGTGGCACCGGAGGCGATCACCCAGTTCATCTTCGCCTTCCCCAGCGACACTCCGTTGAAGTTCGCACCTGTGAGGTAGGCGTCGTCAAAATTGGCACCCACGAGCCGCTGGCCGGTGAAGTCCTTCTCGTAGAGGTCCTTGCCCTCGCCGGGCTCCTTCTCCGCCGGTGCCGCCTGGGCAGTGGCCGAACCGAGGATCAGCACCAGAGCAGTCGCCATCACGGCCAGGGAGATGCGTCGCATCATTCCTCCTGTAGGGATCGCATCGGGAATGTAGCCGGGAAAGGCGTCCGGGCGCCACCATCACCGTCTTCCGCCACAATGGCGTGCGTCGCAACGGCTGGCACCCACGTCGACCTTGCAGTCGACCCCCGACGTCGTCTGCCCCGAGGAGGGCCCGATGAAGTTCGCGATCTCCTTCAGCATCATCGCACCGCCGGAGGGCTCCCTGTCCTGGGCCGAGATGGCCCGGGACATGGTCGAGATGGCCCCGGAACTGGAGGCGATGGGCTTCGACGGCATCCATGTGCTCGAGCATCACTTCCAAAGAGACGGCTGGAATCCGTCCCCGCTCATGGCACTGGCGGCGATCTCGTCCGTCACCGATCGCATCAGGCTGGCCACGGACATCCTCCTGGCCACCTTGTACAACCCGGTGAAACTGGCAGAGGACACCGCAGTGCTGGACAACCTGTGCGGCGGGCGCCTGACCCTCGGCCTGGCTCCCGGCTACGTCACCGAGGAGTTCGCCGGACTGATGGTCCCCTACGAGGGCCGGG
Source organism: Candidatus Nanopelagicales bacterium (assembly GCA_044233495.1). GTDB lineage: Bacteria > Actinomycetota > Actinomycetes > S36-B12 > S36-B12 > UBA10649. The sequence continues at coordinate 14,672 of JBIIJX010000029.1, forward strand.
CGCGCCGATTCGAGGAGGTCGTCGACATCCTTCAGCTTGCGTGGACGCAGGAGACCTTCGACTACCAGGGGGAGTTCTTCAGCGTTCCGCCCACCCGCCTGACGCCCCGTCCGGTGCAGTCGCCGCATCCGCCGCTGTGGTACGGCGTCTCCGGTCCGCGCATGATGGAGCGGGCGGCTCAGCGCAACGCCCTCCTGGTCGGCTCACCCCGGCACACGGTGCCCGAGCTCGTCCAGCACTTCGACGCCTATGCCGCCGCCTGTGCTCAGGTGGGGTTCGCGCCGACCGAGAGGCCGATCGGGCGTGGCGTATACCTCGCGCGATCCCCTGAGGCGGCCGTCCAAGCCGCTGCCCCGGGGGTGACACATCTCTTCCGCGAGCTCTACGGACGCAAGTCGGCCGAGGGGGAGCGCGTGCTGACCGCGGACGACGGCACCGTGGTCAGCGACGCCGCGTCGGTGGACTTCGAGACGTTCAAGCAGCGCTACATCATCGGCTCGCCGGATGAGGCGATCGAGCGGATCACCCAGCTGCGGGACGAGGTTGGCATGACCGAGCTCGTCTCGTGGATGCAACTGCCCTTCGTCTCTCGAGAGCAGACCCTGGAGTCGGCACGCCTGCTGGCGGAGGAGGTCATGCCGGTGTTCCGGTAGGCCGCCACTGGCCTGACATGCGGGTCGCTACGCTCCGGGCATGGCCGAACCAGGAACCACGGGGGCGGAGTCAGGCAGCAGCGGAGCCGGGAGAGCGAGTGGGGTGCGCGGGCTGGCTCATGTCGCGATCTTCACGGGAATCATCGCGGTCCTGGGGCTGCTGCCGGCCCTACCGCTGCCCGGCCTGCCCGTGCCCATCACCCTGCAGACCCTGGGAGTGATGCTCGCCGGTGCGGTGCTCGGTGCCCGCAAGGCAGCAGCGTCGGTGCTGCTGTTCTTCGTGCTCGTGGCGATCGGCCTGCCACTCATCGCGGGTGGTCGTGGCGGCCTGGGCGTCTTCGCCAGCCCCAGCGTCGGCTTCTTCATCGGCTGGGTGGCCGCGGCCCTCGTCATCGGCTGGCTGACCCAGCGCCGCGGCGCCCCCTACAGCATCCCGTGGGGCATCGCCTTCAACATCATCGGCGGCATCCTCGTGATGTACGTCTTCGGCCTCGCGGGCATCATGCTCGTGGGCGACCTGACCCTGAGCGCGGCCTTCGTGGCGACCGTCGTGTTCGTCCCCGGTGATGTCGTGAAGGCTGTCCTGGCGGCCCTCATCGCCAAGCCCGTCCATGCCGCCTATCCCGGCCTGCTCAAGGTCAGGCGCCGCACGGCTGAGGCCGTGGATGCCCCCAGCACCTGAGCCTGTCGACCTCGTCAGCTCGCCCGATCCCGTCGCTGCCTTCTGGCGGGCTCACGGGGAATCACGACTCGTGGCACTGCGCACGTCGGGCACCACGAGTCGTCCGAGGACCGTCGTGCGCACGACGTCGTCCTGGGTGACGTCGTTCGACACGGTGACCGCACTGGCGGAGTTCCAGCCGACCTCGTCCGTCTGGATCCCGGGTCCGTTCACCGCCACGATGAACCTGTTCGCCGCGGTGCACGCTGCCTCGCTGGGTGCGCGCGTCGTGCCCGTCGCCCGTGATGCCTCTCATGCTGTGCTCACCCCGCTGGCTCTCTCCCGTGCCCTGGATGCCGATGCGCTCGCCCCTGGCGTCACCGTCGTGGTGGCCGGAGATGCCGTGAGTG